>JAZDOA010000180.1:0-34422 GCA_043799175.1 Pseudomonadota bacterium | reverse complement strand
CTGGAGCGAATGGGGGGGTTCGACCTGGAAGCCCGGGCACAGAAAGTGGCCGCCGGTCTGGGTTTCCGGCCCGAGGACCTTGCCCGGCCGGTCGAGACCTTGAGTGGCGGCTGGATGATGCGGGCCGCCCTGGCCCGGCTGCTTCTGGCCGAGCCGGATGTACTCCTGCTCGACGAGCCCACCAACCACCTGGACCTGGAGGCCCTGATCTGGATCGAAAACTACCTGCTCGCCTCCAAGACCGCCGTGGTACTCGTCTCCCACGACCGCGCCTTCCTCGACCACCTAGTCTCGCGCATCGTGGAGCTGGACGGCGGCGAGCTGACGGTCTATCCCGGAGACTACGAGCGCTATCTGGAGGAAAAGGAACGGCGGCGGCGGGAACAATGGGCGGCCTGGGAGGCCCAGCAGGAGCGCATAGCCCAGATTCAGCGTTTTGTGGATCGCAACCGGGCGCGCAAGGACCGCGCCCGCCAGGTCCAGGCCAGGCTCAAGCTGCTGGAGAAGATGGAACGGGTGGAGCCCCCCAGCAGGCCCCCCACCTTCCATTTCCAGTTCCCCGAACCCCAGCGCTCGGGAGACATTGCCCTGGAGCTGCAGGGGCTGGCGAAGAGCTTTGGCGCGAGACGCCTATACGCCGGGCTGGATCTCCTGCTGCAGCGAGGCGAGCGGCTGGTACTCCTGGGGGCCAACGGATCCGGCAAGACCACCCTCCTGAGCATCCTGGCCGACCGCCAAAGCCCCGACGCGGGAGAAGTGCGCCACGGGGCCAACGTGCGCGTCGGCTATTTCGCCCAGGATCTGGTCGCCGAGTTGGACGGCTCCCGCAGCCTGCTCGAGGAAGTGGCCTCGGTGGCCGGGATGGAGGTCACCCAGGGGCAGCTTCGCACCCTGCTGGGGGCCTTTCTCTTCAGCGGGGAAGAGGTGCTGAAGCGGGTCAGCGTCCTTAGCGGCGGGGAGCGCAGTCGGCTGGCGCTGTGCAAGCTGCTCATCGAAGCCCCCAACCTGCTGCTCCTGGACGAGCCCACCAACCACCTGGATATTGAATCCCGGGACATGCTCGAACAGGCATTGATGGCCTACCGCGGCACCCTGATCATGGCCACCCACGACCGCAGGCTCATGAACAGCGTGGCCTCCAAGGTGCTGGCCCACGAAGATGGCCAATGGCGCCTCTACAGCGGAAACTACGACGACTGGCTGCGTCTCGGCGCCTCCGCCGGAGGCCGGCCCGCCCCCAAGGACCCGCCTCCATCCGACCCCGAAGCCCCGAAGAAGGGCCGCCGGGCCGACCGGGAGATCAAGCTGCTTGAGGCCCAATGGCGCCAGCAACGCTCGCGGCGCACCGCGCCCCTGAGGTCGCGCCTGGAGGAGATGCTCTCCCGTATAGAGGCCGCCGAGGTTGAGCTGGCGGGAATCGAGGCCCAGCTTGCCCAGGTCGAGACCTATGCCGACCAGCAGCAGGCCCGAACCCTCAATGCCCGAAGGGTGGAGCTGAAGACCGCCCTCGACCGCCACCTGGTGCCGGAGTGGGAGCAGGCTGCCGAAGAGATGGAAGAGATGGAGCGCCTGATCGAGGCCGAGAGACCCCGCTGACAGAGAAGATGGGGCTTGACACTTCCATGCCATTCCCGCAGATTGGCTCCTGACAAAACGGAACCCAGGTTCAATGCCTTAATAGGGAAGCCGGTGAGATACCGGCACTGCCCCGCAACTGTGAGCGGAACGAAACCCACTGCGCCACTGTCCTGAAAAGGGATGGGAAGGCCGGGGAGTAGGTGGCCGCGAGTCAGGAGACCTGCCTGGGATGATTTCCGCGGGGCCCGATGGCCCTCGGGAAGCCTTTCGAGGGAAAGACCGCTGACCTTGCCGTCAGTCTCGTTTCCGGTAGGAGGCGGGGCTTTTTTTATGACCCGCGCCCCCGACCGCTACCCCTCTTTCTCCCCGAGATGCCCCCGGACCCCGGGCAGACCAGAGCAGTGGACCCGAGGGGGCCAGCCAGCGCATCGGCGGTCATAATGGAGCTGTTCCTCGATGCCCAGAACCTGCTGGATGAAGACTACAGCCTTCAGGCCGGGTCGCCCGGAGACGGCAACTTCCCGGCCCCGCCGCTCAATTTTATGGGCGGGCCGCGGCTGTATTATTAACGGGTACGTTCGGGCGACAGGGCCGGCCCTGCTGATCCTGACCCTGCTGTCTGGCGGTTGCCAGACACCTGAGCACCCGCCTCGGGCCGCCGCGCCGGGGAGGGTGTTGGCCCTGGCCCCGAGCGTGGCCGAGCAGGTCTACGCCCTGGGCCTGCAGGGGCGGCTGGCCGGGGTGACCGACTACTGCAACTGCCCCCCCGAGGTCTCCCGGCTGCCCACCGTGGGCAGCTACGTGAACCCCAGCCTGGAGGCCTGCGCCGCCCTGCGGCCGGACGTTGCCATAGCGGCCTTCGGTACCCGCAAGGCCTCGTTGCGGCGGCTGCGGGTTCTGGGGGTCGAGGTGCGGGTAAGCGACCCTCACACCGTGGAGCAGGCCGTGGCCTCTCTGGCGAACGTGGCCCGCTGGTGCGGGGCGCCGGGGGCAGAGCGAAGGCTCGCGGCTCAGCTCGCGGCCAGGCTCGCGGCGGTGCGCCGGGCGGTGGCCGGCCGGCACCGGCCCAGGGTACTTTTGCAGCTCGGCTGCGGCTCGCTCTACACGGCGGGGGCGGGAAGCCTGCAAGATGACCTCATTCGAGAGGCCGGAGGCCGGAACGTGGCCGGATGCCTGGCTGGCCCCTACCTGCGGCTGTCTCTGGAGCTGCTGCTGGCCCTGCGACCGGAGGTGATCCTGATAGTCGTCGAGGATCCCGAGGCCTTCGCGGCGGAGCGGCGGCGCTGGCTGGCGCTTCCCCTGCCCGCCGCCAGAGGCGGGGCCATATATGCCGTACCGCTGGATCCCTTGCAGCGGCCCGGCCCCCGCCTGCTGGACGGCCTGGAGCTGACCGCCTCCCTGCTTCACCACCAGGCGATCAAGGAGGCGAAAAAACCCTAGTGCTCACGGCTCGGAAAGTGTTCATCTCCACCCTGCCTTTCGCCGCGCTTCTGGCGGCGGTCTCCGTCCTGTCGCTTTCGGTTGGGCCCAGCGGATACACCATAATGGACGGCCTGCGCGGCGGCGAGCCCGCCCGCACCATAGTATTCGGGCTGCGGCTGCCGCGCCTCATCGCGGGCATCGCGGCCGGGCTGGGGCTTTCCTCCTGCGGCGTGGTGTTTCAGGGGGTATTGGGCAATCCGTTGGCCGAACCCTTCGTGCTGGGGGTGGCCGGCGGGGCGGCGGCCGCGGCGGCGCTGGCGATGCTCATGGGGGCGGGCAGCCTGCAGACGGGGCTGGCGGCCTTCGGGGGCGCGGCCCTGACCACCCTGTTGGTCTTCGGGCTGGCCAGGCGGCGGGGGGAGCTTAACGCGGGGCTTCTGCTCCTGGCCGGGATCATCGCCAACACCTTCTTTGCCGCCCTGATCATGCTGGCCACCTTCCTGGCCGCCGAGGAGCGGCTCTACAGTATTATCTTCTGGCTCTACGGCGACCTCGGCCGCCCCCAACTGGCGGAAGCGGCTCTCGCCCTGGCCGTGGCCGCGGGCTCCACGGCGCTCTTCTGGTTCCGCTCCCACCGCCTCAACCTGCTGGCCGCCGGCGCCGATTCCGCCGCCGACCTGGGGCTGGAGGTGGGCCGGGAGCAGGTGTTCTTCTACCTGGTGGCCTCCCTGGCCGTGGGAGCCATCGTGGCCACCTGCGGGCTCATCGGCTTCGTGGGGCTGATCGTGCCCCACATGGTGCGGCTTCTCCTGGGAAGCGACCATCGCCTTCTGCTGCCCACGGCCGCCGTGGCCGGCGCCGCCTTCCTGGTGGGGGCGGACCTGGTGGCGCGCAGCCTCCTGGCCCCCCAGGAATTGCCCGTGGGGGTGGTCACGGCCTTTCTGGGAGCGCCCCTTTTCGGGTTGCTGCTCAAGAGGCGGGGCGTGTCGTGGTGACCGAGCCTCGAAAGGATTGTGCCCCCAGCGCCCCCATCCTGCTTGCCGAAGGTGTAGGCCTCGCCCGCCGGCGCGAGGGGCCGCCTCAGCTGGACGGCGTCTCCCTGAGGCTGGATCCGGGAGAACTCGTCGGCCTGTGCGGCCCCAACGGCTCCGGCAAGACCACCCTGCTCAAGCTGCTCTCGGGCAGGCTCGCCTGCTCCTCGGGCACCGTCACTCTGGCGGGGCGTTCTCTGGCCGAAATGCCCCGCGCCCAGATAGCCAGGCTGGTAGCCGTGGTGGCCCAGGAAAATACCCTGGCGTTTCCCTTCAGCGCCCAGGAGGTGGTACTCATGGGGAGGGCGACGCGGCTGCGGGGGCTGTTCGAGAACGCGGACGACATCCGCGCCGCCCGCGAGGCCTGCGACCTCACCGACACCACGCGGTTCGCCTCGCGTCCCTACGCCGAGCTGTCGGGCGGAGAGAAACAGCGTGTCCTCCTGGCCCGGGCACTGGCCCAGGAACCACGGCTCCTCCTGCTGGATGAACCCGCCGCCTTCCTCGACCTCAGGCACCAGTTGGCCATATACCGCCTGCTGCGCGACCTGGCCGCCCGAAGAGGACTCGCGGTACTCTCCGTTTTTCATGACCTCAATTCGGCCGCGCGCTTCTGCCACCGCCTCGTCTTCTTGAGCCAAGGCCGTCTGGCCGCCGCCGGCACGAGCGAGGAGGTCCTCACGCCCGCCACCATCGAGGCCATATTCGGCCTTCCCGTGACCGTCAGCCGTGAGCCGCTGAGCGGTTCCCTCAGAGTAGAACCCATCATCACACCTTGAGTAACCGGCCCAAGACCCAGGGGGCTTCCAGGAAAAAATAGGGGGAACCCTTCTTTGCCCTTGAGGTGTTCCACCCAGGCTGGTATTATTGACTCCGTGTTTGGTTAGGAATGACCGATGCTCAAGGGCATATCAAACCAGCAACCTCCAGATGTACGGCCTAAGATCCATCCTTCAGTAAAATTCGGCAGGGTATCGAGATCGTTTGGGGCAGGCTGTCTTTCCGCGGCCTGTATGGCTAATACTCCATTTTCAGCCACGGCAAGAGCAGGGGGCGGTATTACAGGCGTGTTTCTTGCAGTGGTGTCCTTGCCACAGGGTTGAGAAATAGTCTTCGAAGTTCAATCCGCCAGAGAGGAAGGTGCGGTCGGTCCAAAAAATTCCCCACCTGGGCCGACCACACCCGTCCTCCAGCATTTTTTCCCAGAATAACCACCCCGCCGTTTTGCCTCCGAGGAAACAAACAAACGCTCCTTCAACTTGACCCCGAAGCCCAGGCGTATATAGTAATTTTTTATCAGCGTATTCGGAGCGGTAAAAAAATGCTCATAATCGAAGACCTGCACGTCTCGGTGGCCGAGAACAAGATCCTCAAGGGGGTGTCCCTGAACATCGGGGAGGGGGAGACCCATGTGCTCTTCGGCCTCAATGGCTCGGGGAAGACCTCCTTACTTCAGACCGTCATGGGAAACCCCAAGTACCGCGTGGACCACGGGCGCATCCTCTTCAAGGACGAGGACATCACCGCCCTGCCCACCGACGAACGGGCGCGCCGCGGGATCGGGCTCTTGTTTCAGCGCCCCCCGGTGGTACGAGGGGTCAAGTTGGGGAACCTCCTGGGAATCTGTCTGGCCAAGCACCCCCGCCACGACGAGCGGAAGGTCTCTGATCTGGCCGCCCAACTGAACCTGCAGGATCTTCTGGACCGCGAGATCAACTTCGGCTTCTCCGGAGGCGAGATCAAGCGCTCCGAGCTTCTTCAGCTTCTGGTTCAGGATCCAGACTTTATTATGCTCGATGAGCCCGACAGCGGGGTTGACCTCGAGAACATGAACCTGGTCGCGGCCGTCATCAAGCGCCTGCTGGAGAAAGAGCGGCGGGCGGTGCATCGGCGCCGCAGCGGCCTGATCATCACCCACGGCGGCTATATTCTTGACTGCCTCCATGCCGACCGGGCCTACGTCATGATGGACGGCAGGATCCACTGCTCCGGCAACCCCAGGGAGCTGTTTGATGATATCCGCACCCGCGGCTATGGGGAGTGTGTCAGATGTCTCAGATAAAACCCCGGCAAGACGAGGTGGCGGGCGCCGCCAGATCAGCTGTCCGCTCGGTGGCCGATCTGCCCCAGGACGTCCGTGACACCGCTCTGAGTGTCGGCATCCAGCCGGAACGGGCCTGCCGTTCGGGCTCCTTCTTCCATATGGACCACTCCACCCTCTTCTCCGAGAGCTTCGTCGAGGGGCTGGAGATAATGCCCCTGCCGGAGGCCCTCGCCAGGTACGACTGGCTGCGGGGCCTGCTCTGGAAGCTGGTTGACCCGAATGCCGATGACTTCACCCGCTCCGTGGCGGCCGAAGGCCCACGGGGCTACTTCATCCGGGCGCTGCCGGGCGCCAGGGTGCAATTGCCGTTGCAGGCATGCCTTTTCATCGAACGGGAAGGCGTGGTACAACGGGTCCAGAACATCGTGGTGGCCGAGGAAGGGTCGGAGCTCAATATCATCACCGGCTGCGCCAGCGGGCACGGAGTGCGCACGGGCCTGCACGTGGGGATCTCCGAATTCTACGTCCGCAAGGGCGCCCAGCTCACCTTTACCATGATCCACAACTGGGGCGACAAGATGGACGTCCGGCCCCGCAGCGGGATCCTGGTGGAGGAGGGGGCCACCTACCTGAGCAACTACGTGTGCCTCAAGCCGCTGGGCTCGCTCCAGATGTACCCCACGGTCTGGTGCCGGGGCGAAGGTGCCCTGACCAGGCTGCACTCCGTCCTGTACGCCGCTCCCGGCACGCTGCTCGATATCGGCGGCAGGGTCTATCTGGAGCAGGCTCACAGCCGGGCCGAGATCATTTCCCGTTCCATCACCCGCGGGGGCCAGATCATCGCCCGTGGCCACCTCATCGGGGCGGCGCCGGAGGTCAAGGGCCATCTGGAGTGCCGGGGTCTCATCCTGGAAGGCGGCGGCCGCATTCACGCCATACCCGAGCTGGAGGCCAACGTCGAAGGGGTGGACCTGTCTCACGAGGCGGCGGTGGGCAAGATTGCCGAGGCCGAGATCCAGTACCTTGGGGCCAGGGGTCTCAGCTCGGAGGAGGCGGTCTCCATGATTGTCCGAGGCTTCCTCGATGTCGACATAAAGGGCCTGCCCGAGGCCCTGCGGGAGGAGATCCGCAAGGCCATAGACGCCAGCCAGGACGCCATGTAACCCTCGGGGTGGCAAAGCCACCCCGAGGTATCCGAGGGCGGACGGTTCGCGCCCTAGAAAACGCTCTTCGCGGCCTTTTCCTGGCGCTCCTGACATTGGGTGCAGCGTTCCGCCTCGGGCATGAGTTCCAGCCGGCGCGGGGGAATGGGCTGGCCGCAGTCCGCGCACATACCGTAGTTGCCTTCATCCATGCGCTTCAGGGTTTCTTCAATGCGAAACAACTCCTGATTCTTCCGGCGAACAATGACGTACTCGGCCTCGCCGGCAAGGTCAACCACACCTCGACCTTCCTCGGGACTGAACTCCAGATCCTCGCGGGACTTGCCCTCCCGCTCCTTCTTTATGAAGGCCTGGACCTCTTCCCAGAGTCGTCTCTTTTTCTCCAGCAGGCTGTCGTAGAGGGCCTGCTGGCCTTGGGGAACCGTCTTTGTGTTCTCAACTGCTGCGTCAGCCCTTTTCTGCAAGGCTTCACTCCTCTCTGGCGCCCATACGTTCGCGCTGCTGCGATCATACGAGCTGGCGCTGAATCTCAAACATCACGGCGGCTTCCATGCCATCTGCGCGCGTGTCGGGGCGGGTTCGACCCCTCTCGCCCTTACCCCCGCCGCCCGCCCCCTCGGGGGGAAAAGAACCCGGCCGTGGCTGGCACGTGGCGCAAAAGAAGCCTGGAGATAGCTTGAATAACCCACACTTAGGCTTTGTTGGGGTACGCGAAACCCACCTGCCCGCGGCGCGGACCGCACCGCGGGCCGCTGCTCAGGCCCTTATTGTCATGAAGAAAGGCCCGGAGCCAGATGCAAAGCAGCCGCCCATTCGTACATCAGAAAAAACATGGAGCGGCTACTTGGAAACGGCAAACTCTGCGTCTTTGGCGGGTTATCCGACTCTCAAAACTGGGTAACGGAAAATACAGGCAGAGCCGGCGGGTTGTCAAGATCATTCCTTGCGGGGCAAAAGCGTACTTTCAATTGTCGCAAAGGGCGGTTCTCCCGGTCAAGCTGCTTTGAGCCGCAGGGCCTCGCGCCCCAGAAAACTGAGCACCTCGCCCCCCTCGGCATCGGGTGGCCGCAGGCCGGCGGCCATCTCCGACAAGGCCTCCATACTGGCATCGTCCTCGGGCGCGTAAGAGCCTTTGGCCAGCCTGAGCCCCGGCTGTTCCGCTTCCCGCAGCATAACGATGTCTCGATAGCCCTCCGGTTCCGGCCGCCCGTAGAGGCACTGAATGTCTATCTTTTCCATCTCCTGGTAGCCCAGCAGATCGAAAAGCATGTCGATCTGGCCGGCCAGATCCGCGGCGCGCCTGGCCGCCAGGGCACGACCGCCCTCGCTCACGATGCTCTTGATGTCGTCGGCGGTGAACCTCAGGTCAAGCTCCGATACGGCCCTGTCGTGTACGTGGGCGATGGCCGCGCGCCCCTTGGCCACGAGAATGTCGTGGTCGTTCATGATCTTCTTCACGTTGGCAACACTGAAGATCTCCCTTACCTCCGGGTTGCGGCGCATGGCGACCTCTTCCGGAGAGACATTACGGTAGAGCGGCAGCTCGTTATCGAGCACCAGGACCTCGTCGGGCAGGCCGTCGCCGCCGTGCCTGTAGAGTTCAAGGCCGCGGATCTTTTCCGGTTTGTACCCGGTCTGCTCCATGAAGCGGCGGACTTCGGCCTTGTCGATACTCTCGTACTCTTTCCTGACCGCGGGCAGCGCCAGTTGAAGCCGGCGGGCCATGCGGTCAAGAATCATCTTCTTTTGCAGATTCTCCTGGAAGGACATAAAACCACCTCGCGTGAACGGCGACCAATCTCCCTCATGCAGATTATAAGGCGACCAAGGCGCGAGGGAAAGCCGCCCATGCGGATTGGCGGGGGTGTCGAGGGGAGGGACCCGAGGACGCCTTTAGACAAAAAGCTTGACTTTTGCCAAACTTTCCGTTAAGTTTGCCTATTGAGGCTATATCCTTGCTGTTCATTCCAGGGGAGTTGAGCGTTTCTTCTGTTCCGCCGCCACTGGAGCGGCCCACGGCTAATATCACGATATTTTTTGAAATACTCCCGCAAACTGGAAAACAACTTGCATCTCATCGGCGTAGATGACATAGAGGCGGAGAATCAATCAGCCACTGAGGAGAAACACCGACCCGGGCCAAGGTTGGGCCGGGAAGATGGTAGCAGCAAATAAAATGCAGTCACGAGAACGGCTTAGCGGTTACCTGGGCGTGTAATCGAGAGGGCGGGGCTATGTCTGGACAACATTTGGGGGAGGAATGCGAAACGCCTCGCCGCCTTGGGGAGCTGTCGTTTCCGGAGCAGCCATGCCTTCCCCGTGGGGGGCAAGCCTGCCCGGCGGCTCCAACCTGCCTCCAGCCCGACGTGCGGGTTCCACGATGGTACGCCGTTCATACTCGCAGCCGGCACGAGGACGTGGTTCAGAAGAGACTTGCCGGCCGGGGCGTAGAGGTCTTCCTGCCCAAGATAGAGGTCTGGAGCAGACGGCTCGACCGGCGCAAGCGCATACAGGTGCCTTTGTTCGCGGGCTATCTCTTCGTGAACGTGCAACTTGGCCCCGAGACATGGATCGAGATTGTCCGCACGGGCGGAGTAGTGAGGGTCCTCAAAGGCGCCGAGGGGTTCAGCCCGGTACCAACGGCCCAGATAGAATCCGTGCAAACGCTGCTGGCCGGCGGAGAGCCGTTCGACCCACACCCATATCCGCAGGCGGGTCGCCGGGTGCGCGTGCTCCACGGCCCGCTGGCGGGTTGTGAGGGCATACTGCTCAGAAAAAGTGCAAAATCTCGCCTGGTAATCGCGGTGGATATCATCAGGCGGGCCGTCTGCGTCGAGATAGACAGCCTTGCCGTGGAGCCGGCCTGAAGACAGCCTCGCCGGCGCATGTGGTTTTATGTCCACTCTCCAATATCATCCAAACGCTGATTGTCCGCGGGAACGGGGACTCCGTCAGGACGTCTCCCGCCGCCCATCCGCGGAGCACCGCTCTGAGAATACCGAGTCTTTTAGCTCTGGCTGCATGTTTCATACCGTTGGGATGGTAGCGGCTAACCGCCGCGACTCTCTAACTATCCGGTTAGAAACCCTTTCCGGCCGGGCCGCGGGCTGTAAAGCAGCCCGACATCTCCCACCTGCGGCCACCGAAAGAATTCCGCATTTATTGCCAATGATCTCGCCGCGCTGCTTGCGGGGCAAGGCATTGTCGTCAAGACCGACGGGGCACCTTGCCGCCTCCGCCCGCGCTCTCGGATAGTCTTCATGTTCGGCTTGCTCGCGCACCACTACCATTTTCGCAAGATGCTCCTCCTGACAGGAGAGGGGGTGGGTATCTGCGCCGCGCTGGTCGCGGGCGTGCTGCTTCGCGTGGGCGACGCCAGCTACATCACGGAAGGCCCCTTCCTGTTCTGCCTGAAGGTGGCCGTGGTGGTGGTAGTCGGTCAGGCAATCCTCTTTCTGAGTAATCTCTACGAGTTCGAGGAACACGAGACCCAGGTCAACCTTCTGGCCCGCGTCCTCAACGCCCTGGCCCTCACGGTGGTGGCCCTGGCCCTGGTCTACTTCGTCGTGCCGGAGCTGCTCTTCGGCCGGGGGATTTTCCTCCTCGCCTTCACCCTGGTCAGCCTGCTGACGGTCTCCTGGCGGTCCTTCTACCTGTGGCTGATGAACTCCAGGACCCCGCAGCGCAATGTTCTTTTCATGGGTTCGGGAGACCTGGCCCGCGAGATTGCCAAGGAGATCCTGAGCCGCAAGGATGCGGGCATAAACGTGGCGGGGTTTCTGACTCGTGATCCCTCCAGGGTGGGCCAGAAGGTACTCAGCCCGTCCATAATCGGGACCTGCGACCAGGTCTGCCAGATTGCCGAGCGCTGCCGGGCCGACAAGGTGATCATCGCCTTGCGCGAGAGGCGGGGCCTGCCGGTGGACGATCTGCTCAAGTGCAAGATGAAGGGCATACAGGTGGTCGATGGGTTCAACTTTTTCGAGCAGCTCACCGGCAAGCTGCTGGTGGGAAGCCTCAAACCCAGCTACTTCATTTTTTCCGAGGGCTTCATCGGCAGCCGGACCGGCCTTCTGGCCAAGCGCGTCCTGGACCTGGCCTTCTCCAGTCTGCTGCTGCTCGCCTCGGCTCCCCTGATGATTCTTATCGCCTTACTCATAAAGATTGACTCGCCAGGTGCCGTTCTATTCAGACAGGAGCGGGTGGGCGAGTGGGGCCGGGGTTTTCGCATTGCCAAGTTCCGCTCCATGTACGAGGACGCCGAGGCGGCCAGCGGTCCGGTATGGGCCAGCGAAGACGACCCTCGCGTCACCAGTTTGGGCAAATTGCTGCGCAGGTACCGTCTCGACGAACTGCCGCAGCTCTGGAACGTCCTCAGCGGCAGGATGAGCCTGGTCGGCCCCCGGCCTGAGCGCCCCTACTTCGTAGAGCAGCTCCGGCGGACGGTGCCCTATTACGACCAGCGGTTTTTGGTGAAACCCGGCATAACCGGCTGGGCACAGGTCAGGTACAGCTACGGCTCTTCGGAGGAGGACGCCCTGGAGAAGCTCAAGTACGACCTGTACTACATCAAGCACAACACGGTCTGGCTGGATCTGGTCGTTTTCTTCGAGACAGTCAGAATCGTACTTTTCGGACGAGGTTCGAGATGAAACCAAATACCGCGCTAGCCAAGGGCGTGGCCTTGCTGGCCGCCCTCTGCCTGGCCTGGGGGTGCGCCGCCCCCGGTTCCGCCGGCCCCACGATTCAGCAGCGTCCCCCGAGTGCCTCCCTGGATAGAAACCCGGCCGGGGCCGCCAAGACCCCCGGTGGGCAGGCCTGGAGGAAGGCGGAAACCCTTGCCAAGGCTCCCACGGCCGAGACCTCCACCGCCAAGCCCCCTGCGGCGCAGACCAACACCGCCACCCAGACTGACGCCGTCGGCCGGAATTCCGAGGTGGATGACTCTTACGTAATCGGCCAGGCCGACGAGCTGGAGATTCAGGTCTGGCAGGAGCCCGATCTTTCCCGTACCACCACGGTGCGGGCCGACGGCAAGATATCCCTGCCTCTGGTGGAGGAGGTCAAGGCGGAGGGCCTCACGGTACGGAAACTGCGCCAACTGCTGACCGAGCTATACAAAGATGTCATCGCCGACCCCGTAGTCTCGGTGATGGTCTCCAAGGCCCTCAGCGCCACGTTCTTCATCACCGGGAAGGTAAACAAACCGGGGGAGTATACGCTCTACAAAGAAACGACCGTCCTGCAGGCCCTGGCCAGCGCGGGGGGGTTCGCGGAGTGGGCCAGCACCAAGAAGCTGGTCCTCATCCGCACCAGCGGAGAGCGGATGGTGATCAACTACGAGCGCATCCTCAAGGGCGACACCCGGCAGAACGTCCTTCTGCGGCGGGGTGACACCCTGGTGATTCCCTGAGGGCGACTCGTTTACGGAACATCCCCGGACGGCTTTTCAACAGCCCGCCGAATCGGAGTTAAAGGTCATGAACCCAAGGAACCCGCTGTACCGGCACACCCTGGCCGCCCTTTGCATGAGCCTCGTTCTCGGCGCCGGCGCGGCCTTTGCCCTGCCGGAGGCCAAGAAGGACTTCAGCGCCCACCTCTCCCTGGAGCAGGAGTACGTCGATTGCCTCCAATTGTCACGGGGGCACGGAGAGGAGTACATATCCACCATCAGCCCCGGCTTCTCCCTGAGCGCCCTCACGGAGGCAAGCGGCTGCAAGCTGGAGTATGACCTGGGGTGGGCCCGCTACTGGCGGCTCAACAACAACTTCGTCCAGCACGCGGCCCACGGCGCCCTGTGGCAACAATGGGAGCACCTGCGCTTCGATGCCCAGGGAGAGTTCAGCCGCCAGGAACAGAACTTAGAACTGGACCCCGATACCCTGACCCCCAAGAGCATTCGTGACTCCGTCTCGCCCTACTACCGGGCCGGCGCCAGCCCCACCCTGAGCTACGAATTCGGCAAGGACCGCTCCCTGAGCCTGGGCTACAACTGGGCCACCTACTATAACGACAACCCCAGGTTTCAGGACTCCGAAATCAGCTCTCCCGAGATTACGCTCGACTATGCCTTCAATCCCTTCCATTCGGCCAGGCTGTTCTATGCCTACGAGCGGGGAGATTTCTCTGGGGGAACGGCCTTGTCCCACGCCCCGGACTACAAGGCCCACCGCGCCGGCGGCTCCTATACCTACCGGATGACCGATCACGCCAACCTCTCGGCCGCCTACAGCCTCAGCGACCTGGACGCCCACGACGGAACCGGCTACCGCCTGCACAACGCCGCCCTGGGGCTCGACTACGCCGTGGCCGACGACCTGGCGCTGGGCTGCAAGCTGGGCTACTACCTGATGGACCAGACCTACTGGAAAACCACCCACTTGTTACCTCACGTTGACTGGCTCCACCTCGCCGACGGCAACAAGAGCGGGCCGCAGATCGAGGGCAAACTGATCAAGACCTTCCCCAAGGGCACCCTCACCGTCACCGGCCAGTACGGCACCGGGGAGGACTGGGGCAATGCCGAGAACCTGGGGATCTATGAATACTGGGGGGGCGGCGTCCTGGCCAGCCACGCCCTCGGTCAGCACCTGAGCGCCTCGGCCAACGCCGGCTACCGCCGGATAAGCTATGCCCAGGCAGAGCGCAAAGACGACAACTGGAGCGGTGGTTGCGGGCTGTCCTGGACCATACGCCCCTGGCTGACCGGGGCACTTGACTACAGCCACACCGATTGCCAGAGCGACACCGGCCGGTGGTACTCCGGGCAGCGGTGGGATTTCGCGGTCAACACCTGCCTCGCCCGCCTGACGGCCATTTACGAATAGGACGGGTGGAATGATACCCAAGAAGATCACTCCCGAGACGATCCTGGATCTCATCTGCAGGCGCTGGTTCCTGCTGGCGGGGCCCCTGGTCCTCTGCACGATGATCGCGGTGGCCATGGCGGTCACCCTCCCCAGGCTGTACCGGTCCGAGACAACCATCCTGGTGCAACCCCAGGAAGTCCCCACCGCCTACGTGGCGCCCACGGTCACCTTCGGGGTCGAGGACCGGCTGCTATCGATGGCCCAACAGATCATGAGCCGCTCCAGGCTGATCGAGATAAGCAAGGAGTTCAGCCTCTACCCCGAGCTGGCCCGCAACCCCGAAGAAGACATGATCGACCGCATGCGCCAGGACATCGGGGTGGACCTCGGCGACGAGGAGCACAAAGACGGTAAGGGCATCAACCACTTCAAGCTGAGCTTCGCCTACTCCTCGCCCGAGACGACCATGAAGGTCACCTCGCGGCTGGCCTCGCTCTTCATAGAGGAAAACCTGAAGATCCGCTCCCAGCAGGCGCGGCTGACCACCGAGTTCCTGGACAAGGAACTGGCCGATCTGGAAGCCAGGCTGAAGATACAAGAAGCAAACCTCAAGACCTATAAACAGAGCTTCATGGGCGCGCTGCCGGAACAGATGAGCGGCAACATCAACGTGGCGGGCCAACTGCAACAGGAATTGCAGAGCAATCAGGCCACCCTGTCGGCCTCTCGGGAGCGGGCCGATCTCCTGCAGAAGGCCATGGCCGATCTGAGCCAACATCTGGAGGCCGAAGGCCGGAACACCTCCCCCATCACGACGACCGGCGAACGCCCCACCCGGCTCGATGATCTCCGGGCGAAGCTGACCGAACTGTCGGCCCGCTACACGCCCAGGTACCCAGAGATTGTCAAGGTCAAGAAAGAGATAGCCAAGCTGGAGGCCGAGGCCACCGAAAAGCCAACGGGCACAACGGCGACGGCCCCGGCCGGACCTCAGCTCAGAAGCGCTGCCAACAGCCCCCTGCCCGGCATGAACGCGCAGTTGATCGAGGCGAAGGCGGACATTCAACGGCTCAGGCGCGACCAACTGGCCATTAAGCGCAAGCTGGGCATCTATGAGCACCGCATAGAATCCACCCCCCAGCGCGAACAGGAACTGGCCACCCTGACCCGCGACTACGAAATGATGCAGGCCAACTACCAGTCCCTCCTCAAGAAGCGCACCGAGGCCAAGATGGCCGAGAACCTGGAGGACAAACAGCAGGGCGAGCAGTTTCGGATGATAGACCCCCCGAACCTGCCCGAGCGGCCCTTCAAGCCGGACCTGCGCAAACTCTTCTTCGTGGCGATCCTGAGCGGACTGGCCGCCGGGGTTGGGTTGACGCTGCTCCTGGAGTACCTCGACCGAACCTTCCGGCAGACCGAGGAGGTCGAGGAGTATCTGGGACTCGACATCCTGGCCATGATACCGCTCGTCGAGTCCGACGAGCAGAAGTCGCGCCGGACACGCCGGCGGCTGTTGCTGGCTGGCGTTGGCCTTTTCGTCTTCCTGATCTACGCGGGGTTCATCTACTACGCCTACAGCCACGGAGTGGTCCTGCGACTGGCGGTGTTGGCCTAGAGTGAAGCCCGTGCAAACTGAGAATCATGCCAAACCGGAAGACCATTATGAAATGGAATGACTCCAACGGCCCGAACCTGGCGCGTCAGCCCAGCAGGCTGCTCCTCAACGACAGCATGCCTCCCGCCATACTCGAGCAGTACAAGATGCTGCGCACCCACCTGCTCAAGTATTCCGGTGGGAACCCGCCGAGGACCATTCTCATCACCAGTGCCCTCCAGGGCGAAGGGAAGTCCACGGTAGCGGCCAACCTGGCCATTGCCATTGCCAACTCGGTGAAGGAGCGAGTCCTGCTGATGGACTGCGACCTGCGCGCCCCTACGCTCCACCGGCTCTTCGGACTGAAACCTACCCGTGGCCTGGCCGACTATCTGCGGAGCGACATCGACCTGGCCAAGCTGTTGCTCGGTACCGACGTGGACAAGCTTTCCTTCCTGCCCTCCGGGCCGCGCGCCGCCGATGCCGCCGAGCTGCTGGCCTCCGAGAAAATGGCGGCGCTGATAGCCGAGGTCAGGGCCAGATACGACGACCGCATAATCGTCCTCGATTCCACCCCCATTTTTGCCACCACCGATCCCAAGATCCTGGCGACCCAGGCCGACGGGGTCCTGCTGGTGGTGCGGGCGGGAATGGCCAACCGCGAGCTGGTGGCAAGGGTCGTGGAGACCATCGGCCGCCCCAAGCTGCTGGGCGTGGTTTTCAACGGCGTGGATCCCAGCCGGAGCAGCTACGCCTACGGCTACTACAAATCCGCGTACCCTTACCGCTGACGTCATGCTTACGGCCCATGGCCCGGAAGGCGGCCGCGTCACCAATGCCTTCAGCGTAGATGTGGAGGAGTATTTTCACGCCACCAATCTGTGCGGCGCGGTGACCGCCGCCGACTGGGACAGGCTGCCCTCGACGGTGGAAATCAACACCCTGCGCATTCTGGAGATGCTGGCCATGGCCGGGGTGACGGCCACCTTCTTCGTCCTGGGCTGGGTGGCCGAGCGGCATCCTGGCCTGGTGCGACGCATAGACCGGGCCGGCCACGAAGTGGCCTGCCACGGCTACGACCACCGCCTGGTGACCTCGCTTCCCGCGGGTGGCTTCCGGCGGGACCTGGCCCAGGCCAAGGCCATAATCGAGGACATAATCGGCCGGCCGGTGCTCGGCTACCGCGCCCCCAGCTGGTCGATCCCGGCGGGAGACCCCGCGCCCCTGCAAATCCTGGCCGAAAGCGGGTTCCGCTATGATTCCTCCATCATGCCCCGAACCCTCGACCCGCGCGGCCACGAGCGGCGCTTTCCCTTCCTGGCCCGGTCGGCCGAGGGTCATATGGTGGAGTTCCCGGTAAGCACCCTGCGCCTGCCGGGCGTGAACCTTCCCGTGGCCGGAGGGGGCTACTTCCGCCTCTTTCCCTACTGGTTCACCCGCCGGGCCCTCACCAGAATCAACCACGCCGAGCGCCGGCCGTTTGTCTTCTACATCCACCCCTGGGAACTGGACCCCGCACAACCCCCGGTAGGGAAGATCCCGCGGCTGAAAACCTTCCGGCACTATGTCAACCTCTCCCGGACGTCGGGAAGGCTCATGCGCCTCCTCGCGGACTTCCACTTCAGCTCCCTGCGCCAGGTGCTCCAGTACGGTCAAAGGGCCGAGCCACTGCGCATCCCGGCCGAAGACGACTCGAACCGCTTTCCCACGCTCGAGGAGGCAGCGACCCGGACATGAGCACCGGCATCATTGTCCACCGACTGGAGGGCGCCGACTTACCCCGCTGGGACGACTACGTCCTCGCCACCCCCCGGGCGGAGAACTACCACCTCGCCGGCTGGGGCCGGGTCATTCAGGCAAGCTTCGGCCACGGGCTGTACTACCTGCTGGCCGAGGAGGGAGGAAAGGTGGCGGGGGTGCTGCCCCTGGCTCAGGTCAGGAGCCGGGCCTTCGGCAATCATCTTGTCTCCCTGCCGTTCTTCAACTACGGCGGCATAATCGCGGAAGACGAAGCCGCGGAGAAGGCACTGTTCGAGGCCGCCGTCCACCTGGCGGAGCATTTGAAGGCTGACTCCCTGGAGCTGCGCCACTCGACCGCTCTGCCCTGGTTCGCGGAGCTTCCCGACGGCCTGGCCGGCGGCCACCCCTTCACCCGGCGGCACAAGCTGGCCATGCGGCTGGTACTCCCCGCAAGCGCCGAGGAGCTATGGGACGGGTTCAAGTCAAAGCTGCGCAGCCAGATCCGCAAGCCGCTCAAGGAAGGCTGCCGAATCGAGATAGGGGGAAGCGAGCTGGCCGGAGATTTCTACCGGGTCTTCGCCGAGAACATGCGCGACCTGGGCACGCCCGTCTACTCCCCGAGGTTTTTTCGTAACGTACTGGCCGAGTTCCCACAGGCGGCCAAGGTGGCCGTGGTCTACCACCGGGGCGGGGCGGTGGCCGCGGGGCTGGTGGTGGGGTTCCGACAAGACACCCTGGAAATACCCTGGGCCTCGTCGCTTCGGCGCGGCAATCATCTGTCGCCCAACATGCTCCTGTACTGGGGCCTGCTGGAGCACGCCTGCCGGGCCGGCTACAGGCGCTTCGACTTCGGCCGCTCCTCGGTGGAGAGCAACACGGCCAGGTTCAAGGCCCAGTGGGGCGCCTCCCCCGAACCCCTTCACTGGCATGGCTGGAGCAGCCGGCGGTCTTCCGGCGCCGGGCCGTCTCCAGATAACCCCAGGTTCGCCCTGGCCATAAGGCTGTGGAAGCGGCTGCCCCTGGCGGTGGCTAATGTGCTGGGGCCGCCGTTGGTCAAATACATCCCCTAAGGCGTCCATGTCCTTTATTGAAACAGTCTACTGGCTGGCGGTGCTCGGGGCGGGTTACTCCTACTTCGGCTACCCCCTGCTGTTGCTGGCCCTGTCGGCCGTAAGGCGGCGGCCGATGCAGCGGGCCGACCACGCGCCACCGCTCACGGTCATCATCACCGCCCACAACGAAGAGGCCAACATAGAGGGCAAGATTCTCAACACCCTGGAGCAGGACTACCCCCGCGACCGCCTGCAAATCATCGTCGCCTCCGACTGCTCCACCGACGCCACAGACGCTATCGTCTCCCGCTACGCCGGTCGGGGGGTGGATCTCTCTCGCGCGGACAGGCGAGGCGGCAAGGAGTACGCCCAGATGATCGCCCTGCGGCGGGCCACGGGTAGCGTCGTCGCCTTTTCGGACGTGGCCACCATACTGCGACCGGACGCCCTGCGCCTCATCGCCCGAAGCTTCGCCGACCCCAGCGTGGGCTGCGTCAGCAGCGAGGACCGCGTCCTGGCCGAGCCGGGCGGCGCCAGCGGAGAAGGGGGCCTACGTGCGCTATGAGATGGCCCTGAGGCGTCTGGAGAGCCGGGTGAATTCCCTGGTGGGGCTGAGCGGTTCCTTCTTCGCGGCCAGAAGAGAGGTCTGCCAGGACTGGCAGCCTGACGTTCAGAGCGACTTCAACACCCTCATGGCCTCGGTGCGTCGCGGGCTGCGCGGGGTGAGCGACCCCGAGGCCCTGGGCTTCTACCGCAACGTGCGCCGCGAGGGGCAGGAGTTCGGGCGCAAGGTACGCACCGTGGTCCGAGGGCTTTCGGCCCTCTCCCGCAACCTGGATCTGCTCAACCCGTTCAGCCACGGTCTCTTCAGCCTCCAGATCCTCAGCCATAAGCTCTGCCGCTGGCTGGTTCCCTTCTTCATGGTCCTGGCGGCGACGGCAAATCTCTGTCTGCTCCACCAGGCCCTCTACCGGTGGCTATTTAGTCTCATGGCAGGCTTTTACGCCCTGGCCCTGGGAGGGTTGCTCTTTCCCAGCCTGGCCAAAAAACACGGGCTGGTACGGCTGCCGGCCTACTTCGTCCTGACCAATCTGTCCATCATCGTGGCCTGGCGGGACTTCCTGGCAGGCAAACGAATCACCACCTGGCAGCCCTCGCAGCGGTGACTCTCGTGCAGCTAATACTGACCCTTCTTCAATCCTCGCTGCTGCTCGCGCTCAGCGCCGTCGTGGGCTATCAGGGCCTTATCGTCCTGCTGGCCGCCTTCAGGCGCCAGACCGCGCGGCCCCGGCATGCGCCCCAAAAAACGCGCTTTGCCGTGCTGGTGCCGGCGCACGACGAGGAGTTGCTGATCGAGCGGACGGTGAAGAGCCTGCTTGCGGCGGACTACCCGGCCAGGCTGCGGGAGGTGGTAGTCATCGCCGACAACTGCACCGACGCCACGGCCGAGGTGGCGAGACGCTCCGGCGCCACCGTGCTGGAAAGAGCGGACACGGCGCGCAGAGGCAAGGGCCACGCCCTCCACTGGGCACTGAACCAGCTTGGAGCATACGACGCCTACGCGGTAATAGACGCGGACTCGGTCGTCAGCGCCAACTTCTTCTCCGCGCTCGACACCATGCTCCTTCAGGGGGCGGCGGCGGTGCAGGTTCTTCACGGCACGGCCGGCGTGGAACAGAGCTGGCTGGGAGAGCTGATAAGACTCTCCGACAGCCTGCAATTTCATGTCTACAACCGAAGCAGGCAGGTGCTCGGCCTCTCCGTCCGGCTGTACGGCAATGGCATGTGCCTCTCCCGCGCCCTGGTGGAACGGTTCGGGTGGAACGCCTTTTCCATAACCGAAAACTGGGAGTATTACCTGCATCTCTTGAGTCACGGCATCACCGTGCGCTACTCCGACGAGGCGGCCGTGTGGTCCCAGCAGGTGGCAAGGCTTGGCGACGCCAAGACCCAGCGCATGCGCTGGATGGTGGGCAAGCGCCGCCTGGTCGCATCAACGGTGCCCCGGCTGGCGCTGCTGGGCCTGCGGGAAGGACGGCTCGGGATCCTGGACGGCCTGGCCGACTTCCTTCTGCCCTCCTACTCCATGCAGGGCATTATGCTGGCCTCGGCCGCGCTGCTCTCTCCGGTCACGAGAATCAACCTGGCATGGCTGGCGGTCCTGGCCACGGCGTTCATCCTTTATTGCGCCACGGCCTTGCGCTACGTAAGCGTGGTCGGGCTTCTGCGCGCCTTGCCCAAGGTGCCGGTGTACCTGCTCTGGAAGATCTGGATAAAACTTGCCAGCATGTTCAGGTGTAGGGCCATGGGCTGGATCAGAACCCGGCGTCGCGGCGAGCCTCGCGCCTAAAACCCCGAAAAAATCCGACCAGGATTGAAACCCAAGATTGTGAAGATGAACCTCGATGCCTTTCTGGCCAGAATCCGCAGGCAGGAAACGCCCTTCTACCGCTTCCTGTACCGCCTGGGCAAACGCCTGTACGGCGGCCGGCCGCCCCTGGGGTTCCTGGGGGGCCTGTTCTACCGGGAGCGATTGATCCGGCGGATGGTCTGGGGACTGCTGATTACCAAGCTCTATTACGAGCCCATGTTCCGCTACCGGGTGAAGGCCGGGAGCAACCTGCAACTCGAGGGCGTCATGCCCTTGATCATCGGACCGGGCGAAATAACACTGGGAGACAGGGTGCGCGTCGGCAAGAGCTGCTGCTGGATCGTGGGCAGCAAGGTCCACGAGCGGGCCAGGCTGTCTGTCGGAGACGACACCAGCATCAACTTTGCCACTATCATCAGCGTGGCCCAGGAGGTGCGCATCGGCAGCCGTTGCCTCATAGCGGGCCAGGTGAACATCTATGACAACAACAGCCACCCCACCGACCCCGAAAAGCGGGCCTGCCACCTGCCGCTCGAGCCTGGTGACGTCCGTCCCGTGATCATCGAAGACGACGTCTGGCTGGGCCAGTGTTCGATGGTGCTCAAGGGAGTCACCGTGGGTCGCGGCTCCACCGTGGCCGCGGGGGCGGTCGTCACCAAGAGTGTCCCGCCCTACTGCATTGTCGCCGGCAACCCGGCGGTGGTGGTCAAGAAGCTGCCCCGTCCGGGCGGCCAACCATGAAATTAATGAGCAAATATGCTCCCCTTAACCTGGCCTCGTTATGGACATTCTTGAACGGTACGCACGGTACCTTTCGCGACCGCCTGGTGCGTTCCGGTATTTGGGTAGTCGCCGCAAACATACTCATGCGTCTGACCGAATTTGGGCGGTCGATCGTACTGGCCCGACTTCTGATGCCGGAAACGTTTGGTCTGATGGGCGTGGTAGCCTTCATCCTCCATGGCCTTGATGCCTTTACGCAAACGGGACAACAAGCCGCGTTGCTCCATCGTCAGGAGTATTCAGAAGATGTGTACAATACCGCCTGGGTGATGAGTATTTTCCGTGGACTTGTATTGCTCATGATGGTGATACTTCTGGCCCCATATGTGGCGAGCTTCTATAACAATTCGGATCTAACGACCCTGCTCAGGGTGGCTGCGATAACCGTACTTATCGGCAGCTGCGCTAATATCAACGTCATTCAATTCCAGCGCGACCTTAATTTTAAGAAACCTATTCTCCTGGAAGCCGGGGCACTATTGTTCGGCGCTATCATCGCCGTCAGCCTTGCCTGGTGGCTTCGTAGCGCGTGGGCCCTGGTCTTCAGTAACTTGTGCTCTGCGTTTGTAAGCGCTATTCTCTCCTATGTCATCCATCCTCGCCGACCACGCTTCATATTTCATAAAGACATCGCCCGTCATCTGTTACACTATGGCAAGTTTGTCCTTGGAGGAACAATCGTCGTATTCCTGGCATTAGAAGTAGATAACGCCGCCATTGGCAAATATCTCGGAATGACAGCGCTAGGTTATTACATGCTAGCATACACTCTGGCAAACCTGCCTGCCACACATATAACTTATCTCGTCTCAAAACTGATGCTTCCATCTTATAGCGCGATTCAACACGATAATAAAAAGCTGAGACAAACATTCCTGAAAGTGCTGTCAATCACCACAATGCTCACTATGCCCGCAGCCGCCGGGATGGCATTGCTGGCGCCACAGATTATCTACATCATTTACGGAGAGAAATGGCTTCCCGCGGTGACCGCAACGCGCGTGCTTTGTTTACATGGCCTTCTTCGGTCCATTACCGCGATAGCAGGTCCGCTGTTCCTGGCAGTGGGCAAGCCCCGCTATGACTTCTATGTAAACTCCTTACGCCTGGGTGTAATGCTCTTGTTAATGATACCGTTCACCCGCCTATGGGGAATCGAAGGAATGTCTGTTGCCGTATCGCTGGCTGTGGCGTCAACGGCTATTCCTCTAGTCCACATAGTGACGAAGCTCTTGTCGTGCCAGGTACGGGCGCTTATCGGAGTGTTTGTTGTCCCCATTAGCGCGTCCGTGTGTATGCTCGCTGTTGTACGCGCCCTCTCCACTAACTTCAGCTCCCTGTTGCTGCTTTGCATGGCGGGAGCAGCCACGTACGCCACTGCGGCATACCTCATGTTATTAGCTCGTCGCCGCTGCACGGCGACGGTACCCGTCAAGGTTGATTAGCAATGCCCCCTTTAGTTAGTATCATCATCCCCACTTACAATCGCGCCAGCGCCTTGAAACGCGCGATAGCCGGTGTGATGGATCAGACTTACCCATTCTGGGAATTGCTTGTCGTAGATGATGGTTCCACTGACGACACACGCACAGTATTGAAGCAATTCTCACAGGTTGTGCGGTATTTTTATCAGGACAATGCCGGGGCCGCAGCCGCCAGAAATCTCGGTATACGCAATTCCCGTGGAGAGTATATCGCGTTTCTCGATTCAGATGATTGGTGGCTCCCAGAGAAGCTAGGCAAACAAGTCCAATATCTACAGGCACAAGAAGACAATGTGGCAATGATAGGATGCGGCGCCTATTGGTACAATGTCGCCTCTGGCGAAAACATAAGCTTCCATGCGACAAAGGAAATAACCTATGACAACCTCGTCGACTGTGATACTTGGCCTGCAGGCACGTCAGGCGTCTTGATCAGAAGATCCTGTTTCGAAATAGTGGGGCTATTTGACGAGGCTTTACGACGGGCGCAAGACTGGGATATGTGGCTGCGGATCGGTCAGCGATTCCATATCCGGTGTGTTGTGGAGCCGCTAGTGTACATTTCCATCCAACACACTTGCAGGCCTGAAAAATCTTTACGCATACTGAAGGATTGTCAGTTCCGGGTGATCGCCAAGAATATGTCGGGAGTGGCACGCAGAAGAGCAATGAGCTGGATGTATCTGGATTTGGCTCGACTTGCCCAGAGGGCGGGCGCTTCTCGCGTGCGCATCCTGTGGTTCCTTTGGCTTTCCTTTGCGTACTGCCAGTCCAGACTGCCTTGGAGTAATCGTCCGCGCATGGCAGTAATGGCTATTCTGCCTGATGTCGTCAGACGCCGTCTAAGAGCGTGCGGGTCGGATGAGCTGACCCCCCATGGCTAATAGAGACAACGCGGAGCCGATCCGCATTCTGCAGCTGACCCACGGTCTGCATTTCGGGGGACTGGAGAGGGTCGTCATAGACCTGTCCCGCCGCTTGAACCAGGATCCACGCTACGAGGTCCAGGTCTGCACGGTGGTCTTGGAAGGGGCACAGTTCAAAATTCTCAAGGGCGAGGGCATCCAGGTACGCCATATGGGCAAGAAGCCGGGGCTGGACTGCTCGCTCTTTTTCAAATTGGCCCGCTTCTTCAAGGCAGGCCGCTTTGACATCGTTCACGCCCATGGCCCCGTGGCCTACTTCCACGGGGCCTGCGCGGCCAAATTGGCCCGCGTGCCGGCTTTCGTCTACACCGAGCACGGCCGCGACTGGGACCAACTGAGCCTGCGTACTCTGCTAAGCGAGCGCCTGGCCGCGAGCCTGACCACCAGGATCGTGGCCGTATCGGCGCACGCCCGGAACTGCCTCATGGCCCGGGAGCGCATGCCCGCCAGAAAGGTAGAAGTCATCCTCAACGGGATCGACGACTCGCCCTTCGCCACCGCCCGGGGCGAGGCTATCCGCAAAGAGCTGCGCGTGGCGCCGGACCAACCCTTGGTGGGGTTCGTCAGCCGGCTGCAACCCCAAAAGGGGCCGACATACTTGATTGAGGCTGCCCGACTGGTGGTGGACAGGCTGCCCTCCGCACGTTTCGTGCTCACCGGCGACGGAGAACACCGCCTGCAGGTGGAAGAGACCATCGACCGGCTTGGGTTGCGGCAGTCGGTGGTTCTCACCGGCTGGCGCTCCGACATCCACGACATCATCAGCGCCCTGGACATCTTCGTGCTGCCTTCGGTCTGGGAGGGCACCCCGCTCGTCGTTCTCGAGGCCATGGCCGCGGGCAAGCCCATCGTGGCCACGGAGGTGGGCGGGGTGCCGGCCGTGCTCGATAACGAGCAGACGGCTCTTTTGGTCAGGCCAAGTGACCCGGCCGCGCTCGCCGAATCCATCATCCGTCTGCTGCAAGACCGCGCGCTCATGGCCCGCATCGGGCGCCAAGCCCGCGAGGTTTTCAAGCAGAAGTACAGCCTCGGCACCATGTTTGCCGGGTACGAGAGGATCTACCATCAGTGTCTGCAAGGCAAGATACTTTAATTCGCCCGCTGGCGGCTCAGAATCCCACCGGCCTGGTCGGCCTCTTGAGCCTTCTGCTGACGTGCTATCTCTTCTTGGAATACGTGCGCCCTAAGTCGCTCATGCAGTTACACGGCCCCCTGATCGTGCAAAGCGCGCTCTTCCTGACCCTGCTGTTTTCCGGACGGCTTGACCTGAGCCGGAAGTACCACAAGTACTTCATCCCGCTGATTGCCTTGATGATGGTTCACATCCCCATGGCTACCAACAACTACTGGGCCTTCACCATCACCTACCAGATGCTCTTGACGCTGGGCATTTGCACGGCCATCACCGCTACTTTGGGCAGCGTGGGCCAAGTCCACGCTTTCGTCGCCAAATGGGTGGTGATCATTTTCATCTGCACCATTATCGGCTTGCATTTCGGCCGGGTGGAGGGCTCGGGCCTGCTGGGGGACGAAAACGACTTCGCGCTGGTCATGAACATGGGCATTCCCCTGGCCTACTTTCTCTTCGAAATCGGCGGCTCCTGGGTAAAGCAACTCTTCTACCTCTTCGTGGTGGGAGTCTGCATCTGCGGCAACATCGACTCCTTGTCCCGCGGCGGTTTCATCGGTTTAGTGGTGGCCTGCCTCTGGTGCGTGACGCGCGCCCGACGCAGGTTACTTGTTGTCCTGCTTATCTGCGTTGCCACCGCTACCGCCTGGGTCGCGACACCCGCCAGTTATTGGGATGAGGTTGAGTCCATTTGGACTCAAGGCGCACACGAGGGCACCGGGGAGGAGCGCGCTTACCTGTGGGGAGCAGCCTGGCGGATGTTCAAGGACAATTGCATCATCGGGGTAGGCCCTGGCAACTACAACTGGAACGTGCAGCAGTACGAACCACCCGGTGGCTTCCGGGGCCAGAAGTATCGCGGGGGGCGCCCCGCCCACTCGTTCTTTTTCACCCTCCTGCCAGAGCTGGGCATGGTGGGCACCTGGCTCTGTGCAGGTATTCTCTACGAAGCAGCGCGCAAACGGCCCCCAAAACCGCCGTCGGTTCTTTCCGCCAGTGGGGCGCCCCTGGCCGAAGCGCGGCGAGCGGATTGCCTGCGCCGGGGACTTATCGGGGCACTGATTACCTTCCTGGCCACGGGGGTCTTCCTGTCAGTCCTATATTATCCGCACCTGTGGCTTCTGACCGCCGTCCTGGTGGCGTTGGGCCACGCGCGGCAGGCCGAGGAACCCGCCGCCGATGATCTGGGGCGGCCCGCGACCACGGCCATCACCCAGCCACTGGCATAAAGCTGAAGGATCTTGATAAGCAGTTGGCGTGGCACAAGTTTTGCGACATTCCTTTCCTAAGCAACCCCCTTCGGCTATCATTCCGGCCAGCTGCCGCTTTTGGCTGGCCAATCTGTCGCTCCGGTGCTCAAGGGGAAGTTCAAAGAAGAAACTAACCCTTCTACCACGGGAAAGGAGATGCCATGAACCTGTTACTTGGCCTTCTGCTTTGCCTTTTGACCGCCATCCCAGCCAACGCCTGGACCATTAAAGCAGGATTCGAGTCCGGCTCTTTGGGGGCAAAGGCACAGGGTGCGGCTGCCCTTGGCGAGGCATTCAGTGCAACCACTTTCACCAACCAAATTGCTAACTCCGGGCAGCGCTCGTGTAAGATCACCTGGCCAGGCCCGACCATAAGCATTGACCTGCAGAGCGTCGCCTACAAGTGGACGGCCTCAACCGGCAAAGCGGGTGAGTGGTATCTACAGACCGCGGCCGGGGGGGACCCAGGGCTCGCAAGGCCCAATTACGTCAAGATAAACAATGTCATCCATGACAGTGGCTTCGTAAAGCATCTCGAAAATAGTCAATGGGCTTGGGGCGACAACGACAATCTCGGTTACAACGCCATCTACGTAAAGTCTGATGGCACAGATCCGAACACCAAGCCGGCCGGCTACATTATATATTTGGCCGGTACAAACACTGCGTGGGGAGTGGCTGGCGGAATAGTCACCCTACCCGCACACCTTCCCCCAGGCACGGAGTTGTGGGCAAGGTGTTATGTTTATTTTGATGCAGGTTTCATTTTTGCCAGCCATCCGGTATCGAAATTTATCCGCTTCTGCAAAGCCAGGTCGAATGGTTCGCGCCAGGGCTGTGCCAGTATTATGTTGGCGGGCAGTCCGCCCAGTTACGAAGGGGAGCCATTCCTTGATTGTGAATACACCGGGGACAAATGCGACATCAACACAGCTCTGGTGGCTCACAAGACCGGCGCTCCTCTGCTGTTCGAGACGGGTAGATGGTACTGCGTGGAGCAGTACCTGAGGTTCACCGCTGACAACAATTCGGTCCAGCGACTGTGGATAGATGGTGTTCTTATTGCGGAGAAGACCGGTTTTCGCGCCAGTTGCGATCCCAATGGCTACATAGACTATGTCTACTTGCTTACTTACTGGAACGGTGGGGCACCGCGGACACAGGTCGAGTACTGGGATGACATAGTGATAACGAATGAACGTCCCAAGATGCGAGATGATGCCGGCAACTACATGATCGGGAATGATACGCAGCCCCCTACACCCCCTAGCGACATACAGGTGAAGCAACCCTAGGAAAGGCCCAATTGTTCATTGCGCCTCTCAACTTGCGCCCGGTGAGCCATTCCGGCCCAACCGGCCGAACCACAAAGACCCATGCAGCTGACCCTGGCGTTGGCCAAAAAGATAGCAGGCAAGACCGTCTCCAACCCCGTGGGCACTTGGAGGACGTTGTGGTCCTTGTGGCGGGGCTGGCGCTTCAAGGTGACCTGCCGGCTCTGGCGAAGACGGGTGGTTGTCGGTAAAAATCTTAGAATCTATGGCAAGCTGGTCGTGCGGGGTCCCGGCCGGGTTACCCTCGGGGACAATATCGTAATCGGCATGACAGTTACGCCCTGGACCTATGCCCCCGAGGCCCTGATCGACATCGGCTCGAATACATTTTTAAATGGTACCCGTTTCGGTTGTAAACAGACCATCCGCATTGGCCCTTACGGCATCCTGGGCGATGCCAGGATAATGGACACCGATTTTCACAGCATGTCCCTCAACCGCCACGATTCTGAGGCCCCGGTTCGGGTGGCCTCCGTGGAGTTGGGCGAAAACGTATGGGTTGCGGCCCAGGCGGGCATCCTCCCCGGCACCATAATCGGCGACAACTCCGTGGTGGGTTTTGGGGCGGTCTGCTCGGGCAGCTACCCCGCCAACGTGCTGATTGTCGGCAACCCGGCCAAGGTGGTCAGGACGCTGGGTGGCAGGGCCACCGACCAAACTCCGGCACCCATGAACCCTGGTGGGAAGCGGACCGCCTGAAAGGGTGCCGGTGGCCTGTCGGCGTTGCCGACAGGACGCTGGGTGGCAGGCCGCCCTCTCTCAGTAGCTGAAGTACCTACGGGATACCCGAGGGCGGAATTTGCCTGGCGCGGCTCGCGCCCGCCTCTCAAAAAAACGCAAGGAACAGGGTCGTGCTTCGGAAGGAAGTCGTGGTTCTCGGACAAACCGCCAAGAAATCCACCAAGCAGCTTCTGGGCCGCCTTGGCCGCCGGGCAGGCCTGCTGTCCCGGCTCTATCGGGGCAAGACCCTGATACTGACCTACCACCGCATTACCGGGCCGGGTGAGTCCGCCTGCCTGGAGCCGGGCATGTACGTGGAGGCGGCCACCTTCGCCAGGCACATCAGGTTCCTGACCCGCCATTTCAGCGTTATTCCCCTGGCCGGGTTCCTGGCCCGGCCGGCTCACTCCGCCCCCCGTTGCGTCATCACCTTTGATGACGGCTGGCTCGATAACCACACCCACGCCCTGCCCCTGCTGCGGCAGGCGGGCCTTCCGGCCACGGTCTTCCTGGCCGAGGACTATTTTTTGGGCGTCTCGGAGTGGCTCTGGTCTGACAGGGCGGCCTGGCTGGCCGCCCGCTCCTGGCCGGCGGCCCTGGGTCTCTGGATCCCCCTGACCGGCGCGGACCTGGAATTTCAGCGGGGGCGGGCGGAGTTCGTGGCCTCGTTGGTCGCTTACCTCAAGGGCCTGGACGACGACGCTCGAGAGGCCGTCTTGTCCCTCGCCGGCCAGCGGCTGGGCGCGGCCGGGGTGCTTCCCCGAGAGCGCCGGTTCCTCAACCGCCAGGAGATAGCCCAGATGGCCAGTCAAGGAATAACCTTCGGCTGCCATACCCGAAGCCACCGCGACCTTACCCGCCTGGACCCGGCCGATGCAGCGGCGGAGCTGCGCGGCCCGCTGAAAACCATGAGCGACGTGCCCGGCTTCCTGCCGGTACTCAGCTACCCCTATGGCTCCTGGAACCCCGTGGTCGCGGCCGAGGCCGGGGCAGCCGGTTACCAGGCCGCCCTTACCATGACGGCTGGGGCCAACGGCCCCCGAACGGACAGGTTCGCCCTGCGCCGGGTCGGGCTACACCAGGACGTCTCCGCCAGCGACGACCTGCTGGCCTTCCGCCTTCTTCGGGCCGCTTTGGGGGCGGCCTGAGATGGGCCGGGTGCTCATCCTGGACGGCCATGAGCGTTCCGCCCTGGCTGCGGTGCGTTCTCTCGGCCGCCGCCTGGAGGCGGTAGTGGCCTCCGAGAGCCGCGGTGGCTCCCTGGCCGCGCGCTCCCGCTACGCCGCGGCCGGGTTGTGTTGCCCCTCGCCCGCCCATGCGGCGGCCGAGTTCCAGGCCTGGCTCACCCAGGAGTGCGAGCGGGGCGGCTACGAGATGGTCCTGCCCCTCACCGACGTCAGCGTGCCCCTGGTCTTGCAGATCAAGGACCGGCTGGAACGTTGGACGAAGGTGCCCTTCGTCGATCTGGCCACCTACGAGGCCGCCAGCGACAAGCGCCGCCTGCTGGAATTGGCCGAAAGACTGGGCGTTCCCACGCCTCGAAGCATCTTCGCGCGGCAGCCGGCCGAATTGGCCGCGGGCCGGGTGGAGATGGACTTCCCCCTGGTCATCAAGCCGCAGCGCTCCAAGACCCTGGTAGAGGGGCGGGTGCTGGAGACTGGGCCGGTCTACGTACGCTCGGCCGCCGAGCTTCGGGCCGTGCTCACGAGGCATCCGGTGCTCAGCCGGGTGCCGGTTATTGTCCAGGAGAGGATAGAAGGCCAGGGAATCGGCCTCTTTGCCCTCTACCAGGAGGGCCGGCCGGTGCGCCTGTTCGCACACCGCCGCCTCATGGAGAAGCCACCCTCGGGCGGGGTCTCGGTACTGTGTGAAAGCATCCATCTCGAGGCCGACGCCAGAGAACAGGGCCTGAAGCTGCTCTCGGCCCTCGGCTGGCATGGCGCGGCCATGGTGGAGTGGCGCCGCAGCCGCCAGGGGGCGCTATACCTCATGGAAATAAATGCCAGATTCTGGGGCTCGCTCCAGTTGGCCGTTGACGCCGGGGTCGATTTCCCCTACGACCTCTACCGGCTCTCCCAAGGCACGCGGCTGGACCCGACCGCTGGCGGCTACCGCGTGGGGCGCCGCTGCGGGTGGCTGCTGGGCCTGGTGGACCACTACTACCTGCGCCTGAAAAAGCGGCAGCTCCGGGCCGGAGGCTGGCCCCGACCCTGGAAATGGCCCCATACGGCGGACTTCGTCTGGCGGCTCGATGACCCCCGGCCTTTCTGGTGGGAGCTCACCGGCTGGCTCGGGCGGAGGGGACGCTGAAAGATGGCGTCCGGGTCGCTCATCGTCTTTGTCATCTCGGGAGACCTTTGGGGCGGGGCCGAGAGCATGGCTCTGAACCTGGCGGCGGCCCTGGCGGCCGAGGGGGCGGCGGTCATGGCCTTGACCTTCAACCACGGGTTGACCAGCCGGCGCCTGGAGCAGGCCGGAATCGAGACGCGCGTGGTGGCGGAAACAGCCGGGTTCGCGGCCATGGCGACGCGGGCCGCCCGCCTGCTGCGCGGTCGCGGGGTGGGTGTTCTGCACTCCCACGGCTACAAAGAGAACCTGCTGGCGGCGGCGGTGGCCCCGCTGCTTCACCGACCCCGGCTAGTCAGCACCGTCCACGGGCTCTCCGAGACCCTTCCGGCGCTCGGGCGGTGGTGGCCCGCTCTCAAGCGCTCCCTGGTGGAGGGCCTGAACTATGCCGTGCTGGCCCGCTGCTTTACCACCGTCGCCGTCTCGGGGGCCGTGCGCCGCGCCCTGCTGGAACGCCACCGGCTGCCGGCGGGAAGGGTCGAGCTGATTTTCAACGGCATTCCGCTGCCAGACGAGGCGCCCCCCGGGGAGGACCTGGCGCCGGCCGTGGGTTCCGTCGGGCGGCTGTACCCGGTGAAGAATTTCCTCCTCTTCCTCGAGGTGGCCGCCCTGGTCTGTTCCCGCCGCCCCGAGGTCCGCTTCCGGCTGCTGGGTGACGGCCCGCAGCGCCCCCAACTGGAAGAATTCATCCGCCGCCGGGGGCTTGAGGGCCGGGTGGAAATGCTCGGTTTCCAGCCCGACCCCGCGCCCTTCTACCGAACACTGAGCCTCTACCTCAATACCTCCCTGCACGAGGGCATGCCGCTCGCCGTGCTGGAGGCCATGGCCCGCGGGCTGCCCGTGGTGGCCCCAAACGTGGGCGGTCTGCCCGAGCTGATCGAAAATGGGGTGGACGGGCTTCTGGCTCGCCCTCTGCATGCCGAGGATATGGCTGATAATTGTCTGAAACTGCTGGGTGACGCCGCGTTGAGGCGCAGGCTCGGCCAGGCGGCCCGCGCCAAAGTGGAGCGCCGCTTCTCGGCAGGGGCCATGGCCCAGGAATACCGGCGGCTCTACGCCCGCCTCACGGAGGGAAGAATCCACTGATGGGTCTGGGACTACGGCGCAAAGCCCGAAATCTTTACTGGGAGGCCGCGGCCCGGTGGCGGAAAAGAGACCCGGTACCGCGACTCCCGCGCCTTGACCGGAACAAAGGCTTCAAGATCCTGCTGGTCTGCGTGGGAAACATCTGCCGCAGCCCCCTGGCCGAGGTTCTGGGGCGGGAGCTGGCGGCGGAGAAGGGGCTTGTTGGAGGGCTCACCTTCCGCTCGGCGGGCCTGACGGTGGCCCAGGAGAGGCCCGCCGACCCCCACGCCGTGGCGGCGGCGGCCGAGATTGGTCTCGATCTGTCCTCCCACCGCAGCCGGCGGGTGACCGCCGAGATGATACAGGCTGCTGACTTGGTGATTGTCATGGAAGAGTGGCATGGCGACGATTTGCTGAGGCGCTACCGCATCGCCGAAGGCCCGCTGGTGAGTCTGGCGCGGTGGGCCGCCCCCGGCCGGCGCGGCGCGGCACGCTATAACGTCCTCGACCCCTTCGGGCAGGACCTTGACGCCTTCCGCGCCTGCAGGGACCACATCAGGGAATGCCTCTCGAACCTGCTGGACCGCCTGGCATCCCAACCGGACGGCGCCCCCGAGGCCGCGGCGGACAGTGACGAGCCAGCCCGACCCGCCTTGCCCCTGCTCCACCTTGGCCTGCTCCTGGCCGCGTGGTGCCTGGTCTGCGCCCCCACCCTGCGGAACCTCTGCTCCGCCTGGCTGAACGAACCGGAAAACTCCCATGGCCTGTTGGTCCCGTTCATTTCCGGCTGGCTGGTCTGGACCCAGCGCCGGCATCTGGCGGTTGATAGTTCCGCCTCGGGCGGCGGGCTGGCCCTGCTCCTGGCAGGGCTGCTCGTCTATATGGTGGGGGTGGCAGGCTTCGTGCGCTTCCTGGCCGGCGCGGCCGTGGTGGCCGGCCTCTCGGGCCTGGCCTGGTACAACCTGGGCTGGCGGTCCTTCAGGAAAGTGGCCTTTCCCTTCGCCTTCCTGATCTTCGCCGTACCAGCACCGCTGGCCGTGACCAAGCTGGTGTCTTTTCCGCTGCAGCTCTTCGCCTCCCGGGTCTCGGCCGCCGTCTTGGCCATGTTGAGCATCCCGGTGCTGCGCGAGGGCAACATGCTCTTCTTCTCCAACGCCCAGCTCGAGGTCGCCGAGGCCTGCAGCGGCATACGCTCCATGGTGGCCCTGCTGATGATGGGGGCACTGTTCGCCTACCTCCTGAAGAGGCCGTGGCCGGCCAGGCTGGCCGTCGTGGCCTTCGCCGTCCCCGTGGCCATAATCATGAACATAATCCGGGTAACGGGCACCGGAATCCTGGCCTACCGCTTCGGCGAACAGGCCGCCCAAGGGTTTTTCCATGAGTTCTCCGGGCTTGTGGTCTTCGCCATGGGTTTTGCGGCCGTGGCCGCCTTCTACCTTTTCTTGGAGAGATCCAGCCGTGCCAGGTAAGAAATTCTACGTCTCGCTGGCGGCCATTCTGGCCTGCTTCCTGGGGCTTCACCTCCTGCACCGCAACCCGGTGGTGGTCGTGGCCACCAACCTGGAGCGCCTTCCCCCGGCCCTGGCCGGGTTCCAGGGCCACGACAACCCCTTTGAGACCGCCGTCATGGAGGAGCTTGCCCCCGACGCTTCCCTGAGCCGCTCCCTGGTTCCGCCCTCCGGCTCCAGGCTGGCTCCCATGTTCCTGTACGTGGGCTACTACGGCACAGCCAAGGGTGGGCGCACCGCCCACAACCCTTACGCCTGCTACCCGGCCGCGGGCTGGAGCATCGTCTCGGACGGGCGGGTCGAGGTGTATTATCAGGGCCAGGACGAGCCGGCCAGTGTCAACGAGATCGTCATCAAACGCGGCCTGGAGAGCCAGGTCGTGCTCTTCTGGTATCAATCCCGGTGCAACCACATCGTCCACAGCGGGTTTCAGCAGAACCTCAACCGCTTCTTCAGCCGCCTCCTCCATGGCCGCGACGACGGGGCCTTCGTGCGGCTTTCAGCCGACGCTGGAGAAGACGTTGGTCGCGCCAGGCGCCAGTTGGCCTCGTTCGCCGAGAGGCTCATCCCCCAGTTGGCCGCCCATTGGCCGGAAGAGCGGGAGGTGAAAGGCCAATGAAGAGGCTCCGGGCGCTGCCCCCCGGCGGCGAGCCTCTGACCCTGGCGGAGATCATCGGCGCCGCTTCCTGCCCCCAGGCCGATTTCGGGGCCTACCTCAGGGCCTACCTGAACGCCCGCCACTGCCTCCCGGTCTCCTCGGGCACGGCCGCGCTCACGGTCGCCCTGCGGGCATTGAGGGCGCTGCGCCCCGAGCGCGCCGAGGTTGTCATTCCGGCCTATACCTGTCCCAATGTGCTGGCCGCGGTGGTTCAGGCGGGCCTGACCCCGGTGCTGGCCGACGTGGCCGAGGACGGCTGCGGCTACGACCTGGAGCAGTTGTCCTCCTGCCTGGGCGAGGCCACCCTGGCGGTCGTGGCCGTACACCTTTTCGGTATTCCGGCCGATATGGACGTCATCGGGACCGCCGCCGGGGAACGAGGGGCCTTCGTGGTGGAGGACGCCGCCCAGGC
>JAZDOA010000128.1:0-20068 GCA_043799175.1 Pseudomonadota bacterium | reverse complement strand
CTGGAGGCCCTCGGGATAGAGGGCGTAATAACCGGTCGGGCCATATACGCCGGTTCCCTCGATCTGCGAGAGGCCATTATCTTGAGCAGGCATCGGTTGCCCAAGTGGACACGGACGGGCCACTGAAAGGAGACTTGCGTGCCCCAGATAGACAAAGAATTCCTGGCCCGCATGAAGCAGGAGGTCGAGGGTCGGCTGGCGCAAAAGGAATATGAAAGCGTGGAATACTGGCTGGCCAGGGTCACCGAAATCCACGACAGGCGCCATTCCAGCCTGGCGGCCCTTCAGGTGGATCTGCGGACGCTCCAGGAAAAGATGCGCAATCGGCTCAAGGCCATAAAGAGTGAGCGCTGATGTTTGAGCTGAAAGTCACCAGCCACTTCGCCGCCGCCCATCATCTGCGTGACTTCGGCGGCAAGTGCGAGGGCCTTCACGGCCATAACTGGAAGGTGGAGGTGGCGATTCGGGCACAAGACACCGGGCCATCCGGAGTGGTGCTGGACTTCGCCCGGTTCAAGGAAGAGCTGAACCTCGTCCTCGACGAGCTCGACCACACCGATCTCAACCGCCACGACCACTTCTCGCGGGTCAACCCGTCATCGGAAGAGCTTGCCCGGTATCTGTTCGGCCGGCTGCGCCCTCGCGTGGCCCCCGCCGCCATGTGGCGGGTGACGGTCTGGGAGTCCGACGACGCGGCGGCTTCTTACTTCGAATAGCCCATGGCCTCCTTCAGGCGCTCCACCGAGACGCCTTCCCCTCCCGTGATGCTGCCCAACTTAATGTCCGGCTTATAGAAGGTTCCGTGGAAGTCACTGCCCGCGGTGGCCAGAAGGCCGAGGGCGCGGCTGAGGGCCAGGAAATGACTCCGGCGCTCGGTGTCGTGATAGTTGCAGTACACCTCCAGGCCCTGGAGGCCCGCTTCCACCAGGTGCTCCACCACGCTGTCAGCCGTCTGGGCCGGGTGCGCCAGAACGGCCACGGCGCCCAACTGCCGGATGCGCGCCACCACCTTCGGCGTGGCCGCGCCCGCCAGGGGTATGAAGGCGGGGCCGTCGCGCAGAAAGTCCCGGTAAAAATTGTAGTAGGGCGAGGCCGCCTTCTTGCCGCTCAGGTAGGGAACGAGGCGGGGGTCGTCCTCGTTTTCAGAACGGCTCAGCAGGGCCTTCAGGTATGACGCTCCCGTGGGGGTTCGGCCCTCGCTGAAGCGGTCCATGTCGGCCTCATCCAGCGCGAAGCCAATTTCCTGGAAGCGCTTCAGGCGCTCGGCCGACTGCCAGACCTTTTCCCGTTCAATTTCGGTCAGCCAGGCGAGCAGCCGGGTGTCGGTGGGGTCTACCCCGTAGGCCAGGACGTGAAGGTCCAGGACGTGCGGGTCTATGACCCCCAGGTAGGAATTGAACTCCACCGCCGGGATGAAGTCTATGCCGTACTCCGGGGCAAGACGGATGGCCTCGCTCAGGGAACCCACGCCGTTGTGGTCCGCGAAGGCCACGTGCTTCAGGCCTGTTTCCCGGCACATGGCCAGCAACTCTGCCGGGGGGTGCTGGGCGTCGGAGCTGGCGTTGGTATGGATGTGCAAGTCAAGCATGATGCTCCGCTCCTCGCCCTCCTGAAGATAGCCCGTGGGGAAATAGCCCGAGTCGCGAACCCCTTCTCCGGCCGCCATGACACTCTTCCTCTTTTTACCCCCCGGCGTCAAGGGGGGGAGCTTTGAGACACAAGTGTGCCACAAAGCATTGACACGCGGCCTCGGCTGGAGTAGAAAGATAAGATTCTTTAGTGGAGGTAGTGTTCCCTTGGCCAACCACCCCTCGGCCCTGAAGAGGGCAAGGCAGAACGAGCGCCAACGGCTGCGCAACAAGGCATATCGCACCCGCGTCCGAAACGCCATCAAGGCCGTTCGCGGCGCGGTGGCGGCCAAGACCGTCGACAAGGCCCAAGAGGCCCTGGCCCAGGCGGTGCCCATTATCATGAGGGCTTCCACCAAGGGCGTGCTTCACCGCAACCATTCGGCCCGCAAGATCGCCAGACTCAGCAAGGCCGTTCACGCCCTTGCAGTGGCATCCTGACCCGCATTTCAGGCAGGGGGCAAGGGGGCAGGGGGCCAGAGTACGACGGATTGTGCTCCCCCCCCAAAAAAGCCTGAGCCTCTCCGGCACCACCGGGGAGGCTTTTTGTGTCAGCTTGTCGTAAGGCGCAACACCAGCCGCTCCAGCAGTTCCCGCTCTGGAGCGGCGCTGGTTTTGAGGCTGAACTCCGCCTGAAGCACTTCGGAGAGCATCTCCACCAGCCGCCCGCGCCCCCGCTTGGCCTGCGCGAGACAGCCCGCCGCCTGCCACGGATAGATACGAAGCCGTTGGGCGACCTGGGCTTCTCCTCCTCCGTCTTTGGCAATGTCCGTCACCTCCAGCAGCCTGCGGACCCGCTTGGCCATCTCGTTCAGGATCCAGGTTGGCGCGCCTCCAGCTCCTAAGACGTCGTCCAGGGCCAGGAGGGCGGCCCCGGCGTCGGTGCCGCAGGCCATCTCGGCCAGTTGCCAGACGTTACGGCCCCCATGGCGCGACAGGGCCGCGAGGTCGGTCAGGGCCAGCCTTCCGTCCGGGCCCGCGCTCAGAGCCGCCTTGTCAAGTTCGGCGGCCAGCTCCCGCAAAGCCCCTCCCGAGCACTTGACCAAAGCATCCAAGGCCGCGGGCTCTGGCTTCAGCCCTCGGGCGAGGGCCTCAGACTTCGCCCACGTCTTCAGCTCGGCGGTCTTGAGGCGGCTGAACTCCACGGTCCTTGCCTTGAGTTTCAGGGCCGCGAGGAGATCGTTGCGGGCATCCAACCGCTTGCCCTGGCAGATGAACACCACGCAACTGCTCGCGCAGGGTCTGTCGAGGTAGGGCAGGAGCTTGCCGCGCTCGGTGGCGGGTATGGCCTGGGCGTCGTCGATTATCAGGAGTTGGAAGCCGTTGCCCAGAGGCAGGGTACAGGCGCTCTCCAGGAGGTCGCGCGCCAAGACCTCCTTGCCCGCGTAGCGCTCCTTGGCCGGGAAGGGGCCGCGCCCGGCCGCTTCCTCGATCTGGCGCACCGCCCGTTCGATAAGGAAGTCCTCCTCGCCGTGGAACAGATAGACGGCCGCGGGCCGGCCCTGGCGGCATTCCTGCTCTATTTTGAAGGCCATCAGAAGCCCTCCAGCGCCCGGTTGTGGATCTGGAAGGCCACCCTTTCGGCGATGGTCCTGATGGCCTCCCGCCGGTTGAACTCACTGACCTGGGGGTCGCTGGATGCCCGGTAGACCTGGTTGTCGATAATGGCGGGGGCCGCCCAAAACACCTTGCCCGTGGCGTCCTCGGTCAGCCTGGCCGACAGGCGCAGCCGCACCCGGCGCTCCACCGCTATCACCCGGCTGTTGTAGGCCACGCCGTCGAGTATCATTTCCTCTATGGTGCCGGAGAGGGTCAGGTCCGCCGGGGGGGCGACAACGGAGAGGATGCCGGAACGGTTGAAATCCAGGGCCAGGCTGTTGGCGAAGTCGGTCTCGATTCCGGCTTCCGCCGTTTTGTTGCCGAAGACGGGTATGGCGATGGTCCTCGCTCCGGGGGGGACGTTGGTCAGCCCGCCGACGAAGGAATAGCCGCAGCCGGAAAGCCCAAGCGCGGCCAGCACCAGCAAGACAAGTAGCGGGCCAGAAGTCGTTAGGGGCCTACTCACCGTTCAGATTGCCGCTTGGCGCTTTGTGCTTCCATCCAAAAGCAGAGGGCGTGCAGGCGATTCTGAAAATGATAGCCGCCATGCATCTCCGAGTCGGGCATCAGGACACCGAGCTTCCGCATTTTCTTGAGGAAATTGTCCAGTACTCTCTTTTCCTCGTCCGTCAGGCGCTCCGCTAGTTGCGCCCGCTGAAACCGCATCTGAAGCGGCTTGTCGGGGTCGATCATCTTGCGCAGCATGGAACGGTAGCGGCCGCTGCGAATGGCGCTGAATACCTGAGGCTCAAGCAGCTTGCTTCTTACTATCTCTGCTGCGGTGAGAATGCCATCGCCGACCTCGTCAGGGGTAATCTCCGGCCCTTGGGCCTCCCGCCACACGGCATCGCCGATCTCGTGCGCCAGGACCGGCAACCCACCGGTGAAGCGGACGAGTACACCCATGCCCTCATCAGTGACACTGGCGGAGGCCGACTCAAAGGTGCTCTGGTAGAATTGCTTGACTTCGTCATCCGACCAGGTGGGGATATCGATCAGATCAAAGACCCGGGCCAGGGAAGGCTGCCTGGCCACCAGTTCCTGGCGCCGGCCTTCCAGCCCCACGATAAGGATACAAAGCTGTGTCTCTTTCTCGGACGTAGCGATTTCATCCACGGTGCTCTTAAGCCAGTTGGCCACGTCCTCGGAGGAGGCCAGGCCGTTGATGTCGTCCAGAATTAACAAGAGGGCTTTCTTCTTTTGCTCACCGAGCTTGTCGATGAGCTGCCTGACGGAGGGAACAAAGCCGTGAGTGAGCGCGGACAGATCTTCACCTTTCAGATCCAACTCCAGAGTTATGCCAAACAGGCCGACCTGACGGACATATTTGCCAAAAAAGTCCTTTACCGCCGATTCCCAGGGCTTGTCCATGCTCTCTTTCAGCAGCCGGTCAAAGGTCCGGCGAATCATCTCGTCGAGATCCCGCGCCCCTCCAAGAAAAACGTGGCATCCGGCTACGTCGTTCTCGCGTCCAACGAGGTGGCGTACAAAGGAAACCAGGGAGCTCTTGCCGATACCGCGCTCGCCGCTGACAAACCCTATCTTGAAGCGCCCTTGCACGCTGGCCTTCGCCATACTTCGCAGGCGCTCGATTTCCGTGGTGCGTCCCACGAAAAGCTCGACGGGCACGGGCTGGCCTGGCCTGAAAGGGCTCGACTCGGGGTTCATGGTGTTTATCTTCCTCCTCACTTCACAACGACTCAGGCCACGATGTTGACCAGCTTCTTCTGGACGACAAACACCTTCTTTACGCCGCCGGGGATAAAAGGCTGGACCTTTTCATCGGCCAGAGCCAGGGCCTTGATGTCATCGTCGGAGGCCTCGGCGGCCACGGTGACGCGGGAACGTACCCGGCCGTTAACCTGGATGACCACCAGGCGTTCCGCCACCCGGAGCGCGGCCTGGTCTACCTGGGGCCAGCCGGCCTTGAGAACGGTTTCGTTATGGCCGAGCCTCTCCCATAGCTCTTCGGCCAGGTGGGGCACCACGGGGGCAAGCAGCACCACGGCCGCCTCGACGGCCTCCCGCAACACGGCCGCATAGCCTTCGCGGCCTGTCAGGCCGCCGTCTTCCCGGGCCAGATAGAGGGCGTTGACCAGCTCCATTACGGCGGCGATGGCCGTGTTGAAGTGGAAGCGGTCTTCGATGTCCGCCGTAACCCTGGCGATGGTCTGATGGATTTTTCGGCGCAGTTCGGCCAGCCGCGGATCGAGCTTGGCGGGCAGGGCCATTCTGGCCGGCAGCCGGGGTGCTTCTTCATCGACCAGACGCCACAGCCGGCCGAGGAAGCGGTCCGCTCCCTCCACGCCGGCGTCATTCCATTCCAGGTCGCGTTCGGGTGGCGCGGCAAAAAGCGAGAACATGCGGACGGTGTCAGCCCCGTAGCGCGCGAGCAGCACGTCTGGGTCCACGACGTTGCCCTTGCTCTTGGACATCTTGGCCCCGTCTTTGATGACCATGCCCTGGGTGAGCAGGTTGCGGAAAGGTTCGTCTATGGCAAGATAACCCAGGTCTCGCAGCACCTTGGTGAAGAAGCGGGCGTAGAGCAGGTGGAGCACGGCGTGCTCGATGCCGCCGATGTATTGGTCCACCGGGAGCCAGTAGTCCACCTTGGCCCTGTCCAGCGGGCCGCCGGTGTGGCGCGGAGAGCAATAGCGGGCAAAGTACCAGGAGCTCTCCACGAAGGTGTCCATGGTGTCAGTCTCCCGCCGGGCTGGTTCTCCACAGGCCGGGCAGGTAGTATTGACCCAGGACTCCAGCCCCGGCAGGGGCGAGTGACCGCTGGGTGGAATCTGGGCGTCGAGCGGCAACTCCACCGGCAGGTCTTCCGGCCTCACGGGTTGCACCCCGCACCGGGAGCAGTGGACCATGGGGATGGGCGCGCCCCAGTAGCGCTGCCGGGAGATGCCCCAGTCACGCAGGCGGTAACTGACGGCCCGGTGGCCATTTCCCTGCTTTTCCAGGTGGGCGGTGATGCCGCTCATGGCCTCGCGGTTCCCCATGCCGTTGAAAGGGACGGAGTTTACCATTACCCCGTCTTCGATGTAGGCCGCCCGCATGGTGGCCGGGTCCAGCGTTTCGCCCTGGGGCTGGATCACCACCACCAGGGGCAGGTCGTACTTTCTGGCGAACTCGAAGTCCCGCTGGTCGTGGGCGGGGACGGCCATGACCGCCCCGGTGCCGTACTCCATGAGCACGAAGTTGGCCACGAAGATGGGCATGCGCCGTTCGGTGAGGGGGTTGATACAATATGCCCCGGTGAAGACCCCTTCTTTTTCGGTCGTTGCGGCGGCCCGGTCAACCAGTGTCTGGCGGCGTGTCCGGGCTATGAACCCGGCCACGGCGGCCTCTTGGTCCGTGCCTCTGGAGAGCCTCTCGGCTAGCGGGTTCTCCGGGGCCAGGCTCATGAAGGTGGCCCCGTAAAGGGTATCGGGGCGGGTGGTGAAGACCCGGACGGCCTCCTCCACCCCCTCGGGCGGATCCTGCACCCGGAAGTCGATCTCGGATCCCTCGCTCCTGCCGATCCAGTTGCGCTGCATAACCAGCACGCGCTCCGGCCAGCCGGGAAGCCTCTCCGTACCCTGGAGCAGTTCATCGGCATAGGCCGTTATGCGGAAGAACCAGCTATGGATCTCCTTCTTGTCCACCGCGTTGTCGCAGCGCCAGCAGCGGCCGTCCTCGACCTGCTCGTTGGCCAGGACGGTCTGGCAGGTAGAGCACCAGTTGACCAGGGCCTCCTTGCGGTAGACCAGGCCGCGCTCATACATCTGAAGGAAGATCAGCTGCTCCCAGCGGTAGTAGGAGGGGTCGCAGGTGGCCAGCTCGCGGCTCCAGTCGTAGCTAAAACCCATGCGCTTGAGTTGCCGGCGCATGTAGTCGATGTTTTCATACGTCCAGCGGGCGGGATGAGTGCCGTGCTTCATGGCCGCGTTTTCGGCGGGCATGCCGAAGGCGTCCCAGCCCATGGGGTGCAGAACACTTGCCCCGCGCATGATCTTATAGCGGGCTATGACGTCCCCAATGGTGTAGTTGCGCACATGACCCATGTGGATGCGCCCGGAGGGGTAGGGGAACATCTCCAGCAGATAGTACTTCTCCCCCTGGCCGCCTTCCCCGGCCTCGAAGAGGCCATCCCTGGCCCAGCGCTCCTGCCACTTCTTTTCCACGGCTTGTGGATCATACTTGGTTGCCAAGGCCGAAGTACCCCTCGTATTCTCCGCTCCGGCCCGGCACGCGAGGCTTTCTGGAGCGGAAAAGATGTAGCTCCCCCCCCCCTCAAGCCGGCCGGCTTGAAGCCACCCTCATGGCGGCGCGGCCGGCCCCAGGTCCTACTGTCTTTGAGGCTCGGGTTCGGGTTCAGGTTCAGGCTCGGAGTGCCGCCGCACCTCCATGGCGTAGATCCTGTCGAGCACGCCGTTGATGAAGGCGCCGGATTCTTCGGTTCCGAAGCGCTTGCCCAGGTCTATGGCCTCGTTGAGGGTGACCCGTGGAGGTATGTCGTGGCAATAGAGAAGCTCGAAGATGGCCATGCGCAGGATGTTGCGGTCAACGAGCGACATGCGCTCCAGCCGCCAGTGCTCGGAGTGTTCCCGGACAACGGCGTTTATGGCGGGCAGGTGCTGCTGCACCCCACTTACCAGCCGCTGGGCGAACTTCATTAACGGCTCCGGCGCCTCGAAGCTGCCACTAAAAAGCCCGAAGGCCGCCTGCCAGTCTGACTCGCCTGTCATGTCAAGCTGGTAGAGCACTTGCAGTGCCAGTTCCCGGGAGCGGCGGCGCCCGCCGAGTCTGGCCGCGTCGTGCTGCTTCTTTTCGCCCTCGGGCGAAACCTCATGCTGGTTGTCCTCTGGCATTTCCTTGCCGGCCTCGGCGCCTCTCACGGTAGTTGCCTCAGAAGATTGGCCATCTCAATAGCGGTCATGGCCGCGTCCCAGCCCTTGTTGCCGCTCTTGGAGCCGGCCCGCTCGACGGCCTGTTCCAGGGTGTTGGAGGTTATGACCCCAAAGGCGATGGGCACTCCGGTCTCCAGAGATGCCGCCGCCACACCCTTGGACACCTCGGCCGCGACGTAGTCGAAGTGAGGGGTCGCGCCCCGGATGACCGCCCCCAGCGCGAGCAGCGCGCCATAGCGCCCGCTGGCGGCCAGCCGTTTGGCGGTCAGCGGTATCTCGAAGCTGCCCGGTACCCGGACAATGTCTATTTTATCGGTTTCGGCCCCACTTCGCGTCAGGGCGTCCAGGGCGCCGCCGAGCAGCCTTTCGCTTATGAAGTCATTGAAGCGAGAGACAATGATACCGAAGGTGATGCCCGCCGCGCTGAGATTTCCTTCTATGGTCCTTGCCATTTCCCGTTCCTTAAGCGGCCGGTGCCCGCCAACGGTTACTCGACCGCCAGAATGTGCCCCATCTTGTGCTTCTTGCAGCGCAGGTACTCGACGTTTTCCTTGCAGGGCTTCACCTCGATCGGCACCCGCTCCAGCACCTGCAGCCCGTAGCCTTCCAGGCCGACGATCTTCTTGGGGTTATTGGTCATGAGGCGCATCCGGCGGATGCCGAGATCCCGCAGGATCTGGGCCCCGATGCCGTAGTCGCGCAGATCCGCCTTGAAGCCCAGGGCCTCGTTGGCCTCGACCGTGTCGGCGCCGTCGTCTTGCAGGGCGTAGGCCCGCAGTTTGTTGATAAGCCCAATGCCGCGGCCCTCCTGATGAATGTAGAGGATCACCCCCCGGCCTTCGTGGTCGATCATGCGCATCGACTCATGGAGTTGCTCGCCGCAGTCGCAACGCAGGGAGCCGAAGACGTCGCCGGTAAGGCACTCGGAGTGGACCCTCACCATGATGGCGTCTTCCTCGGACCACTCCCCCTTGACGAGGGCCACGTGCTGGTGGTCGTCCACGTCGTTTTCGTAGGCTATGGCCTTGAACTCGCCGGCTATGCTGGTGGGCAGCCTGGTCACGGCCGCCCGGTGCACAAAACTCTCGGTGCGCAGCCGGTGTTCGATGATCTGGGCCACCGAGGCTATCTTCAGCCCGTGGTCGGCGGCGAAGACCTCGAGATCGGGCATTCGGGCCATGGTCCCGTCGTCTTTCATGATCTCGCAGATGACTGCGGCGGGCTTCATGCCCGCGATGCGGGCCAGGTCCACCGAGCCTTCGGTCTGGCCGGTGCGCACCAGCACGCCGCCCTTGCGGGCCCGCAGGGGGAATATGTGGCCTGGGTGTACCAGGTCTTCGGGGACGGCGCCGTCGGCCACCGCCGCGAGGATGGTGGTCGCGCGGTCGGCGGCGGAGATTCCGGTGGTCACCCCCCGCTTGGCCTCGATGGAAACCGTAAAGCCCGTCTGTAGCCGCGAGGTGTTTTGCCCGACCATCATCGGCAGATTCAGTTCAGCGCACTTCTCGGGCGTGAGGGACAGGCAGACCAGGCCCCGGCCGAAACTGGCCATGAAGTTGATGGCCTCCGGCGTTACCTTTTCCGCCGCCATGCACAGGTCGCCCTCGTTCTCGCGGTCTTCATCATCAACAAGAATGACCATCCGGCCGGCGCGTAGATCCGCCGCCGCCGCCTCGATTGAAGCCAATGCCATGGGTGGGAACCTCTTAAGTTTCTGGCGCGAGCCGCGCCGGGCGGTTTCGCCCCGCATAGGCCGCGTTGGTATTTTTTCGCCGCCCGTTTGCGGGGCGTCCAATCTGGCTGGTGGCTCGGCCACCCGCCGCGGATGGGCGTTTTTCAACAGCCTGCAAGAAAGCCGTGCCGGGCCAGCAGGTCCTTGGTCACTCCGCCGGACTGCTTCAGGTATGCGCCCGCCAGCCTGCTTACATACTTGCCCACGATGTCACACTCTATGTTAATGGCGTCGCCGGGCCGACGCTCGCCAATGGTGGTGACCTGGGCGGTGTGAGGGATGATGGACACCGTGAACTCGTTTTCCTCGACGTCGTTGACCGTGAGGCTTATGCCGTCGAGGGCCACGGATCCCTTGGGGACCAGCAAGGCCATGCTTTCAGGTGGGGCGCTGAAGCGAAAGACTATGGCGCCTCCCTCCTCGACCCTGGATACCACTCGGGCGATGCTGTCAACGTGGCCGGTGACGATGTGGCCGCCGAGCCTGGCCCCAACCTGGACGGAGCGCTCCAGATTGACTCTGGCCCCAACCGCCAGGCCGCCCATGGTGCTGCGGCGCAGGGTCTCGGGGGAGACGTCTGCCAAGAAGGCATTGGGGGAGCATTCCACCGCCGTGAGGCAGACTCCGCTGACGGCGATGCTCTCGCCCAGCACGGGAACTCCCAGCTCGAACAAGGCCGAAAGCCGCAGCCGGCCCCCCGCCCCGTTGCGCTCCACGGAGGCGACTTTTCCCATTCCCTCTATCAGGCCGGTGAACATCCAGTCAACATAGCACACAAAAGAAAAAGCGCCAAGAACATGGCGCGGGGCCTCAATCTCCGGGTAATATGCCTAAGCCTCGCCAACTGCCTGATTGCCGCGCCGGGTGGCCGTTGATATTATGGTTATCTCGGGCAGCAAGTGGGAACCAATGACCGATTTGCCTTCAGACGTCTATCGCGGCTGCGCCAGATACGGCCTGATCCCCCCAGGAGCCAGGGTCCTGGGGGCGGTGAGCGGAGGCGCGGACAGTGTCGCGCTCCTGCACGCGCTGGTCAGGCTCTCCGAGGGGCGGCTGGCCGGGATGCAATTAGAGGTGGCCCATCTTGACCACGGTCTTCGCGGCGAGGAATCGGCCGCCGACGCCCGGTTTGTCGCCGTCATGGCGGCCGCGCTTGGGCTGCCCTGCCACCTGGAGCGCCTGGCTCCGGGCGCGCTGCGCCGCAAGGGGGTCTCGCTCGAGGAGGCGGCCAGGGACGCCCGGCTGGCCTTTCTGGAGCGAGTCGCGGCCGAGTGCGGCGCGGCCAGGATCGCCCTTGCCCATACCGCCGACGACCGGGTGGAAGAGGTCCTCATGCGGTTTCTCCAGGGGGCGGGCATCCGGGGGCTGGCCGGCATAAAACCCTCTCGCGGCAGGTTCATTCGGCCCCTGATAGATACCGGGCGTGCCCGGATAGAGGCGTGGCTGCGGTCTGAGAACATTCCCTGGCGGGAAGACGCCACGAACCGTGACCTTCATTACCTGCGTAACCGCGTCCGCGGGCGGTTGCTGCCCGAGCTCGAGCGCTGCTACAACCCTGCGGTGCGGGCCGCGCTCTCGAGGCAGGCCGTGGTACTGGGCGATGAGGACGCCTTGCTGGAGGCCGTGGCCAGGGAGCGTTATCAGGTTCTGGCCACGGTGGAGACCACGGTGGAAGCGGGGGCCAGGGTCGCGACAACGGCGGTCTCTTTCGACTGCGCCGCGCTGCTCTCCGAGCACCCGGCCCTGCAGCGCCGGCTGATACGCCTGGCGGTGGAGGCGGTCGGCGGGACTCTGCGCGGGCTGGCCGCGGTACACGTCGAGGCCGTGCGCGCTTTGGCTGCTGCCGCCTCGCCCTCGGCCATGGTCAGCCTCCCCAACGGCCTGAGCGCCGGGAGATACTACGGACGGCTCGCCGTAAGGCACCGGGAGGCGCCGGTGCCCGAGTATGAACGTCTTCTGCCCGCGCCGGGGGTCTATAGCCTGCCGGAGGTAGGGCTGCGCCTGACGCTGGAGGTTTTTGGGGAGGGCGGAGCCGAGGCTTTTTCGGGGGCCGCGCTGTTTGACGCAGGCTCGTTGCGCTGGCCGCTGGTGGTGCGCAACGTCCGCCAGGGAGACCGTTTCCAGCCCAGGGGAGGGGGCGGAAGCAAGAAGGTCTACCGGCTGCTGTCGGATCTGAAGATCCCCAAGAGACAGCGTCCGGCAATACCCGTCCTGTTGAGCGAAGGGGCAATCGTGTGGGTTTGTGGTCTGCGCGCGGCCGAAACAGCAAGGCCCCGCGACCGCGGCCGGATAGTGGCTGGCACAATATCTCCACTGGGTTGAAAGTTGGAACACCATGTGCTAGTTCTGTTTCGTATCTTCCGGGTGAGACTTTTACCCGGACACAGGGATGGCTAGAGGGTGAAATTGAGTCCGTTTTACAGGAACCTGGCGCTGTGGCTTGTCATCGGCCTAACCATGGTGATGCTCTTCAGCGTGTTCAGCCGGCAACACCAGCCGCAGAATCTGGTGAGCTACAGTGACTTCATGTCCTCCGTGGCCGAGCACAAGGTGGCGGAGGTCACTATTCAGGGCGACAGGGTCAGCGGCAAGTTTCGCGATGGGAGGGTGTTTTCCACCTTCGCGCCCGCCGACGCCGACCTGGTCAAGACCCTGCGGCAGAACAGTGTCAAGATCTTTGCCAAGCCCGCCGAGGACTCGCCGTGGTACATGACGGTCCTGATCTCGTGGTTTCCCATGGTACTGCTGATCGCCGTCTGGATATTCTTCATGCGGCAGATGCAGGCGGGGGGCGGCAAGGCCATGAGCTTCGGCAAGAGCCGGGCGCGCCTTTCGTCCGGCCAATCGGGCAAGGTCACCTTTGCCGACGTGGCCGGCATCGAAGAGGCCAAGGAGGAGCTGTCCGAGGTCATAGACTTTCTGAAAGACCCCAAGAAGTTCACCAGGCTGGGAGGGCGCATTCCCAAGGGCCTGCTGCTCATGGGGCCTCCGGGCACCGGCAAGACATTGCTGGCCAGAGCCATAGCCGGCGAGGCCGGGGTGCCTTTCTTCAGCATCAGCGGTTCCGACTTCGTCGAGATGTTCGTCGGCGTGGGTGCCTCCAGGGTTCGCGACCTCTTCCTGCAGGGAAAGAAGCATGCCCCCTGCATCATCTTTATTGATGAGATAGACGCCGTTGGCCGGCACCGGGGCGCCGGGTTGGGCGGCGGCCACGATGAACGCGAACAGACCCTGAATCAGCTCCTGGTGGAGATGGACGGCTTCGAGTCCAACGAAGGGGTCATTTTGATCGCCGCGACCAACCGGCCCGACGTGCTGGATCCGGCGCTGCTTCGCCCTGGGCGCTTCGACCGTCAGGTGATGGTCCCCGTGCCAGACGTCAAAGGGCGGGAGCAGATCCTCAAGGTGCACGTCCGCCGCACCCCCATAGCGCCCGAGGTGGATCTGTCCACCATCGCCCGCGGCACGCCCGGCTTCTCGGGTGCGGACCTCGAGAACCTGGTCAACGAGGCCGCTCTGCTGGCCGCGCGTCGCAACCAGGACAGGCTGGAGCTGCGCGACCTCGAGGAGGCCAAAGACAAGGTCCTCATGGGCGCGGAGCGCAGGAGCCTGATTATCAGCGAAGAGGAAAAGCGGGTCACGGCCTACCACGAGGCCGGCCACACCATCGTGGCCCGCATGCTGCCGGGGACCGACCCCGTACACAAGGTCACCATAATCCCCCGAGGGCGGGCCTTGGGCCTTACCCAGCAGCTCCCGCTGGATGAAAAGCATACCTACGCCAGGACTTACCTGCTCAACAACCTGGCCGTGCTGATGGGCGGCAGGGTGGCGGAGGAGTTGACCTTCGGAGACTTCACCACGGGGGGCGGCAACGACCTCGAACGGGCCACGGATCTGGCCCGCCACATGGTCTGCGATTGGGGCATGAGCGAGGAACTTGGCCCGCTCACCTTCGGCAAGAAGGAAGAGCAGATATTCCTCGGGCGCGAGATCGCCCAGCACCGGGACTACTCCGAGGACACCGCCCTGAAAATAGACTCTGAGGTCAAACGGCTGATTCTGGGTGCCTACAACCGGGCCAAGGAGGTTCTGCTGAAACAGCACGAGGTCCTGAAGAGCATGGCCGATGCCCTGCTGGAGCGTGAGACCCTGGACGCCAAGGACGTGGAGGCCATAATGAGCGGGGCCGAACTGCCGGTGGCAGATGGCTGCGTACACGTGGCCCCGGCTTCAGCCACTGCGAAGGCCGGTGAGGAGACTGCCCCGGAGAAGATTCCCCTGATGAGGCCGGTGCCGGGTACGGCTTCGACCTGAGGTCTTTTTTTGGGGTCGGTGCGCGGCCGGCCCCTTTCCATAACAAATCTCCGAAGCGGATCTCCAAGGTGCATGGCAGCGTGGCTGAAAAAAGGCGCACCGCCATAATGGGCGTGCTCAACGTGACCCCCGATTCCTTCTCGGACGGGGGTCGCTTCATGGATACCGGGCGCCGGGATACCGGGCGCCGGGATACCGGGCGCGTGGATGTTGGCCGGGCGGTGGCCCATGCCGAACGCATGGTCGCGGAAGGGGCGGACATCATTGACGTGGGAGGTGAGTCCACCAGGCCTTACAGTCTGCCGGTAAGCCTTGATGAAGAACTCCGGCGGACGATCAGGGTCGTGACCGATCTGGCCCGCGGGCTGCCACCCGGCGTCGAGATCTCGGTGGATACCACCAAGGCGGAGGTGGCCAGACAGGCCCTCGAGGCGGGTGCCCGCGTCATTAACGATGTCAGCGCCCTGCGCTCCGACCCCGACATGGCCCGCGTGGCGGCCGCGGTGGGGGCGCGGGTGGTGCTGGTACACATGCGGGGCACACCGGTGGACATGCAGATGGCTCCGGTCTACCACGACGTGGTGGCCGAGGTTCTGTCATTCCTGGCGGAGCGCGTTGACTTTGCCACCCAGGCGGGTATACCACGGGAGCGGCTTTTGATTGACCCCGGCATCGGGTTCGGCAAAACTCTGGAGCACAACCTGACCCTCCTGCGGCACGTGGGCAGGTTCAAGGAGCTTGGCTGCCCGGTGCTGGTGGGGCCTTCCCGCAAGGCCTTTCTGGAAGCGGCCTGTGGGGCGCGGCAGGGCGAGAGGGACGGGGCCACGGCCGCCTGCGTGGCGCTGTTGGTGGCCGCGGGGGTGAGCGTAGTCCGGGTTCACGACGTCAGGCGTGCCGGGGAGGCGGCCCTGCTGGCCGAGGCCATACACGGCGCGAGCGGGGGAAAAACACCGGGCGGGCGGGCGGGCAGACCATGCTGAACGTCGTCTGGAATATCGGCCTCAACGACGCCATAGACATTCTTATCGTGGCGGTCGTCATCTATGAGGTCATTCTGCTCATCCGCGGCACCCGGGCCGTCCAGATGCTGGTCGGGTTGGCCATCCTCTTCGGCGTCTTCCTCATTTCGCGCGAGTTCGACCTGCTTACCCTCCACTGGATGCTCGGCAACTTCCTGGGCTCCATCCTCCTGGTCATCATCATCCTCTTCCAGTCGGACATCCGGCGGGCGCTGATGCGCGTGGGCCGGGGGCCTTTCTTCAAGGGCTCGCCCGAGGAGCAGCTCCTGCTGCGGGAGGTCACCAACGCCGCCACGGCACTGGCGGCGAAGCGCACCGGGGCACTGATCGCCCTGGAGCGGAGGATCAACCTGGGAGACTACCTGGAGATGGGCACCCCCATAGATGGCCGGGTGAGCGAGGAGCTCATGATCGGCATCTTCAATCCGGCATCTCCCATGCATGATGGCGCGGTGGTGATTCAGAGCGGGCGGCTGTCCGCGGCCGGTTGTTTTCTGCCCATCAGCCGCAACCCCAACCTGAGCCGCAGCTTCGGGACGCGGCACCGCGCGGGGATCGGCCTGTCCGAGGAGACGGATGCCGTGGTGATAATCGTCTCCGAGGAGACGGGCAAGATCTCACTGGCCGTGGGTGGCCAGATCACTCCCGGCCTGGATGGACCCTCGCTCCGGCAGGCCCTTCATACCTTCTTCCATCTGGAGGAAAGGGCCGAGCCCAAAGTCCGCTGGGGCTGGTGGCGGGGAACAAGCTGATGGCTCCGTGGGCCGCGAACCATACGGCCTCCAAGAGACGGAGTCCGTTCAACAACTGGGGCATAAAGCTGGTATCGCTGCTGTGCGCGGCGGTACTGTGGTTTTTTGTCGTAGGGGAGGAGAAGGCCGAAATCGGGGTGATCATCCCGGTGGAGCTGATCAACATTCCCTCGAACCTCATGGTGGTGAACGACGTCGAAAACGGCATAGACGTCCGGGTCAACGGCCCGCGCAGCCTCATCAGGCAGGTGGCCAACCAGAAGTTCAGCAAGACCATAGACCTGTCGAGGGCGGGTCCGGGGATGTCGTCTTTCCCCATAGGACCCGAGACCCTGTCCTTGCCCAGAGGGGTGAGGGTCATGCGGGTGCGTCCGACGTCCATTACGATTTTCCTGGAGCGGATCGCCCGCAAGACAGTGACCGTGCAGCCCGTGTTGGTCGGGGATCTGGCGCCGGGCTACAGTGTGTCGAAGGTGACTGTCGAGCCCGTTCAGGTGACCGTCTCCGGGCCCGCGAGCGAACTGGCCGGTCTGACCCGGATCTGGAGCAAGCCCATAGACGTCTCGGGGCTTACCTCCTCGGTTCGCCGTCTGGTGGGGCTCGATTTCAAGGGCTATCACCTGAGTGGGGTCGCCGACGCGGTCATGGAGGCCCACGTCGAGGTCGAGGAACGGGTGGTCACCCGCGAGTTCCGAGACGTGCCCATTCGGGTCGTCGGAGCCGAGCAGCCCTATACCATTGAGCCGCCGCGCATCAATCTGCTGGTCATGGGCTCCATGAACGCGGTGCGCTCGCTCGAGGTGGGTCAGGGTCTCGACGTCACCATCGATGTCAGCGGTCTGAAGCCTGGAAACTACACCAGGAAGGCGCTCATAAAGCTGCCGCTTGATACCACGCTGGTGCAATCCGAGCCCAAACTTTTCGAGGTGGCCGTCTCGGAAGGCAAGGACGAGTAGGCCGCGCCAAGGGAGGATATTTCTTTGGGGAGACTCTTCGGTACCGATGGGGTGCGTGGGGTGGCCAACATCCATCCCATGACCAGTGAAGTGGCCTTGCAGCTCGGCAGAGGGGCCGCTTATCTCTTCCGAAACAAGGCGGGCAGGCACCGCGTCGTCATCGGCAAGGACACCCGGCTCTCCGGCTACATGATAGAAAACGCCATCGCGGCCGGCATCTGCTCCATGGGCGTTGACATACTGCTGGTAGGCCCCATGCCCACGCCGGGCATAGCCTTTATTACCACCAGCATGAGGGCCGACGCCGGAATAGTCATCTCCGCCTCCCACAATCCCTTTCAGGACAACGGCATAAAGATCTTCTCCCGCGACGGTTTCAAGTTGCCCGACGAGGTCGAGGAGCGCATCGAGGCGCTTATGGGCTCGGCGGAGCTTGATGCCATGCGCCCCACGGCCCGCGAGGTGGGAAAGGCCTACCGCATAGAGGACGCGAGAGGGCGCTATATAGAATTCCTGAAACATACCTTCCCCCGAGAGATGTCCCTCGACGGGCTGAAGATAGTTTTGGACTGCGCCAATGGGGCGGCCTACCGGGTGGCCCCCACGGTGCTGGAGGAGCTGGGGGCGGAGCTGGTGCTCCTGGGGGTGAACCCCGACGGCGAGAACATCAACCTGGAGTGCGGCTCCCTCCACCCTGACGTCGCGGGAAGGGCCGTGCGGGCCTCGGGGGCCGATCTGGGCATCTCGCTTGACGGCGACGCCGACCGTGCCGTCTTCGTGGACGAGCGGGGTGAATACATAGACGGTGACAAGATAATGGCCCTGTTGGCGGAACACATGCTGGCCGAAAACACCCTGAAGCACCGCACCCTGGTGGCCACGGTGATGAGCAACATGGGGCTGGACATCGCCCTGGAGCGCATGGGTGGCAAGGTGGTTCGCGCCAAGGTGGGCGACAGATACGTAGTGGAGCGAATGCTGGCCGGCGGCTTCAACCTCGGCGGAGAGCAATCGGGGCACATGATCTTCCTCGATCATTCCACCACCGGCGACGGCATCCTTTCCGCGCTGCAGGTGCTGGCCGTGCTGAAGCGGGCGGGAAGGCCGCTGTCCGAGGTTTTTTCGCGGGTCATGGAGACATTTCCCCAGAAGCTGGTCAACGTCAGGGTGGCAAGACAGATGCCCATCGGCGAGGTGCCCGGTCTGACGCGGCTGATAGAGAACTGCGAGGCTGCCCTTGGCGGGCGGGGGCGCATTCTGGTGCGTTTCTCCGGCACGGAGCCGCTGGCGCGGGTCATGATAGAAGGCGAGGACGAGCTTCGGATAGCCGATATGGCCCAGGTCATCGCCGACCATCTGGCCAGGCAACTGGGCTGAAGAGGTCCGTCCGATGCTGCTGGCCATAGACGTGGGCAATACCAATATCGTCCTGGGGCTCTTCGAGGGTGGGACCCCGCGCGGGGTGTGGCGGCTGCGCACGGAGCGCGAGGCCACGGCCGATGATCTGTTGCTGAAGCTCTCCGGGCTCATGCGGCTGGCCGGGCTGGATGTGGGTTGCGTTACTCAGGCCGTGGTGGCCTGTGTGGTCCCTCCCCTGAGGGGGACCGTGCATCAGCTCTGCGGGCGGCTGGGAGTCGAAAAACCCTTGTTCATCGACGCCGCCACGGCGGCCATGCCCATTATCTACGACAACCCGGCGGAGATAGGCGCCGACCGGCTGGTGAACGCCGTGGCCGCCTGGGAGCGCTGGCATCGGGCGCTGTTGGTGGTGGATTTTGGCACCGCCACCACCCTCGATTACGTCACCGCCGAGGGGGCCTATGCCGGGGGAATCATCGCCCCTGGGGTGATGAGCGCGGCCGAGGCCCTCTTTCAGAAGGCCTCGCGTCTGCCCCGCGCCGACGTTTTTTTGGCGGCACCGGCGAAGGTAATAGGCGCTGATACCGCCTCCTGCCTGAACTCCGGCCTGGTCCTGGGTTTTGCGGCCCTCGTTGACGGGCTGGTGGAGCGGGCCCGGGCCGAGGTGGGTGATCTGTTCGTGGTTGCCACCGGTGGGCTGGCCACCGTGATAGCCTCGGAGGCCCGGAGCATCCAGGCGGTGGATGAGAACCTCACCTTGGAGGGGCTGAGAATTATACATTCCCGGGCGGTCGCGTCCGGCCGCGTTTTTTAAGGGGGGTAGGGTAGTGGTGGCCAAGAGCAGAGTCGAGCTTCCCCAGGCCGCGCCCCCGCCGGCGGACCTTTGGCGTACGCTGGCCGGCAGGCGCTCCCATCGCGAGTATTCCGACCAGGCGCTCAACCTGGGGCAGGTGGCCGCACTCCTGTGGGCCGCTCAGGGCGTGACGAAGCCAGGGCATGCCCTTTCGCTGCGGACGGCGCCATCGGCGGGTGCCCGCTACCCGATAGAGGTGCTGGTGGCGGCCAGGCGCGTGGAAGGCCTGGAGGCGGGGCTGTGGCGGCTGGATGTCGCCTCCTTCGCGCTGGAGGCCGCGCGACCGGTCGACGAGGTCTTTTTCCGGGGCCTGGAGCGCGCCACCCTGGGTCAGGAAGCGGTGAAGCAGGCTGCCGCGGTCTTTGTCTTTTCCGCCGTCGCCGCCCGCTGCGCGGAGAATTACGGCGAGCGCTCCGCCCGCTACATTGCCCTTGACGCAGGACACATCTGCCAGAACCTGCTTCTGGCCGCCGAGGCCCTGGGGTTGGCCGCCTGCCCGCTGGGCGCCTTCGTGGACAGCGAAATCAATCGGGTGCTCGGCCTGGACAGCAGCCGGGAGCAGGTGTGGTATCTGGCTTCAGTAGGGGCACGGCGGTAAGGGGCGGCAGCGTAGTTTATTGGCCTCTTGGTGGCTGACGGCGAGTTTTGGTCGAGGGACAAAGCTTGGGGGGCCTTGGTGGCTGAGCTAAGGCTTGGCAAGGCCTCAGTGGCGCCGCTTTGAAGCGGCGCCACTGAGGGGCTATTCCGTCGATTCCGGCAGGTCGAGGAGGAACCGCCATGCCGGAACCACCTCTATGATTCCGCCGCCGGCCTCGATTCGCTCGTTCTCGTTTCTGGTCACGATGGTACCGGTCTTGATGCCCAGCTCGGCCATTGCTTCGCTCAGGGCCGTCGTTTCCCGTTTCCGCGTCTGGGGTTCCGCCAGCGATTCGCACACCTGGACCAGCATCCGCGGGTCACC
>JAZDOA010000117.1:0-30368 GCA_043799175.1 Pseudomonadota bacterium | reverse complement strand
TCGCCGAGACCGAACGCCATAGCCGGGTGGCGGTGGAGCGGTTCTGCTCCTCGATCTTGGCTCGGGGGCTGGAGGAGGTCATAGTCGCCGAGGTGCCCAAGAAGCGTCGTTTCATGCACCCCGACACCATACTGGGGCGGGTGAATGAAGGACTGGTGCTGGCCTACCCGCCGGCGCTGAGGCGCACCTGGCTGCTCACAGCGGGCAAGCGGCGGGAAATCCTCGATTTCCGGGCCTTCCTCGCCGAACGGGGGATCGAACTCATTGCCGTCTCCGACGCGGAGCAGCGAAGTTTGGCCTGCACCTTCGTGGCCTTGAGTCGGGGCGTCATTCTGCACTACGAGACGGCCCTGTGTTCCGCCACCCGCCGCCGGCTGGCGCGAAGGGGGGTGGAGGTCATCCCCTTCCAGCCCCGCGCGCTTCTTGCCGGTGGGGGCAGTCTGCGGTGCATGACGCTGCGGCTTCATCGCCAACGGGAGGGCGCGAGCCGCGCCAGGCAGACTCCGCCCTCGGGTACGGTCTGATGTGCATTCCACGCCGAAGAGAGGGCGGCCACTGGAGATCTATTAGGCAGGGGGCAGGGGGCGCCTGAGCATGAGGGCTTTTATGGCGCCACGGAAGAGGCCCGGATCCTCGGCCGCCAGGCTCAAGGCCTCGGCGTGCTCCAACCGAAGGAGGATGCACGCACCGAGGCAGCGCGCGCCATGGTGCCGCTCTTCGGCCTCCGAAAATATCTCTTCATAGCCAAAACACTCGCCGGGAGACACCTCGTAGCCGACGCCGTCGGCATACCGCAGGCGCACCTTGGAGCCCTGGCAGAGCAGATAGGCGAAGTCCGCGGGCTCGCTTTGTTCGTAGAGGATTTCCGGCGTCAGAACCTCTCTGCTGGTCATGGCCAGCGCGGCCTTGGCCAGGCACTCGGCCTGGACGAAGGCGAACAGGTCCGCCTTTTCGAGATAGGTGAGGCGCTGGATCAGGTCCATGCCGGAATCCGGGGCTGGCGGCGCTTTGATGCGAGTGCCGCGCGGGCCAGGGCGGTCTCGATGTCCGTGCCATGGTCCGCAAGGCGGGTGAGCTCCGTGCCGTACCTGCCTGGGAAGAGTCTGGCTGTCGCGTAGGTGGCCGCGAGGCGCACCTCCGGGCTGGGGTGGCCCAGCAGCGCGGGTATCCAGGCCGAGAAGTCCTGGCGCCCTATTCCGGCCACGGAGGCGGCCGAGGCGGCCAACTCGACGACCGGGCGCTCCGAGGTCACCAGGCGCAGCAGCTTTTTGGCCTCGGGGGGCAGGTTGCTTTCCAGGAGCTCTTGAGAGGTCGCCCGCAGTTCCTTGGCCCAATGCCGAAGACCGCGCACGGCGCCGATGTGGCCGGGGCGCGGTCTGGACAGGGCCTGCCAGAGCAGTGCCTCCTCGAGGGCATTGAAGGTGGCTTTCTCCAGGGCGCGCTCCAGCATGTCCGGCGGTTTTTTGGGCTGCCCGCCTCGCGCGGCTTCGTAGTCCGCCCGCACCACCAGAGCCCATGCCCCTCGCCGCACGGCGTCCTGGCGCGCCGCGGCGGCCATGCCCTGGGGCAGTCGAGGCGGCGGGGTTTTTTGTGCCGTCAGGGAGCGCAAGGCGTGCAGCCTTACCTCGGGCCGCTCGTCCGTGAGTAGCTCTTCCAGCGCCAGGGTCGAGGTTCGGTCCGGCGGGGGTGGCACGGCCGTCCTGGCGGCAAGCAGCCGTTCCGCTGCGGCCAGGGCCGCCGTGGCGCGTTCGGTAAGGGGCGGCCGGTCTCGTGGGGGGCGCAGCTCCTGGGCCTCGGGGGAGATCGGCCGCTCCCCAACCAGCCTGGTCAGCGAGGCCAGGTACTGGTCCCGGGCGAGGATGACTATCCATGCCCAGGCGGCGCAAAAGAGAAGGGTGATCATGGCCACCGCCGTCCAGGACAGATCTAAGGCGATGACGGCCAGAATTATGAACGCCGCCAGACCTCGCGCCCAACGCTGGAGGGACATGTCTATTACCGCCTTGGCGCTGTACTTGTCCACCAGAGGCACGGGCAGGAAGAGTATCTCGCGGGTGGACTGGTTTAGCGAGTAGCGCAGGGAGCCGTCGGCGAGTTTTAGGGCGGAGACGGACCAGAGGGCCGGGATCAGCAATACCGAGAAGCTGGAGGCCCCCAGCAGGACCGGCAGCAGCAGCAGGGTCGCGCCCACGCCATATGCGCGCAGTATGGGGCTGGTGAGGAAGAACTGCACGAACAGGGAAAGGGCGCTGACAGCGGCGAAGAAGGCACCGAAGAAGGCCGTCTTGGCGTTGCCACCGGGGAAGGCGCGCGCGGCCTCGGTATTGAAGGCATAGTCCACCAGGGTGGCCACGATCACCATTACCACCATCATGAGGGCCAGCAGCCTCAGATACTCGGAGCGGGCAATGACCTTCAGCCCCACCCGATGCCCGGTCAGCGGCGCTTCGGCCCGCCGGGCGGGGGCGGCCTCGAGCCCCACCCGCCTCTCCATCCGATGGATCAGGTAGACCAACAGGAGGCAGGGCAGCAGCATGAGGGCGCTCAGCAGCAGGAGGTTCTGGGTGCCCAAGGGTTCCGACAGGAGGCTTGAGAGCGTGCCCCCTACCGTTCCGCCCAGAATGCCCCCGCTGCCTATGAAACCGAAGAGCCGCTTGGCCTCCTCCGGGTTGAAGACCTCGTTCGACATGGACCAGAACTGGGTCACCGCCCCCACTGAAAAGACCGCCGCCCAAAGATAGAAGAGGCCCGCCATCCAGGCGATGTCAAAGCGAAAGATCCACCAGAAGAGCAACAGGTTCAATATGAAGAAGGCCATGGAGGCCATTATGAGCCAGTGGCGCTCGAAGCGGGCCACCAGCCGGGTGTACCCCGAGGCCACGAAGCCGATCACCACCGCCGTGGCCAGGTAGGCGTAAGGGAGCTGTCTGGGGCCCAGCTCCTCCAGGAAGATGGAGTTTCTGACCGGCTTTATGACGTAGTAAGAGGCCATGAGGCAGAAGAAATACAGGAACAGGGCGAGGCTCTTGGCGCCTTCACCCCGCCTGATTTCCACAAAGGCCGAAAGCCACCTTGGAACGCGCATCAGGGCTAGCGAGAGTTTTCGTGCTCCACGCCCGTGACGTGGAAGCCGGCGGCGTCGCGACAAGGCCCCACGCGGGCGGGCGGCAGCTTCCGGTTCTCGGGTCGCTCCGCCGAGACCTCCAGCCAATAGCGGCCCACGGCGTCGCGCCGGTACTTGAGCACCCGAAGCACGTAGTCTTCCGTTTGGGGGTTGGAGAACCTCGCTGCCCGGACGGCCGCCCGCAGTTGGTCGTCGCTGTAAGACATGACCACCCGCGCCCCCCAGAAGGCATCGGCGGCGGTGAGGTAGCTGAAGGCAGGGTTAGGATACTCGGGCCGCCAGTGGCCGGGGTCGAACCGCTCCACGTCTATGAAGCCGACGCTGGGGACTATGTTCAGATCCTCGCCCTCGTAGGGCCTGCTGTAGATGCCCAGCGTGAAGAGGCTCTTGGCTATCTCGCGCCAGTCAATGGCGTACTCGTGCCCGCCGCGCCGGGGCATGTGGAGGAAGGCGTAGGAGCCGAGCGAGGTGCCGAAGTCTATGAGGTAGTGCTTGAGGAAGGACTTGCCGTTCTCGGTGACGTAGCTGTCCAGGGTATTGGTCTCGATGAGGTCCGGGTTGTTCAGGAAGCTGGAGATGGTTAGCAGGCCGCGCAGCTCCCGCCGGTGCTGGTGAGGGATGGTGTCGTTCATGTCGTCCGGGCGGGTGCCCAGGAAGGAGAACGGTCCCTTGAGCCGGCCCTCGATGTAGTTGACCGCCACGGCCCGATACCGCCCCTGGGAGGTACGGCAGGAGGCCGCCAGAATGGTATCCAGTGCCTTGGGGGTAAGGGGGCAGGTGAAGCCGTCATCGGTGACGTAGCCGGCCCCAGGCATGATAGACAGCTCGTCGCGGCTGAAGCAGACGATGTTGGCCCCCGGCACGTTGTAGCCCGCGGCATGATAGAGGCGATCGGTTATGACCTCGGCGGCGGTGGCCATTTCGGGGTAGTCGGTCACGTCGAGCTTGAAGATGTATTTTCGGCCGCGGCCGTCCCGCGCCACGAAGCCCGGCTGTACGCCGCCCTTTTTGCCGCCGGTTACGGTCAGGGGGCCAGGGGCGGGCGGCTCGCCCGCGCCGCGCTCCATCTCCTCGGGGGTGAGCGGCCTGTTGAGGTTGCGGTTGATGAACCAATCGGGAGAGTCCACCACCTCCCCATGGCAGTCCACGTCCAGCGCCGGGGGAGACGCGCCCACGGCACGCTCCAGGTGAAGGGGCACGTCGAAGATCCACTTCAGCGGATAGAAGATATTGGCGTCGGTGAAGGCCCACCAGGCCCCGACGTGGCGTTTCCCCGGCTCGGGCACCGAGGCCACCGGGGCCAGCTTGGGCACGGGCTCGGTGATGGGCAGGGTGCGGTAGGCGCAGCCGGCCGCGAGCAACGAGACGAGTGTTACGCAAGACAGCACCAGCGGCAGAGGCGTCGAGGACTTTTTCATATGAATGTCCCGAAGATGACGAATGGGCGTATACCCTCCCCGGTGGCCCCGATGAGCAGCTTGAAGAAGAGGTGCTCCTGCGCGGCCACGTACGCCGGCCCGCCGCTTACGATGTCCTCGGAGTGCCGGAAGCCGAAGTTGCGTATCATGAACCCTCCCCCGCCGCTGGTGGCGATGTCACCCGCCGAAAAATCCTTCTTGCTGCCGAATACCTCGCCCTGGTCAACGTAGAGGAAGGCGTCGGCGCGGCTCCAGATGCGGTAGCGGTACTCCAGGGACCAGGTGACCGCCCGTTCGTCGTAGTAGCGCAGCTCGTGGAACCCACGCAGCCAGTAGCTGCCCCCCAGCTTGGCCAACATGAAGAAGGGCACCTGGTCGGAGTCCGATACGGGTTGGTTGACCTCGGCGAAGGCCCGGACCAGAAAGGCGTGTTTGAGGCTCGAGAAGGGCAGGAGTTGTTCCAGGTCCAGTCGGGCGCGATAGAAGTCGAACCTATCGTCCGAGGGGTCGTGGAAGATGTTGGCCGTTAGCTGCTGGAAGCCGCCCGTGGTGGGCACCTCCGGCCAGTCACGGCTGTCGTGCAGGATGGTAAAGCCCCCGGACACCAGGTTTATGGACTGCAACAGGCCGGGTACCTCGGCGGGAGTGAAGACATCCTGGATGGAGCGCACGCCGGAGTCCTGGCCAGGGCTGGTCTGGAAGATGTCATACCGCACGGCCACCGCGGCCTGAAGCAGGCGCGGGCAGCCCAGGCGGGTGGCGCCCTCGAAGAAGCCGTCTTTGAGCAGATAGTCGGACCGGGTGGCGGTGGTGGTCTCGGGTCCGATGCCGTAGAATTCCTCTTCCGGGCGGTACTGCCAGCCCGCCCTGGTGCTGAGGGCCAGGCGGCCCCCACACAGCGGCAGGGCCGCCTGAGCCTGGTAGGACTGATAGAGCTTGGTCGTGACCCCGGCGGCCAGGCCTAGGCAGCCCACGCCGGTGGGGCTGCGGCGCACCCGCACCCCTGCCCCCACTCCGGAGCCGTCTCCCAGGCTGTAGGCGGAAGGATAGACCCCCCGGTCATTGAGGTAGCGGACGTAGTATTGCAGCTTGTCGACCAGGCGCTTGCCCTCGATGAAGTCGAGCGTTTCCTTCAGGCCGCCTTCGAAGAGGTTCAACGGGGCCTGGACCAGCTTAGATGGGAGGAGGAGCGCGGTCCGACCGACATCGGTTTCCTTGGCGGTCTTCTCCGCGGGGGCCGGCTGTTCGCTGTCCGCTTGAGGTTGGGCGCATACGGGGCCCGCGGCAAGTGCCATGGCGAGCACCAGCACCACGAGAAGATTCCTGGGGGCGAGGCCGAGGTAGCGCAAGGCGTCTCTTCCGTTGGCGGGCTGCCCTTGTGACGACGCGATTCTGCCCTGGCGGTTTGGTCTTGATGGAGTCTTTGGGGAGGCTGGCTGCCGGGAGGGGAGTGACTCACCACCCGCGGCTCAGTCCCAGATGTTATTCGTGCCGGTCGGCGGTGTCCAGCGGTTTTTCTGAAAATGGCGGGGGCGGTGTATTCCGGGATCCGGTTGGTATAGAATCCAGCTCGACTCTATCGCGGGAGGCGGATGAAAGGTGGAGCGCAAGGGCTTTCAGGAACATACTCTGGTGAAGGTAGGGGGGCGCAACGTGGGTGTCCTGGGCCTGATCGAGGCCCTGGAAGACGTGCGGCGCCAGGCCCCCCAGGGACGCGCCGAGGCCGATAGGCTGCTGCTGGCGGAGGTGGGTCGCAGGAACTACATCGCCCCCGGCGCCGAGGCGGACTATGCCGCGGCCCTGTGGCGGGAATACCGCGCCTGGTGCGGTAGGCCGCTGCCTGAAGAAGAAAAAACCTCCGGGGGCGGGTGAAGCGGGGCAGGGGCTGACTTGCCTGACCCTGGCCTACGGCGAGGGGGAGAGGGCATAACCGGTCAGGCAGGGGAGCACTTCCCGCCAGGAGCACAGGCGTCGTATTTTGGGGTGGGGGGTTGGGTCGCGGTTCCAGGGGTAGTCGAGGAGCAGGACGTTCACTCCCCGGTCCGCCAGACCGCGGGCTTGATCCAGGTTGTCTTCCACAAAGAAGGAAAAGGTATCGGCGAGCTCCCATTTGCGCTCGGCCCAGAGGAGGCGGGAATGGGGAATTCCCTTGCGCTCCAGCCAGAAGAGGGTATCGGCCACAATGGGTGCCCTTGAGGGGCGGCTGGTAACGAGACAAACCTCAGCCTGGCGGGAAAGCGCCCGCATCGCGGCGCGGGCATGACCGATGACGCTCAGGCGCCGTAGCCAGCCCGCATCGATAAAGCCGCTCAGCAGATTGTCTACCTCGCCGTGGCTCAGAGGGCAGCAATCAGCGAACCAGAAGCTGGTGATGTTTTGCCGCTTGAGGCTAAGCCCGGCGTGGAGGTTGATCCATTGCCGGAAGGCGGCCTCGAATTCGGCCAATACGTTGTCGATGTCAACCCCGATGAGCATGCTGATGTGGATCAGGCCGCCTGCTGCTGGCCGCCCACTTTGTCCGGCGTGCGTTGGTTGACGCGGCGGCGCAGTACGGGCGAGACCCTGAAGCTGACCACCTTGCGGGGATCCATCAGGAACTCGTCGCCGGTGCGGGGGTTGCGCACGCGCTTGTGGCCGCGATGGCGAACACTGAATTTCCCGAAGCCGCTGATGAGAAGGTCATCGCCGGAGGCAAGGGCCTTCTTCATGGCCTCGATGAGGCAATCTACAATCTTCTTGGATTCTTTGCGCTTCAGGACGCCCTGCTGAGTAAGCTTCTTGACGAGATCCGCCTTCGTGATTGCCATGAGCATACCCCTTCGCGCCAGGCTCCAAGCCCTGGCCCGAGCGCCTGAGGTGGTTCATGGTGGGCAAATCGGCGGCGCTCTATAGAGAAGATGAAATAATCCGTGCCAGACCGCACACCCAGCCGAGCGCCCGAGGTGGACCAGTGCCGACGGGGTTCAGGCGCTTCTTGTGGTTGTCTACATGACACGCTATGCTCCGCACTCGACGTGCATGCGCGCTTTTACATAGGGAAAACTCGTGGCGCTTTGCTAAGTTAGCCTCGTGATAATCCTTTAGGTGGACCAAAAAGTCAAAGCAAAAAAATACGCGTTGACTAATGCCTTTAGATCATTACCAAGCCTGTGTATGACCAGGGTAAGACAAATGCTTCCGGGAGGGTTCCCTGGCTCCCGAGACCGAGAGGAAAAGAAGTAGTGGCCACCGTATCCCTGACCAATTGTACCGGCTACGACCCCACCGGGCTTCGGGAGGCGGTGGCTGCCTGCCTGAAGCCGCTGGGCGGGTTGGCTGCGTTCATCAAGCCTGGCCAGAGTGTCCTCCTAAAACCCAACCTTCTTGCGGCCCATGGTGCCGAGCAGGCGGTCACCACCCATCCTCGGCTCGTGCTGGCGGTGGCCGAGGAATGCCTTCGGCTGGGGGCCGTCTGTGCCATAGGTGACAGTCCGGGCTTCGGGCGGGCCAGGCAGGTGGCGGCCCGCTGCGGACTTCTGCGGGGTGCCCGAGCGTTGGGGGTGCCCGTGGTGGAGCTGGAGTACAATGCGCCTTGGCGGGGTGAGCGTCTCAGCCGCACCCTGGCCGACTACGACGTCCTCATAAGCCTGCCCAAGCTGAAGGCCCATGCCCAGTTGCGTCTTACCGCGGCCCTCAAGAACACCTATGGCCTGGTGGCGGGCAAGGCGAAGGCCTGGCGTCACGTGGTGGCTCGCGGGGATCTCGACCGCTTCTGCCGCATGCTGCTGGCGGTGCACCGTGCCGCGGCCCCGGCACTCACCATTGTAGACGCCGTTGTGGCCATGGATACCAAGGGTCCCAGGGGAGGCAGGCCGCGGTCCTTGGGGCTGCTGGCGGCGGGCACGGATGCGGCCGCCATAGACAGTGTCTTGTGCACCTTTCTGGGCGTGGCTCCGGGGCGGGTGCCACTGCTCGCGGCCGCGGCGCGCCACGGCTTCGGTGAGACCAGGCCGGAGTTCATCGAGGTTCTGGGCTGGCGGCCCGAAGGGCCGGCCCCGGAGTTCAGGCTGCCCGAGACCCTCTCTGACATCTCCTTCTCCCCTCTCCGGTTCGTTCGCGGCACGCTCAGGCACCTGTGGCTCAAGATGGGCCGCCGGTCCTGACAGAGCGCTATGGCCACCATCGGGCCGCCGTGGTAGTTTCTACATGAAGACTGGCGGCATTGGGGTGGAAAGCGGCAATGTATCTGTTAGAGGGTGTGGACGTCCTCGCAAGGGAGCATCCCTCTCACGAGGGCTGGAACCCGCGCTATGGGGTGTGGAGGCCTCGGCTGAGGCGGGTTAGTGATGAGCTTATGGCACCGAGGCCTGTTCTGGCCTGCCTGCCGTCCGCCTCGGAGGCGGCCGACTTTCGGATGCCGCGTGTCCTGTGGCGCGGTTTCGGCAGCCTGGGCGAGAGTCTAGGTAACGTTACCTTCGAGACGCTGTGGGCGCTCGAGGAAATGGGGCTGAGCGGGCAGGTCCGGTTTGCACCCATGCGTCCTGGGGTGGCGTGGTTCCCCGAGGAGCGTTTTGAGCCGCGGGCCGCGCTTCTGGCCCGGCTGGCGGCCCAGTACCCCGAGCCGCTCGAGCTGGAGGTGCAGATTCCCAGCGTGGTGGCACCCGTGGTGCGGCCCTGTGTGCGCTTCTTCTTCCATGAGTTCGGCTATCTGCCCGAGGGGGGCGCGGGCGGGCCGGCGCCTGACGACGTCATTTGGGCGCCCTCTTCCGTGGTGGCCGACGCCCTTGCCGCCCAGTTTCCGGAGCACCGTCTCATCCGGGTGCCGCATGGGGTGAATCCGCGGGTCTTCAACCCGGAGGTGGAGCCTACCCTGGGGCTTGATGACCCGCGTTTCAAGTTCCTCTACGTGGGCACTACCATCTCCCGCAAGGGTATCGACATCCTGACCGAGGCCTTTCTGGCGGAGTTCGCCCCTTCCGAAAACGCCTGGCTGGTGATCAAGGCATTCCCCACCACCGCCGGCTTCGTCTGGCGGGAGCTGCGGAACCATCCCAGAATCATCCTGCTGGACGACATTTTCTATCCGCCCCAGGTAGCCGGGCTGATGCGCGCCTGTCAGGTCGTGGTGGCCCCCTACCGGGCCGAGGGTTTTTGCCTGCCCGTGCTGGAGGCCATGGCCTGCGGGCTGCCCGCCATTGTGCCCGCCGGTGGCGCCACGGACGACTTTTGCCCGGATGAATGTTGCTGGCGGATAGATACCCACGAGGTGCGGGTGGCGGAGGCCGACGAGCCGGGGCTGCCGGGGCTGCGTTTCCTGGAGCCGGACGGAGCCTCTCTGCGGAGGCTGATGCGCCTGGCCCATGAGTCTCGCGAAGAGGTCCGGCGCAAGGGGAAGGCGGCGGCTGGGTACGCCGGCCGTTTCTCCTGGCGCGCCGTCACCGGGCACTTATTCAGGCAACTGTCGGGTAGACACTGAAAGAGTACGGGCGCCGCGTTAGGCCGGTGGCCCTGCCACCCCGCCTACTTGAAGCGGACCACCTTGCACAGCTCGTCGTAGAGATCGAGGTCTTCCTTGGTCGGCTCCGTCTTGAACAGCTTGCGATGTACGTAAATGGGCAGCTTGCGGTTGAGCGCCAGGGCCAGGGAATCACTGGGGCGGGCGTCAATGCGCGCCGGCTGCCCGTCTTTGGTGCAGACCACGGAGGCTATGTAGGCCCCCGCGCGCTGGTCGTGGATCTCCACCCGTTCCAGCTTAATATCCAGGCCTTCCAGCAGGGACAGGTAAAGGTCGTGGGTCAAGGGTCTCGGGGGGTGTATCTTCCCCTGCTCCTTGGCGATGGCCATGAACTCCAGCGGCCCCACCGACATTTCAAAATAGCGGCGGTCAGGCTCTTCCTCCTTGAGGATGATCGCGTGCGAGCTCTCGTCCTCCTGCAGGAGCACCTTCGAGACCAGGACCAAATCGTCTTGGGTTTCCATCTCGTCCTTCCCCCTTGAGCACACTTACCACAATATAGTGCCCGGTAGGGCAGGGGGCACGCGCGGACGCGATGCCCTCGCCGGGCTGTTTCGCCCCGCACAAGCCGCGTTGGTATTTCTCCGCCCGTTTGCGGGGGCTTGGGTTTCTTTAGAGACGGCCGGATTTCAGGATGGCTATGGCCAGCCAGAAGCCCAGGAAGGCCGCGAAGAGGAACCCGACCAGCCCCAGCAGAGGGAAGCCCCAGAGCTTGGGGCCGGCATGGGTTTGCACCACGATGCTGGAGCCCACGATGAGGGCGGAGATTATCATGCTGAAGGAGATCCGGTTGCTCGACCTGTCCATCTCGTCGGTCAGGCGCTCCAGCCCCCGGTGCTCGAAGTTGAAAACGAGCTGGTTCTGCTGCAGCTTGCGCAGGAGGGAGCGGGCCTCGCGGGGCAGCTCGCGCGCCACATCCGCCACCTCTTCCACGTAGTTGCGGGCCCGCCGCGCCCAGTAGGACATATTCAGCCGGGCGGCGGCCAGGTCGTTGATCAGCGGAGAGAGCACGGCCACTGGCTCGAAGGTGGGGTCAAGTCCCCGCGCGACAGACTGGATTAGCCCCATGGCCTTGGCCAGGAGCAGCAGTTCCGGGGGGATGGCTATGTGGTGGTTGCGCACCACGGCCATGAACCGCTCGAAGACGGCCTGAATGTTTATTTGTGCCAGCGGCATGCCATGGAAGCGGTCCACGAGTTCGATCAGGTCGAGCTTCAGGGCGCGTAGGTTGGTATCGGTGCCCACTACCCCGATGCTGAACAGGGCGCGCACCATGGCCTCGCCGTCTCTGCGTACCACGGCCATGGAAAGGCGGATCAGGTCGTGGATGAGGTCGTCGTCTATCCGGCCCACCAGGCCGTAGTCCAACAGGCAGATGACGTTGCCGGGCAGCACGAAGACGTTGCCGGGGTGGGGGTCGGCGTGAAACAGGCCGAACTCCACCACCTGGCGAGCCATTACCTCCACCAGCCTCGTGGCCAGCAGCGGTGGGTCATAGCCCTCAGCCTCCAGGCGGGCGCGCTCCGAGATCTTTATGCCTTCGATCCGCTCCAGAGTGAGCACGCGGCGGTGAGAGTGGCTCCAGATCACTTCCGGGACGCGGAAGGTCATCGAGCCCTGGAAGTTGGACCGAAAGCGGTTCATGTTCTGGCCTTCGAGGGTAAAGTCCAGCTCTTTCCTGATGTTTTTGTGGAACTGCTCAACCAGCCGCCGTGCCCCGATGTCTCGGGCCAGGCCGTGGCGTTCCATAAGGGCGGCCAGATGCCGGAGGACGCCGCAGTCGTCGTCGATCATCCGCTCGATATAGGGCCTCTGCAGCTTCACCACGGCGGCGCGGCCGCATTTCAGCGTGGCCTCGTGTACCTGGGCAATGGACGCCGCCGCTCGGGCCTCCAGGGTGAAATCGGCAAACATCTCCTCCAGCGGCGCACCCAGGGCCGACTCCAGCGCGCGCCGCACTTCGGAGGGCGGCATGGGCGGGACCTTGTCCTGCAGCTGTTGGAATTCGGCCACGAACTCCGGGGGCAACAGGTCGTCGCGGGTGGACAGAACCTGCCCGAACTTGATGAATGTCGGACCCAGCTCCTCCAGCACCAGTTTTAGCCGCCGGGCGCTGGTGAGGCCGCGCAACGCCGAGTGGCGGCGCAGAAAGGGGAGCGGGTTCTTTCCGGCAAGATTCAGGCGTTCAATAATGTCGTCGAAGCCGTACTTGACCAGAACGGAGATGATCCGCTGAAGGCGGCGAATGCTGCGGTACGTCTGCGGTAGGGCGCCCAGGCGCATGGTGGCAAGAACACTAGCCTTTCACCCGGCCTCTTGTCAAGGGGCGCGAGCCGCGCCAGGCAAACTCCGCCCTCGGGCACCTCGGAGATTGACCTCTTGCTCACGGGTCTTATTTTGAAATAGGAAGCCCTGCGGGGCATTGAAGGAAATCCGACAGGAACGGAGAACGGATCATGGCGGAAAGAGGCATTTCCGGCCGCAACGTCGCCAACGTCACTCATCATCTCAAGGGCATAGACTTCCCGGCCAAGAAGGACGACCTCATCAGCTATGCCACGGAACAGGGTGCCGATGAAGAAGTGCTGAAGGTGCTTCGCGACCTCCCCGACCGCGAGTACGGCAACATGGCGGACGTCATGCAGGGGTATGGCCAAGAGTCGCGCTGAGGCAGCCCTTACGGATTCATCGCTGGGAGGCCCGTGGCCGCTCGGCCTTGGGCCCCAGCGAGAAGGATTTGGGGCTGTTTTCCAAGGGATGAAGACTAAGATTCAAAGGAGTGAGGGCTCATGGAGCTTTTGAACCGTGAAATCATCCAGCGGGAAGGACTGCCCGCCGACGCTCACATCATCGAAATGGTCAGCGATGCTGAAGACTGCCAGGAATGCCGGCACTTCCCCGGCATGGAATGCCTGCCGCTGACCGACATCAAGTACGTGCCGGAACACTACGACGCTTCGACGCCGCTCGTCATCCACTGTGACCGGGCGGAGCGCTGCACGCTGGCCGAGGAAGAACTCGGTCGCTTCGGGTTCAAGAACGTCTATCGATACGACGGGGAACTGCGCGATCTGGAGGACTGGATGGCGGCCCACAGGCCCGCGGCGGGATTTGCGGCGCCCGTCATCAGCGCCCTGGGGCTGGAGTCTCAGTTGAAGATCCGGGGTCAGAACACCAAGCTGCTCAATATCGTCACCGATGCGTCCCGCTGCCAGCGGGTGTTGGGGGTGACCTGTCTGGAGCCCGCCGCGATAGAGAACGAGCTGAAGGGCACGAGCCACGAGGATGCCGTGGTGTTCAGGTCCGAAGAGGGGATAGACCGCCGGGTCATTTCCAAGGCGCTCTACGAGATGGGGTTCAAGGACGTGCGGGTGTTCGAGGGGGACTACCGGGACATCAGCTGGCTGCACCGAATGTAGAGGGCACGGTTGATCAGTCCTCCGGTCGGGCGTCGGGGGGCGGAGACGTGGAAGTCGTGATGCCCGTCGGCGCCTGACCCAAATAAGAGACCGGGGGCGGGATTCCGTCGCCCCCGGCCAGGAAAACCAGCCGCTTCGGTGTCAGTTCTTGGCGTTGGGATAAATATCGCCAACGTCGTGGCAGTCGAAGAGAACCTTAAGTTCGTTGAGAAGGCTGTTGGTGGCCAGTTCGATTTTTTCAATGTCATCTTCGGTCACTTTGCCTATGTTCAGCACCTCGACCACGTCCTTGAGGCGGCGGAACTGCTCGATGATCTCAGGGTTGACCCGCTGCGAGCCCAGGAACTTGTGAACCTCGATAATGGTGTTCACGCAGGTCTCGATCCGAATCTTGTAGATGGTCACGTCACTCACTCCTCGTCTCCCGCGGGCGGGCTGTCAGGCCCGTCCCATTCCCCTGAGCACCCGGTTCAACGCTCTGTAGAACATATCGTGTTCGGCAATGGAGTTCTTTAATACCCTGCCGAGGTCCGGGAGGTCGTCCTGCGCCACGGTGAGGTTTACGCTGTTCAGGAAGGCCCCCATGCGATCAAAAGTCGTCAACTCCTTTCCTACAAGAACCGCGAACGTCTGTCTACGGGTCGCCGTGGGTAGGGAGTCGAGAAAAGTCAGAACCGCGGCCCTGCCGCCGCTGGGCGCCTGAAAATCCGAGTGCAAGATGACCAGGTTGTAGGCATTGAATTTTAGTCGGCCGACGGCCTCCTCGACCGTGGCGGCGCGGGTGACGCGGTAGCCGAGGGGCTGGAGGCCTCCGGCGACATTTCCGGCCGCGACGGGATCATCGTGCAGGAGGAGAACCCTGAGCACCCCTTCCTCGAAGGGTTCCATCACCTCCGCGGAAGACATGAGGGGTGGCACCACCAGTGGCGGCACCACCAGGGGTGGCACCACTTTCACTTCCCTGGAGATGGAAACCCTGGTCGCGCACCTCGGACATTTCGCCTGAGCGACCCCGGTGGCAGGCAGTATGTCTAGGGGGACGTTCAGCCTGGCACCACATGTTTTGCAGATGATTTCCACCGCCGACTCCTGTGCCCCGCGGGCCGTGAAAAATCTAGCGTCTCAGGGGTGACGTCTCCAGAGACAGCCCTTCGATGTCAGTGGTCTTCTCGCCGCGCGCGGCCTTGATCTGGTCCAGCCCTCGGCGGACCACCGCCCGCCGCGTGGCATAAGCCAGCGCCGTCGCCTCGGTTATCAGGCCTTCCTGGTAGTTCATGATGATATTCTGGTCAAAAGTCCGCATCCCCGAGGGATTGCTGGTTTCCTCAATCTCGTAAAAAGTCTTGCCCTCGGATTCGCCCTTGAGGATACCCTCCTGCACCCTGAGGTTATTGTACATGACCTCGAAGACCGCGTTTCGCCCGCCACCGATCTGGGGCAGCAGGCGTTGGCAGACGACCCAGCGCAGGCTGTCCGCCAGGCGTATACGGATCAGACGTTCCTCTTCCAGGCTGAACATGCCGATTACGCGGTTGATGGTCTGCCCGGCGTCCACGGTATGAAGGGAGCTGAAGACCAAGTGGCCCGTTTCAGCCGCGGACAGGGCTATTTCCACGGTTTCCCGGTCCCGCATCTCGCCCACCAGGATGACCTTGGGTGCCTGGCGCAGCGCGGCTCGCAGCCCGTTGGCGAAGGTGTCGAAGTCCATCCCCAGCTCCCGCTGGTTGAACGTGGCCTTCTGGGAGGCGTGGATGTACTCGACGGGGTCTTCCAGAGTTATCACGTGAACGGGCCGCGTGCGGTTCACTTCATCGAGAATGGCGGCCATGGAGGTGGTTTTGCCCGTGCCCGTGGCGCCGGTAAAGAGCACGATGCCGTTCTTCTCCTGAGCTATGGCCCGGAAGACCGAAGGCAGGTTCAGCGCCTCCAGGGTAGGCACCTCGCTCTCGAGCTTGCGCATGACCGTGCTGTAGCAGCCGCGCTGTGAGAACACATTGACGCGGAAGCGCGCCATGCCCGGCAGGCTGTAGGAGAGATCACAGGAGCCGGAGCTGACAAGGTCGTTCAGCAGTCTGGAATCGCCTCCAATGAGGTTGAGGGCGAAGACCTCCGCCTGGAAGGGCGTGAGCTGGCCGGGGGCCGGGGAGACCTTCGCGGGCCTGAGCTCGCCGTCGGCCTCGACCTGGAAGGGGCGGCCGACCGTTATGTTCAGGTCCGATACCCGCTCGCAAGAAGCCAGCATCTGCATGACAACGTGTTCCAGTTCGGCCTTTCTCATGGTTTTACACTTCCGTAAAGTCCGATGGGGCCTTCTTCAGGAAGCCGACGAAGCGCTGCTTGTCGTTGCACTTGGAGTAGGCTTCATCGCTGCTGATCATGCCCTTGGCCAGAAGATCGGCGATGCTGTCGTCGAGCGTCTGCATGCCGTACTTCTTGCCGGTCTGCAGGACGGTGACGATCTGAAAGGTCTTGGACTCCCGGATCAGGTTTCGCACCGCCGGGGTGGCCACCATGATCTCCAGGGCCACGCAGCGCCCCGGTTTGTCGTGTCGTTTGAACAGGGTCTGGGCAATTACCCCCCGCAGGCCATCGGCCATGGTGGAGCGTATCTGGGCCTGCAGTTGTCCGGGGAAGACCTCGATAATACGGTCCACGGTCTTGGTTGCGCTGGTGGTATGAAGCGTGGAGAGTACCAGGTGGCCGGTGGCCGCGGCCTCGATAGCCAGCTGAATGGTTTCGAGGTCGCGCATTTCGCCCACCAGAATCATGTCGGGATCCTCGCGCAGCGCCCCGCGCAGCGCGGCCGCGAAGTTCTTGGTGTGGGTTTCGAGCTCGCGGTGGTTTATCACGCAGTTCTGGCTGCGATGCACGAACTCTATGGGGTCTTCAATGGTGATGATGTTGTCCCGCCGGTGGCGGTTGGCATAGTCCACCATGGCGGCCAGGGTGGTGGACTTGCCGCTTCCCGTGGGTCCGGTGACCAGCACCAGCCCCTTGGGCAACATGGCGAGCTTCTTCACCACATCGGGCAGTCCCAGCTGCTCCGCCGTCAGCACCACGTCGGGAATTTCGCGGAAGACGGCCCCGATGCCGCGCAGGTGCATGAAGTAGTTGGCGCGGTACCTGGCCAGGCCGGGAATCTCGTAGGCGAAGTCTAGGTCCCCACTTTCCTCGAACCGCTTCACCTTTTCCTCGGTCGTTATCTCATAGAGCATGGACCGAAGCTCGTCGTTGCTGAGTTCCTTGTACTTGACCCTTTCGAGCTGTCCGCAGACCCGCAGGATGGGCTGCAGGCCGGCAATGAGGTGGAGATCCGAGGCACCCTGGTCGTGCATAAGCTTGAAGAAGGCGTCTATCTTGGCCATTCGGAAGTTCACCCCCAAGAGAGCCGCCCGCCTGGGGACCGGCGTTGAAAACAGCCGAGAGGATCAGGCGGGCCGCGGCGCTCACTTCTTTATCGGCCTTTGTGGTCGCGCCTTGAAATTTTCGCGGAGATAATGGGGTTGTCAGACTCCGCGTGGCGGAATCAGGCGGACGGCTGCTCGGATAGGAACCGGCGTACCTCTTCGAGGTCGCGGGTGAGAGGCAGGGCGGGCAGACTGGCGAGAAACGTCCGTCCATAGGGCTTGGAGAGCAGCCTCAGGTCCAGCACCGCGGCGACGCCGCGATCCTGGCGGGTGCGGATCAGCCGGCCCAGGCCCTGTTTGAAGGACAGGACGGCCTCGGGCAACTGGTATTCGGCGAAGGGGCTCTTGCCATTGCGGCGCAGCCTGTCTATGCGGGCCTCGACCAGGGGCTCGCCCGGCGAGGCGAAGGGCAGGCGGTCTATCACCACGCAGCTCAAGGCCTCCCCCGGCACGTCCACGCCTTCCCAGAAGCTCGCCGTGGCCAAAAGCACGGAATGCACATCGAGGCGCATCCGGTCCAGCAGTATCGGCCTTGGGGCCTCCCCCTGCACCAGCAGCCTCCAGGGAAGATCGGCCGCCTTGAGCCGCCTGGCGACGCCGTCCAGGTTGCGGTGGCTGGTAAAGAGCACCAGTGCCCGGCCTCGGGTGGCCTCGAGCAGCTTCAGCAGTTCATCCGCGCAGCCCTCCGCGAACCCCTCGTCGGTCGGCTGGCACATCCGGGGGGGGACATACAGGAGGGCCTGGGTCCGATAGTCAAAGGGGGAGGCTAGGCCCAGCTCCATGGCCTTTTCCAGGCCGAGGGATCTCGAGAAGTAGCCGAAGCCGTTTTCCACCGCCAGGGTGGCCGAGGTGAACACGGCGCGCCGCGAGCGCGGGGAGGCAGCGTCGGTGGCGGGCTCGAAGAAATGCTTCTGGAAGAGCTGTCCGACCTCCATCGGGGTGCTGGTCAGCACGAAGCCGCGATCCCGGACGTCTGTCCAGCGCACGTTGTCGCCTTGTTCCTCGCCGGTGAGCAGCGCCAGATCGTCGCGAATGACCACCGCCCGAGCCGCCAGATGCGCCAGGGCCTCGCTCTTGGGTCCCAGCTCCGCCAGCCGCGCCCGCAGCAGCTCCAGGGTCTCGGTGAGACGCGAGAGCGCCGGGTTGAATCCCTTGGCAGCCAGCAGCCGACGCCAGGGGTACCTGCCTGGCTCCAGATCGAGCGCCTTCCGCAGGCGGGCGCCGGCGGCGTCCAGACGCTTGATGCGCTCCCCGATCTCCGCTGTTTCGGCCTGGCTCCACAAGGCCGCCGCGCGCAGGCAGTCCGTGGCCAGCTCCTTCAGACGATAGGAACTCACGCTGACGCCGAAGTGCTGGCAGGCGACCTCCTCCATCTGGTGAGCTTCATCAAACACATAGGCCTCGCAACGGGGGATGACCTCTCCCTGGCCACGGGCCCTCAAGGCCAGGTCGCTGAAGAACAGGTGGTGGTTGACGATGACCAGATCGGCGCGGGCGGCCTCCTGCCGGGCCTTCACCAGGAAGCAGGTCTGGATGTCGGGGCAGGATTGCCCCAGGCACTGCTCGGCCGAGGCCGATAGCTCGGCCCACATGGCAAAGTTCTCGGGCAGCCAGGTAATCTCGGCGACGTCGCCGGTGGCCGTCGCGGCTGCCCATTTCAGCAGGCGCCCAAAACCCTGGTTCTCGGCAACGCTGGGGAAGAGAGGCTGCTGCTTGAACTGCCGCAGGCGGTGGCGGCAAAGGTAGTTACGCCGTCCCTTGAGGCAGACCGCGCGAATCTTTTCCGCAAGGCCGGCGAGTACCGGCACGTCCTTGGAGAGCAACTGCTCCTGCAGGTTCTTGGTGCCGGTGGAGACCAGGGCGCGCCGGCCCGAAAGCACCAGGGGGACGAGATAGGCCAGAGTCTTGCCGGTGCCGGTGCCGGCCTCGACTATCAGCGTGCCGCCGTCTTTCAGCACCTTGGCAACCGCCTCGGCCATGGCGGCCTGTTGGGTCCGGTGCTCGAAGGCCGGAAGCGTCTGGCTCAGGGGGCCGGTGGGGCCGAAGAGTGTCTTCAATTATGTGCCCATGGGCGGCAGGGGTGGCAGGGCCACCGGCCAAACTCCAGCGCCCGTGAAGCGTGGCAAAGTCCGGAATACCTTTCAGGGCGCTGGCTGGCAGCCACCCGACGCCCGAACCAGAGCGAATCCCTGTTCCGCCCGCGCCTTACCCCAGCCGCTTGATGACCTTGGTGGCGGCCTCCAGGGTGCGTTCGATGTCGGCCAGCGTATGGGTGGTGGAGATGAAGGCTGCCTCGAACTGGGAGGGGGCCAGGTAGATGCCCTCTTTGAGCATCCCCGCGAAATACCGGGAGAAGCGCTCGGTGTCGCAGGTTTTGGCGCTGCCAAAATCCACCACCGGCTCTCCGGTGAAGAAGAGGCAGCTAAGGGAGCCTACTCTGGTAAGGCAGGCCGGGATGTTCTGGGCCTTCAGGGCTTCGGCGAGGCCCGCCTCGAGCATTGCTGCCCGGCGCTCCAGTTTGGCGTAGACGCCGCCCTCGGAGAGTATGCGCAGGGTCTCCAGCCCGGCGGCCACGGCCAGCGGGTTGCCGGAGAGGGTTCCGGCCTGATAGACGTCTCCCACCGGCGCCAGCCGGTCCATGATGTCCGCCCGCCCGCCAAAGGCCCCCACCGGGAGGCCGCCGCCGATTATCTTGCCCAGGCAGGTTAGGTCTGGGCGGATGTTATAGAGCTGCTGCGCGCCGCCCAGGGCGACCCTGAAGCCGGTTATCACTTCGTCGAATATGAGGAGCGCCCCGTTGCGGGTGCAGAGATCCCGCAGGCCGGCGAGGAAGTTTTCGGCCGGCGGCACCACCCCCATGTTTCCGGCCACGGGTTCGACGATTATGGCCGCGACCTCGGGGCCGATATTCTGAAAAGCCTCTTCCACGGCCGCCAGGTCGTTGTAGGGCAAGACCACGGTGTGCTGGACCAAGTCTTCCGGCACGCCGGGGCTTCCGGGAATGCCGAAGGTGGCTACCCCCGAGCCGGCGGCGACCAGGAAGCTGTCAGCGTGGCCATGATAGCAGCCGTCGAACTTGATGAGTTTTTTGCGGCCGGTAAAGGCCCGCGCCAGGCGCAGGGCGCTCATGGTGGCCTCGGTGCCGGAGCTTACCAGCCGGACCTTTTCCACCGAGGGCACCAGTTTGACTATCAGCCCGGCCAGATCCACCTCGGCCTCGGTGGGTGCCCCGAAGCTCGTCCCTCCGGTGGCGGTGCGCTTGATGGCGGCGATTACCCTGGCGGGGGCGTGGCCGAGGATCATCGGTCCCCAGGAGCCGACGTAGTCTATATACTCGTTTCCGTCGGCGTCCCAGATTCTGGCCCCCCGTGCCCTGTTGATGAAGAGCGGCTCCAGCCCCACGGACTTCCAGGCGCGCACGGGGCTGTTTACCCCGCCGGGGATTACCTTTTGCGCCTCGTTGAACAACCTGCGCGAAATCTTATTGTCAGCCATGGGCCTTAGCTCCCTATCACCCAAGATTATCCTTACGGCAGGTCAGGATAGCCCAAGCGGGCACCGGAAATCAACGAAAGCCGGCACAAAAAAGCCCCGGAGGGGCTTGTTCCTCCGGGGCTCTATTGCTGCAGCTCTTGAGCAGAGCCTTTAGAAGTTGACCGTAATGGACTGCACGGCCAGCATGGCGTCCTCGGCGTCTACATTGCCGAACCAAGTGCTGGCGGAGATCGGGGCTTCCTTGAAGAAGTCACCGGTGAACAGATAGCCGCCGGTGAAGTTATAGGTCAGGTTGGGGCTGATGGCGTAGGTCAGGGATAGGTCGATCTCGGTGCCGAAGTTGCTGCGACCATTCCGCCTTTCAGGGGCGGCATAACCCACCGCCAGGTAGGTGTCCAGCTTCTGGATCGGGGTGGCCTGCACGAAGGCCTTGCCGTAGATCATGTTGCTGTCAAAGTCGCTGGTGGAGTTAAGATTGGAGACATTGCCCAGCAGGTCCATGCCGTTGATGGCCAGCTCACCCAGAATGGCGAACGGGCTGAAGGAGTACGGGGTCACGAAGGCCTGGATGTCGTCGCCCTCGGTCGCGTCCTGGCCACGGATGTAACCACCCTCGACGCCCAGGGTTGCCACGGGCAGGGCGAAGGTGCCACGGGCCACGGCGGCGTAGGCGGCGAAGTCAACGTCATCCCCCACCACGCGGTCGGCGCAGCCGCCGCGGTAGGCGAACTCACCACTGAGGGTGAGGGGCTTGAGATCCAGGTTGGCGAAGAGAGACACGCCGTAGGTGTTGACGTCCATGAGGGGGCCGAAGGCCCCATTGATGTTGAAAACCGTGTCCCTCAGATCAAGGGCATCGCTGTGGCTGTACTCGAAGTAGGGGCCGACCTGCAGGTTGGGCATGGGGGTGGCCAATGCCCAGACGAAGTAGTTGTCCTGGTCGTCGCCCTTGCTGAAGGCGTCGCCCTCGGAGAACTTATCATAACCAAGGCCGGCCTGCAGCTCGGGAATCTGATAGGACCAGGCCAGGCGGTTGCGGTTCTCGCCAACCAGGAGGCCCGTGCCCCAGAAGGCCCACTGACGGCCCAGGCTGAAGGCGCCGATGGGGGTGGTGAAGTCCATATAGGCCTGCTGGAAGACGATGTCCTTCCCGCCGCGCTCGGAGGCGTTGGCCTCGGGATTGTTGATGAAGGAGCCACCCTTGTTCCAGATGCCGAAGTAGCTGTCGGGGGTGGCGGCGGGGTTCTGGAAGTCACCGTTGGCGCCGTTGAAGCCCAGGCCGGAATCCGCCTGAACGTGGACGCTCAGGGTATCGCTGACCTTGGAGTCTATGTTGAGGCGAAGGCGGTTGTCGAAGTAGCGGCCGATGCCGCCGCTGTCGACGTCCGCCGCTCCCATCCCGGTCGCATTCGCAACCGCCACCCGGAAGGCGTCGTTGAAGCGGCCGTTATCGAGACCTTGATCCCAGTAGATACCCCTAATGGTGTAGCTACCGCCTATCTTGGTCTCTGCGATAGCGGGGGCGGCCAGGGCTGCCACCAACACCGCCACAAGTGCGAAAAACATGAATCTCTTCATCTCTTTCCTCCTAGTAATTTCAAGACGACTGGCCCGTACAGGCTTAGGATGAAAGCCGGGTAGGCTGGCTAAACCCCGTCATCACCTCCTCGCTTCTCGGGTAGTAAGGCAAAAAGTGAGCGAAATCATACCTCTCCACCTTATGAGGTTGTCAGCCTAGCAGAGGGCGGCAACAGAGTCAAACATTTTTCAGAATAAGCTTGACGACGCCGGAACGCCGGCAAGGTTGGTATCCAACTTGCTTGCTACCTAAGCATGAACGCGAACCTAGGAATATTTTTCTCAAGGAGCGGCGAAAGGACATGACTTCAGCGGAGGCTGTATTGCTCCTTCGCATCTTGCTGAAGGAGCTTCCCGGGTTGAGGCAGAGACCGGCGTATCACAAGGATTATCTGCTCTGGGAAAAGAAGATCGTCAAGGTACTCTCCGAGGGCCTGGGCCCAATGTACCTGGAGCGCTTTGAGCAATACAGGCCGGGTGTGGGCGCGGCGGACTACGATGCCTATCTCCAGGACCTCGACCGGAAGACCCGGCTGCTGCAGGAGATAATAAAGGAGCGCAGATCCATGACGGCGGAGCCGCCGGAGGGGTTCGCGAAGGAGCGAGTTATGAATCTGAATTCGCGGGACGTTCCCGCGCCGGGCCAGGCTCCGGCGCCCTGCCAGCCGCCCGCGGTCTCAATGGATACCGGCCCGGAGGAAATTGCCAAGCCCCTGGATCCGCCCGCCGCCGGCCCCGAGCCCTTGGCCGAGGCCCAGGCTGAGATCAAGGCTGAGATCAACGAAGAGAAGCCCCCCACCGGCGCCCCGAAGGGGCAAGAACAGCCGCTCTTGGCCGCCGAGGCGGAGGCGAAGGAAAAGATAGCGGAAACCGAGCGGCTGCTGGAGAAGACCAGGCAGGCCCTGGAAAAACACCGCACCCGGCTGGCGGCTCTGAATCACCTGAAGGAGATGCTCGAGGCCGAAGGCGAGTCGCTGGAAGAGATGGCGGCTGAAATTTTTGCCGGGTTGGGGCTGGAGGTCGGCAGTGGTGAGGGCGAGGGCCTTTACGTCCGCGTCGCCGGGGCGGCCGTTCCCCTTGAGGCCGTGGCCGCGCCGGGCGTGGTGCCGGAACGGGCGCTGCGCCGGCTCATCGCCAGGTTGGCCGATGAGCCGCCCCAAGGCTTCAAGACCAGAGGGATACTACTCGGCAGTGCCCTGCACGACACGCCTCTCCAGGAGAGGCTTTCGGGGGACACCCCGTTCTTCGAGAACAAACTGGTGGAGCAGGCCGCCATCTTCGAGATCTGCCTGCTGTCTCTAAAGGACCTTTGCTCCGTCTTCGCCGCCTCCGAGACGCCGGACGTGGCCGAAACCAGAGCGAGGATACTGACCGCGGGTGGCGGGGCCACCTGCCAGTTTCCGGCACCCATGAGCCTCGGTGACAACCGGCCCACCTGAGAGGGTGCCGGGGTGGCAGGGCCACCAGCCGGTTCCCGGCACCCGTGTCGCTCAGTGTCTACCGGAATGCTACCGAGGGCGCCGGAAAAAACCGCCGAGGGCGGAATTTGCCTGACCGCGGGTGGCGGGGCCACCTGCCAGTTTCCGGCACCCATGAGCCTCGGTGACAACTGGCTCACCTGAGAGGGTGCCGGGCTCCTGTCGCCGTTGGCGACAGGGCCGTAGAGTTATAGGCCGCCCTTTCTCAGCGAGTGAAATCTACTCTTGAGGTACCCGAGGGCGGAGTTTGCCCGGCGCGGCTCGCGCCTTCAGCCAGACCAGGGTGGCGCCCCAGCCTCCGGCCTCCGGAGGGGCGTCCACGAAGCGCTCCACCTGGGGGTGATCCGCCAGGATGCGGCGCACCAGGACGCGTTGCACCCCCTTGCCCTTGCCGTGGATGACTCTCACCTCGTGGATCCCCGCCCGAGCGGCCTCAAGCAGATAGTCCGCCACCAGGAGGGCCACGTCTTGGGGGGCAAAGGCGTGGAGGTCAAGCACCCCGTTTATGGGTATGGCCACGGGTTCCTTGGGTGGCATAAGGCAGAAACACTCCCCTCTGCTCCCTGGGACAGGTGACAAAGCCAGCGAGCCTGGCGGCAGGCCATATTCAGCAACCAGGCTGCTAGTACCTAGTTGCGTAAGTCATTAACCTGGCTTCAAAACCGTTCGTCCTGAGGTATCGAAGGGCGAACGGTGTCGCCAATCTTCGTGCTTCTATACATCAGCACGAACGGAAACACCCAAGACCGGCGTTAGGAATTACTGCAACCAGGCTGGGAGGCTAGTCGTCTTCGCCTGATCCCGCCGCCTTCTTGCGCGCCTTCTTGGCCGCCTTCTGATCTCCGTCCAGACACAGTACCCGGAAGGTGCACTCGTCCTGATCGCAGTAGTCGGAGGCGGAGCCGAAGCAGTCAAAGTTGCCCTCGGCACGCTGGATGCCACGGATCAACTCGTCTCTCTTCAACCCAAAGCTCTTGATGTTGAGGTCCTTGGCCTTGGCCATGATCTCGCTCATTTTCATTGTTGTACGCTCCTATGCCGGAATCTTGGCCTTGTGGCCCGAGAGTGATCTTAACTAGTCGCCTCCATACCGCGCGAGGTTGGGCTTGTCAAGCCCGCTCAGCCCCCGCGCAAGCGGATACGGGGGTCGGCGAGGGCATATGCCAGGTCGGTAAGCAGGTTCACGATCAGGTACCCCATGGCTATGGTCATCACGCAGCCCTGCAGCAGGGGAAAGTCGCGGGCGTTGATCGCCTGGATGATCAGCCGCCCCAGGCCGGGCCAGGCGAATATGGTCTCGGTGACAATGGAGCCGGCGAGCAAGGCACCCAGCTGCAACCCCAGCAGGGTTATGACCGGAATCAGCCCGTTTCTCAGGGCATGCTTGAAGAAGACCAGCCGCTCCGGCAGCCCCTTGGCGCGCGCGGTGCGGATGTAGTCCTCCCGGATGGTTTCGAGCATGGTGGCCCTGGTGAGCCGGGTGAGTATTCCGGCCATGGCCAGGCCGAGGGTGAGGGCCGGCAGCACCAGATGCTCCGGGCCGCCCCGGCCTGAAACGGGCAGCCAGCCAAGCTCGATGGAGAAGAGCATCACCAGCAGGGGTCCGAGCCAGAAATTGGGCATCGACACCCCCAGCAGGGCAAAAAAGACCGAGGCATTGTCCAGCCAGGAGTACTGCCTGGCGGCGGCGACGACCCCCAGCGGGATGGCCACCAGCACGGCCACCAGGGCCGCGGCCAGGGCCAGCTGCAGGGTGTTGGGCAGGCGCTCGGCTATGAGGCCGGCCACGGGCCTGCCGGACATAATGGAACGCCCCAGGTCGGCGCGGAGCAGCCCGCCGAGAAATATGCCATATTGCTCCAGCAGAGGCCGGTCCAGGTTGAACTCGTGGCGCAAGGCGTCTTTGTCCACCGCCCTGGCCGTCTCGCCGAGCATGAAGTCCACCGGATCTCCGGGAATCAGCGGCCGCATGAGGAAGATCAGCGTGGCCACCCCCAGCATGGTGGGCAGCAGCAGCAACAGCCGGCGGCGCAGGAATGGGTACATCAGGCCCCCCACCGCAGGTCTTTCATGGAATACCACGAGCCGTCCGGGTACGGGGTGAAGCCGTGGAGGTCGCGGTTCATGACGATGACATTGGTATAGTGCCACAGGGACAGGTACGGGAGCTCCTCGGCCACGATGCGCTGCACCCGCCGGTAGATGTCCTGACGGAGGCCGCGGTCGAGGCTGGCGCGGCCTTCCTCGAGCAGGCGGTCCACCAGGGGGTTTTGGTAGCGGCCCCGGTTGGCCCCGTCGGGCGGAATGGCCTTTGAGCTGAAGAGGTGGCGGAAGATGTCGGGGTCGCTCAGGCCGACCCAGTCCAACGAGAAGAGCTGGAAGCTTCCGTGCTGGATGTCGGCGAAGAAGGTGGCCCACTCATAAGAGCGGATCTCGACCCTTATGCCTACCCTGGCCAACTGGTCCTGTATCAGCTCCGCCTTGCGCTTGGACATGTCCATCTGGGTGGTCTTGTAGAGCAGGGTGAAGCGCCAGCCGAGGGCGTCGCGCCGGAAGCCGGCCTCATTGAGCAGGCGTTCGGCCAGGGCCGGGTCGTAGGCGTAGCGGCGCACGTTGGGTTCACTGGCCCAGTGCTCCGGTGGGAGGAGGCCGGCGGCGGGCCTGGCCAGCCCGGCCAGCAGATGGCGGATCATGCCGTGGCGGTCGAGAACATGGGCAATCGCCCGGCGGACTTTGGGGTTGGCCAGTACCGGGTCTTCCAGGTTGAACCCCATATAGCAATAGATATTACCCGGCACCTTGATTACCCGGCACTGCCGGCCGGCCTCGATAAGGGAGACCATGTCGGGCGGAACGAGGTTCTGGACAAAGTCCAACCCGCCGCGCTGGATCTCCAGCACGCGGGTGGTGTCGTCGGGGATGATGCGCACGGCCAGCCCCGGCACCTTGGGCGTTCTGGCGAAATGCCCGCCGAAGGCAGCCAGATCCAGCCGCTCTCCCGGAAGCCAGCGGACCAGCCTGTACGGGCCGGTCCCGACCGGGTGCTGCCCAAAAGAATTTTTTTTGCCCGCGTCCCGGGGTACGATGGGCTGCATCAGCTCGTCGGTGAAGGGGGCATATGGCTCCTTCAGGGTAAAACGCACCGTGAGCGGCCCCGTCGCCTCGACGCCCCGCAGATGGCTCAGCCCCTCGCGTCTGGGGGAGGCCAGGGCCGGGTCGAGGATGCTCCTGAAGGTATGGACGACATCCTGGGCGTTCAGGATCCGGCCGTCGTGAAAGCGCACCCCCTCGCGCAACCGCACTATGTAGGTCCGGTCGCCCTCCAGGTGCCAGTCGCTCGCCAGGTCGCACCCGAGATTGCCGTGTTGGTCGAGCCGCAGCAGCCCGTTATAGAGGAGCTGGCCCACGCGGGCGGAGGCGGCATCGATGCTGAGTCGGGGGTCGAGGTTGAGGGGATCGGTCTCCAGGGCCAGGCGAACATAACCAGGAGGGCACTCGCCGCCCCCGCAACCCATAAGGCAGAGGGTTTGGGCGACGATCATCATGAGGACAGCCACAAGCAGGACGGCCGTCGCCAACAAGCGTGGGGTGGAGCGAGGCATCGGGGCCAGTTATACTATTGGCGGGCCGCAATGGCAACCTCGGGCGCGAGCACCTGAATCTCCAGCTAAAGGTGTAGGTATTCTGGCAGGGGGCGTGGCCCCCGGTCGGGGCGATGGAACCGGGGACGCCCCAACCCGTGCCGCCAATTGGCGCCCGGCCATGCTGATTTGATCGCGAAAAAAATGGTATAAGAGGATCTCAAGAGGTGAACCTGCCCCAGTGAAGATAGCCCTGGCCCAGATCAACCCCACCATAGGGGATTTCAGCGGTAACTTCCGGCTCATCGCCGAGGGCATCGACCAGGCCAGGGGGCTGGGATGCCAGCTGGTGGTGTTCCCGGAGATGGCCACCACGGGCTACCCCCCACGGGACCTGCTGGAAGAACGCTTCTTCGTCCGCCAGAACCTCGAAGGGCTCAAGCGCCTGATTTCCTCGGCGCGGGGCATCGGAGTGGTGCTGGGCTACGTGGATACCCACGCGGGTCGGGGGCGGCCGCTCCACAACGCCGCCATGCTCTTCGAAGACGGCAAGGTGCTCGCCCGGACCCGCAAGATGCTCCTGCCTACCTACGACGTCTTCGACGAGCCGCGCTACTTCGAGCCTGGCCGCAGGCCCGTGGCGTTCACCTTCCGTGGCCTGAGGCTGGGGCTGACCATCTGCGAGGACATTTGGGGAGAGCAAGAGTTCTCCGGCCAGAGGCTGTACCGGCGCGACCCCGTGCGGCGGCTCGCCGGCCGGGGGGTGGAGGTGCTGATCAACATCTCGGCCTCGCCTTATCATCTGGGCAAGCGCGCGGCACGCCGCGAGGTCCTGAGCCAGACCGCGCGGCACCACGGTTTCCCCGTGATCTACGTCAACCAGGTTGGCGGTAACGACGAGCTCATCTTCGACGGCAACTCCCTGGCCATGGGGGCGGACGGGCGGGCCGTGGCCCACGCCGCCGACTTTGCCCCCGACCTGGTCGTGTTCGATACCGATACCGGCACGGGCGATATGCGCCAGGTTTTTTCCCCAAGCCCTGATGAAGAACTGCGGCGCGCCCTGGTCCTGGGCCTGCGGGACTATGCCCGCAAGTGCGGTTTCTCCAGCGCGGTCCTGGGCCTGAGCGGCGGGGTGGATTCCTCTCTGGTGGCCAGCCTGGCCGTCTCGGCGCTTTCGGCCGCCAACGTCACGGGCGTGCTCATGCCCTCGCCCTATACATCTGGCCAGAGCATTCGGGATGCCACGGCGCTGGCCGCCAACCTGGGCATCCGTACCCTGACCATACCCATCACCACGGTCTTCTCCACCTACCTGGATGCCCTGGCGCCCGCCTTCGCCGGCCGCGCCCCGGATACCACGGAGGAGAACATTCAGGCCCGGATACGGGGCAATCTGCTCATGGCCCTCTCCAACAAGCATGGCCATCTGCTGCTGAGCACGGGCAACAAGTCGGAGCTGGCCGTGGGCTACTGTACCCTCTATGGTGACATGTCGGGCGGGCTGGCGGTCATCTCCGACGTGCCCAAGACCCTGGTCTATCGGTTGGCCCACCACCTCAACGACGGGGGCGAGGTCATCCCCGCCCCCGTCCTGACGAGGCCCCCCACCGCCGAGCTTCGTCCGGGACAGACCGACCAGGAGAGCCTGCCGCCCTACGAAATCCTTGACCCCATACTCCGGCTCTACGTGGAAGAGCGCCTCGGCCCCGCCGAGATAGCCTCCCAAGGTTACGACCTCGGCCTGGTGGAGGAAATCGTCGCCAGGGTGCGGCGCAACGAATACAAACGCTGGCAGGCGGCCCCCGGTCTCAAGGTGACCAGCAAGGCCTTTGGTTATGGCCGCCGCTACCCCATCGCCCAGGCGACGTAGGCAGGCCGTCCTCTTGAAAAAATACCGGTCTGCCTGTACCTGTGGAAATCGACCGACCGTTACAAAAAAGTTCTCTTATTCGCTTGACGGTCCTGTCGGCCTCTGTCAGAGTGCGTATGGTGGGTTTGGGATTAGCAGTTTGGAAATGACGTCGTGATGACCGTCGGAGCTGCTACCTCGCTTTGACGGTCTTGGTGTTCTGCCAAAGTGATCGTCCCAATGGGCCTGCTAATCTGAGAAAGGAGGGCGAGCGCTATGGCAGAAGGCACCGTAAAGTGGTTCAACGAAAGCAAGGGCTTCGGCTTCATCCGCCAGGACAGTGGTCCTGATGTTTTCGTTCACCACACCGGCATCGCCGGGAGTGGTTTCAAGAGCCTCTCTGAAGGCCAGCGGGTGCGGTTTGACGTTGAAAAAAGCCCCAAGGGCCTCAAGGCAGCTAACGTTCAGGTCATCTAAATCGGCTTGAGTAGTTGGCATTGGCTTGAGTAAGGTGGTACGCCGCAAGGCGTGCCACTTCTTTTTGGGACGGCCGGTCTTGACGCTCGTCAACCCCGGCGCATCTCGCGTGATTCCATCCAGATGTAGATCGGATATATGTCATTCACGAAGCGGTATTCCCCGCGCATTCCCTCGGGCTTTGGCTCAATGATGCCCAGGCCGCGCATCTTTCTCAAGAAGTTTGCGAAAACCTTCTTCTCGTCCTCACTCAGGTTCGCCTCGGCGTTTTGTTTCACGAACTGAAAGCACGGGCCTTCCGCGCTGAGTTTGCGCAGAATTGACTTGTAACGCTGACTGCGAATTGCCCTATAGACTGTTGGGCTCAGATATTTCTTTCCAATTCTGTCAGCAGCGTCGAAAATTCCCCTCACAGCGTCATCTTCCGATATTATATTATCCTCAGTGATCCAAAATGCCGCATCGCCAATTTCATGCATGAGCACAGGCAGGCCGCTCGAAAACCGCGTCATTGTCGATAATGCTTCCGGATTCAGTGTCATTCCGACTCTTGCAAATGCGGTCTCAAAAAAAAGGCTCACCTCTTGGTCCGTTAGTTTTTCCACGTCTATAATTCGGAAGATGCGCATTAACGAAGGCTGCAACCCTGACAGAGCATCCCAGTTTTCCCGCAGGCCGATCAGCATTACAAATACAGGAAATGGTCTGAGCTGCTCGTGGGTGGCCACCTGGTCCACGAAGCTCTTGTACCAATTGGCGAATCTGGGATCTCGGGACAGGCCGTTCACGTCATCGAGGGCTATGACGAGACCTTTCTTGTTCCCTATTTTCTGCAAGACCTCCTTAAGCGATTCCGGGAAGTTTTGCGTCAGACGACGCATTTCTTCATCTGGCGCCTGAAAACTGGTTCCTCGCTGTTTCATGTGGGTAATGCCAGATCCAGCTTTCCGGCGATGAGGTAGATGATCGCCTTGAGGTTGCGGGTCGAGCGGTACCCGCGAGCCTTGGCTTTCGCTGCCTGAACGAGGCTGTTGATGCCCTCCAT
>JAZDOA010000096.1:0-3548 GCA_043799175.1 Pseudomonadota bacterium | reverse complement strand
GGCCTCCAGCCGAGGCCTCTTGGCAAAGCTGATTCTTCGGGAGCGTTAGATGTCGTCGTCGACCATGCCCAGCTTGATGGCGTACCTGATAAGCTGGGCGGGATTTTCGATGCCGAGCTTTTCCATGATGTTGCGCCGGTGGTTAAGGACGGTCTTCATGGTTAAGCACAGCCTTTCGGCGACCTTGCGGCTGGAGTAGCCTTCGACCAGCAGCTTGAGTATCTCCTTCTCCCGGTCGGTCAGGCGCTCATAGGGTTCGGCGTTCCCTTCGTATTGGACCATCTGGACGTAGTCCTTGGCCACCGCCTTGGCTACCGATGGGTGCAGGAACATATCGCCGGTGGATACGGCACGGATAGCATTCGCCAGCTCGGTGGAGACCGCCTTCTTGGGCACGTAGCCGGAAGCTCCCACCTTGAGGAGAGAACGGGCGTAGGAAAGGTCGTCGTGCCGGGAGAGGATGACGATGCGGGCGGTGGGATTTTCCTGGAGTATCTGGCGGGTAGCCTCGATCCCTCCCATCGAGGGCATGCTTATGTCCATGACGATGACATCCGGCTCAAGCTCGCGGGCCTTCTCAACTGCCTCGCGGCCATCGGCAGCCTCACCAACAATGTTGATATCCTTGTGAAGCTGGAGTAAGGCGCGGATGCCTTCTCTCACCAAGGCATGGTCATCCACCAGTAACGTTCGCACACTTTTCATACCCGGACCCTTTCTTCCGCCAGGGGCACTACCGCCTTTAAGCGGGTTCCCGCCCCCGGGCTGGAGGTGACTGACAAGGTGCCACCGATGAGAGAAAGCCTTTCCCTCATGCCTAGCAATCCTAGACCATGCCTGGCGCTGAGTGGGGCAGCGGTGGTCTCAAACCCGCTGCCGTCATCCTCGATTTCGGCCACCAGCCGGTTCTTTTTGAACTGGAGACATATCACTACGCCGGATGCCCCGGCGTGTTTGATAATATTGGTTATGGCCTCCTGCGTGACGCGGAACAGGGCTACCTCCGTCTCGCCGGGCAGCCGTCTCTCCTCGCCGGTAATGCGGAAGCTGACCGCTATCCCGGCGTTTCCTAGGCGAGAGGCCACATGCGACTTTATGGCCTCCACCAGTCCCAGGTCATCGATAAGAGCGGGGCGGAGGTCATAGATAAGGCGGTCGAGATCCTCGTCAGCCTGCTGGCACAGTTGCAGCGGCTGGGCCAACTGGGCCTTGATCCCATCGGGGGTGGTGGCGGGTGCCAGAGCCAGTCTTTCCAGTGAGAGCCTCAAGGCAGTCAGGGCCTGGCCGGTGCGGTCATGAAGCTCGCGGGCGATCCGTCGGCGCTCCTCCTCCTGAGTGGTGATGATGCTGTGCAACAGCTCCCCGCGCATGTCGCGGGCAAGCTGCACCTCCTGGTAAAGCCTGCATCTTTCCACGGCTACTGCAATCTGGCTGCCGATGGCATCGAGCAGTTGGACGCGCGACTCGTCCAGTGGCAATGTCGCGGCGATCCCGGCCGTCCCCAGCGCCGCGCCCTTCGATTTCAGTAAGGTGGCTGCCAGACGCCAGGAACCTCCCGGTACGGATATTTCGCCTGCCCGGGCGCTATTGGCCGCCTCCATCAGGCCGGCCACGACATCCTCGGCAAGGCCGCGGCTGGCGTGCAGGATCGGTAGTTTACCGTCATCCAGCCTGACCCAGCTTAGCGGGGCATCGAGGGCATCCAGCATCGTTTCGGCAACAGTCTGGAGGACGGGCTTGAGGTCGAGGGATTCGCTCAGGGCACGGCCGATGTAGTTCAGCGCCAGCAGCTCACGGTTGGCGCGAAGGAGCTCTCGCTGTAACCGCTTGCTCTCGCTGACGTCACGGGTCAGCTCGATCACCTCGGTAACGCGGCCGCCGCTATCCCGGACGGGCGCGGCGGCTATCTCCACCCATCTCTCGCCAACGCCTTCGCTCTCCCTATTTGAGTGGACGACGCGGACGGTCTGACCGGTGTCCACTACCAGATGGAGGGGGCACTCGCACCACGGCGGGCGGCATGGGCTGCTCAGTCCCCTGGTCGAGAAGCAAGTCTGACCCACTACCCCGTCCCCGAGGCGCCGCAGCACCGCGCCGTTGGCCCGGTGGATACGAAAGTCCGGCCCGATAACGATCACTTCTTCGGCGAAGCTATCGATGATAGTCTGCAAGCACTCATCCGGGCTGCCCGAAGGGGCGGACGGCCGGTTGCCTTCGGTGCGCAGTCGCTTTCGCCAGCCGTCAAGGGTACTCCTGGCCTGCTCCAGCGTGGCCACGCCGAGGCTCAGTGCTTTTGCCAGAATGCGCTCACGAAATCTCAAGGTTGCTCTTCACCGCCTAGAGCGGCACCTCCACCGTCAGCTTGGTGCCCTTGCCGGGAGCGCTATCAATGAGCAGTGTCCCGCCCAGCAGCTGGGCCCGCTCCTGCATACCAGCCAGGCCGAGTTTGCCCACCCTGGCCAGGTCGCCCACCCTGGCCGGCAGGTCAAACCCCTTGCCATCATCACTGACGGTCATCCTGACACTACGCTCGGCGAACTCCAATCTGATGTCGACGCGGCTGGCCCCGGCGTGGCGTCGCGCGTTGTTCAGCCCCTCCTGGGCGATCCGGAAGAGCGTCAGCTCTGCTTCAGGCAGAATCTGGCGCACGTTGCCCGTGATCTCTGCGTGGGCGCCGATGCCCTGGCCATTCAGTTCGGAGGCGAGCCATTTCAGCGCCGGGACCAGGCCCAGGTCGTCCAGTATCGAGGGGCGGAGCTGCTGGCTGAACTGGCGCACGCCGCGCAATATCTCCCGCACCTGTTCCTGGATACCCGCCGCCGAAACTGCGGAGCCGTTGGAGGCGAGGTCGCCGAGGTTACGGATGACGGTGACGAGGGCTTGCGCGGTCTCATCATGGAGCTCGCGGGCGATACGCTTACGCTCCGCCTCCTGGGCCTGGCTCACCCGCTGCACATAGAACTTCAGGTTGTCCTGGACGCGCTTTTCCTCGGTGACATCACGGGCGATATGCTGGAAGGCCCAGGGGTCCTCGCCTCTGGTGATAAGGCTGGTCCCGATCTGCGCAACGACGGTGCTGCCGTCTTTTCTGACCAGTTCCTGCTCGTAAGAGAGCGCGGCCTCACCGCGCAGGGCCATGTTATGGGCGGCCTGGCCGGCCCCGGTCAGGCCGCAAGGGGGAAGGACCAGAGAGACATTAGCGCCGACGAGGGCGTCTCTCCGGTGTCCGGTCAGTCTTTCGAAGGCATTATTGGCCGCCAGCACCCTGCCGTTAAGGTCGTGCACCCATATCGCATCGCTGGCATTTTCGAACAGCTCACGGTAGTTGCTTTCGGAGGCCCGCAGGGCGTCCGCGGCCTGGCGCTCCCTGCCGTAGAGCCGGGAGTTTTCCATCGCCATGCCGATCTGGTCGCCGATGGCGCGCAGCAGGTCCACTTCATCGGGCGGGAACTGGTGCGGAGAGCGAGCGCCCACGCCGAGCGTGCCCACGGGCTCGCCCTTGGCCATCAAGGGGACGATGAGCAGGCTGCGCAGGCCGTTGTGGCCTG
>JAZDOA010000066.1:0-42005 GCA_043799175.1 Pseudomonadota bacterium | reverse complement strand
GCAGGGTTTTTCCGCCGACCCCGAGGCGTGGCACCGCTACGTTGAGTGGGTCGGTGAGGCCCGAGGACGCGGCATTCGCACCGGCTATCGGCGGCCAGACGACCTTCATTCTTACCCGGAGATTCAGGTGAGGCCTCAATCTCCGGCTAAGGGTGCCGGGGCCAGTTCGAACGGCACCGGAGTTTGGTCGGTGGCCCTGCTGCCGCTACTCCACCTTCATGGCCTTCAGGACCCGGACCCTGGCCGCCGAGACGGCCGGCAGCAGGGCGGCGGCCAGGGAAGTGGCCATGACCAGCACGGCGGCCTGGGCATAGACCGACGGCAGGAACAGGTAGCGTACCGTCCAGCCGAACGACTGGCGGTTGATGACGAAGATCAGCAGCGCCGACAGACAGGTGCCGGAGACCATGCCCAGGCCGTAGCTGGTCATGGACCCCAGCCAGGCCTCGCAGAGGGTCATGCCGGCAAGCTGCAACCGGCTGGCCCCCACCGCCCGCAGCAGGGCCAGGTCACGCTGCCGCTCCAGGACGAGCATGCCGAAGGTGCTTATCACTCCCATGGCCGCCACGCAAAGGGCTATGAGCTGCAGCGCCTTGGTGATGGCAAAGGTCTGATCGAACACGGCCATGACCCGCCCCCTCAGTTCGGCGGCCGAAACGACGAAGAGGGAGTAGCGCGAGGCGAACGGGCGCAGAAGCGCCCGGCGGACGTCCTCTATCCGGGAAGGGGCGGCCAGAAACAGGCGGACGCTGTTGAGCCGGCCGTCGTTTCCCCACCAGCGGTGGAAGGTGGCCAGGTCCAGCAGGACCATGCCGCCCTCGGTATGATAATCATAAATGACTCCCGCCACCCTGAAGGTTCTCGTGCCCCGGGGGGTGGGCAGCCGCAGGGTGCCTCCGGGGCATGCCCCCGAGGAGGCGGCCAGGGCCTCCGAGATGAGCACCCTGTCCCCCAGGCGTGAGAGCACGGTTGGGTCGCCTTGGGCGAACTCCAGACCACCATGGCGCGCCAGGACGGCCACGTCGCCGGCCCGCACCACCAGGGGGCGCCCCTCGAAGATGATCCTGGTGTCGCGCTGGCCGTATATATCCGTGACCCCCGGCAGGGAGCGGGCGTAGGCGCTCACCTCGGGCGGCAGGTACTGCTCGAAGCGGGCCGAGGGGACGAAGGCGGAGGAGACAAACAGGTCGCCTCCCATGGACTCCTTGACCCAGGACTCCACCGTCCCCCGGAAGCTCAGCACCAGCACCTGCACGCTCACCAGCATGGCCAGGGCCGAGGCCAGGGCGGCCAGAGCGATGCCCGTGCGCGAAAGCGAGCTTCGCAGATACCGGGCCCCCAGGTAGCCCTCATAACCGAAGGCGCGCGCCAGGGGCTGGGCCAGCCTGGACACGGCGGCGACAATCAGGGGGGTGAAGAGGGCAAATCCCAGAAGCATGACGAAGGCGGCAGCGAAGCCGGCCAGGGGGCGGCCGAAGACGGGGGGCTGAAAGGCCAGCCCCGCCGAGGCTGCCAGGAGCGCCAGGCCCAGGAGAGCAGGCAGGCCCGGCCCGGCCCCGGCCCTGTGCTCCAGGTGCCGGCCCGCCAGAACCTCTCGGGGAGTCACCGAGGCCGCCTCGATGGCGGGAAGAACGGAAGCCGCCAGGGCCACCAGCAGGGAGAGGGCAAGCGTCGCGACCACGGTGGTGAGACCGGCATCTACCCGGTGGGCCTCGACCAGCAGGAATATGGACGAAATCGTCTCCGAAACACTTGCCAGGGCCACCCGCGCCAGCAACACCCCCAGCAGGATGCCCACCAGGCCGCCGGCCACTCCCAGCGCCACCCCCTCGCCGAGGAAGAGCAGCAGAACCAGTCCCCTGCCGGCCCCAAGGCTGCGCAGGATACCCACCTCCCGCCGCCGGCGCGCCGCCGAGAGCGAAACGGCGCTGTAGACCAGGAACATGCTCACGAAGAAGGCGACCAGGGCCAGCGCGGTGAGATTGAGCCGGTAGGCCGCCAGCATGGCTTCCATATCGGCGCCCCTCTCCCGGGGCCGCTCCACCAGCAGCCCCGGCGGCAGCAGCCGGCTCAGGCGCCCCTTGGCGACCTCCACCGAAGAAACACCCGGCGAGATGAGGAGGTCGATACGGTCCAGCCTCCCCTCCTTGCCGAAGAGCATCTGCGCCGCCCCAAAGTCCATGAGGGCAAAGTTGCCCGCCAGGGCGCGGGCCGCCCCCTGAGGGCGCAGCAGGGCGCGCACCACCAGCCTCTCCTTGCGGCCATTGACCACCAGAACCAGAGGCGAGCCCGGCCGCAGTCCGTGCCCGGCCGCGAAGCCTGCCGAGACGGCCACTGAATCAGGCTCGTTCAGGAAGGTGTACTGGTCTCCCCCCGCGGCGACGGTGAAGGTGCGGAACCGGCCGTCGGTGAGAAGATCAACCCCCAGGATGAGCAGCGCCTCGGATACATGGCCCACGGGCTGCGCCACGGCCTCCACCACGGGCGTGGCCGCGGCCACGCCGGGAAGCGCCCGCACCCGCGCGAAGAGGCGGGCGTCCAGCCCCCCGCCCGCGCTGGAGACCACCTGGAGCTGGGCCTTGCCCGCCAGGGAGTCGATGGTCTGGGAGAAGGCGGTGGTGGAGCTGTTGACCGCCGCGGCCACGCTGAAATAGACGGCGGCCCCAAGGGCCACGGCCAGCACCGAGACCAGGCTCCTGAAGGGTTCCCGGACAATGTGGCGAAACCCGAGCAGGCGGAAGAGACGGATCAAGAGCTGCCCTGGATCCTGCCATCGTGCATTATCAGCACCCGGCTGGCCACGGCATCGATATCCTGGCCGTGCGTGGCCAGGACCACCGTCCTGGCCCGCCGCCGCGCCAAATCCGCCAGCAGGGCAATTATGTTCCCGCCGGTCCGGCTGTCGAGGTTGCCGGTCGGCTCATCGGCGATGATGAGTGGGGGGTCGCAGACCAGCGCGCGGGCAATGGCCGTCCGCTGTGCCTCTCCCCCCGAAAGCTCGTGGGGAAGGTGATGGGCTCGGGCAGTGAGCCCGACGTCATCCAGGAGTGCCCAGGCCCGGCCGCGGGCCTCGGAGGTGCTGGTTCCGTTCAGCAACAGGGGCAGGGCGACGTTCTCGGCAACGTCAAGCACGGGGATGAGATTGAAGCTCTGGAAAACGGTGCCCACCCGCTCCCGGCGGTAGCGTGAAAGATCACGTTCGCTCAGGCCGGCCAGGTCCCGGCCGAAGGCGCTCACCCGCCCCCTGGTGGGTACCTCCAGGGCACCCATGACGGCCAGCAAGGTGGTCTTGCCACAGCCGCTCTTGCCTTTTATGACCAGGAACTCCCCCGGCGCTATGTCCAGGTCGACCCCGTCGAGCGCCACCACCCGGCGCTCGCCCTGGCCGTAGATCTTGGTCACGCCGCTAAGGCGTATCAGCGCCGCCACGTTTCCGCCACGTTTTTTCTCGAACAGCCGGCCTGGCCCGGAGTCTGTTTTGGCATCCCCTCAGACCATTATGGCCTGAAAGTCCGCTCTGGGGCGAGACCTGACCTCGAGCCCGAAAGCCTGCCCCCGGCCGGTCACCTCGACCCGCCCGAGGGCGGCGGCGGGGGCATCGCTGTAGGAGAGGCACACCACGGCGGCAAGCTCCAGCAGATCCTTCGCCGCCGCCTCGCCGGCACCGTAGACCAGGGCGCTCGGTCCGGGAAAGTTTTCCCCGCAGAGCAGCAGCCAGTCACCTTCTTCCGGCCGGAACAGCTCCGCCAGCCGTTCGTTGTCTCTCTGGTGCCGCCCCACCACCAGCCTTATGCCCGGCGCCGGTCTGAACTGCCGCCCTGCCTTCAGCAGCTCTATCAGCCGGGGGAGCAGATCGCCGAACTCGGCCAGGACCGCCTTGAGGCGCCCGGCGAAGATGGGGTCGGTGAGCAGACAGCCGCCGGCGGGCTCCGGGTAGTCCGTGATGCCGAGGCGGCGGGCCAGCTCGATCTGGGGCTTGCGCCCCCGCCCGGAGAGGGCCAGCAGCCGCTCCCTCTCCACCTTGCCTTCGCGCTCCGGTCGGGTCTCCTCCAGCAGCCGGGCCGAAAGGGGCCGCAGAATAAAACCCTCGTAGCCGGAGAGCCGCGCCACCAACTGGAGAGAGCCGCGGCTCTGCGACATGGGGCGCTGGCCCAGCACCTCGCCGGTGAAGATGAAGTCCAGGCCGCGCTCGGTCATTAGGTCTCCGGCCAGCCGGAGCATGAGGGCGTGGCAGTCTATGCAGGGGTTTAGCCCGGAACCGTAGCCGTAGCGGGGGGCCCGCAGCATGGCCAGATGAACGGCGGTGATGTCGCGGACCTCAAGCGTCACCCCCAGCCGGGCGGCGGCGGCGTGGGCACTTGTGGCGCCAAAAAAGGGCGTGGTGAAGGCCAGGCATTCCACATCTACCCCCTGCTCGCGCAGGATGCGGAAGGCCAGTATGCTGTCCAGCCCCCCCGACAGCAGGCCGATGGCCCGGGACAACCCCAACGGATTGATCACTCCTTGTTCCCTCCCGGTCCCCTCTTGCCGCCGCAAGGCGCGAGCCCCACGGGGATTGCGCCATTCTAGGGGGCCGTGTTAACCTTTTCAAACAGATTCAGGTTTTCTGGGAGGAGGCACCGCGACCACCAATGACGCAGTCTGCGCCAGCAAGGCCGGGTTAGTTGTGTCCGCCGCCGATCCTCCCGCCACCGATGTCATCAGCCCGGACCGCCTGCGCTACGCCGGGGTGTTCGGCCGCGTGGTCTGGCGCAACCTGATGCGCTACGCCCTCTCGCCGTGCCCCCTGGAGGCCCGCCCGTTGCGGATCCCCAACCGCACCCCGAACCTCTGGGCCGGGTGGCTGGGGCACGCGACCGTCCTGCTCCACTTCTTCGGCCGGCTGCTGCTGACCGACCCCGTGCTCACGAACCACCTCGCCCTCTCTCGGCGCCTGGTCCGGCTTCCCCTGCAACCGGAGCGGATTCCGCCCCTCGATGCCGTACTGATAACCCATGCCCACTGCGATCATCTCCATCGCGCCAGCCTCCGGCTGCTGCCTCGCGGCCAGCGGATCATCGTGCCCCACGGCTGCGCCGACCTTGTCGCCGATCTGGGATCTTCGCCGACCGAGCTGGGCTGGGGGCAGGAGATGAACATCGGGGAAGTCAGAATCCGCGCCTTCCGGCCTCGCCACTGGGGCCGAAGGCCGCCGCTGGGAGGCGAGCGGGGTTATAACTCCTATCTGCTCACCTGCCGGGGCCACTCGGTGCTCGTGGCGGGGGACTCGGCCTATACCGAAGCCTTTCAACAGGCATGTCACGGCAGCCACGTGTCGCTGGCCCTGCTCTCCATAGGCTGCTACCAGCCGGCATTCTTCCGCCGCGCTCACCTTACCCCGGAGGATGCCCTCCGCGTATTTCGCGAAATAGAGGCTGATTACATGCTGCCCATACATTGGGGGACTTTCATCATCTCCCTGGAACCGCCCGCTCAACCCGCCCGGCGCCTCCTTGCCGAGGCCACGCGCCTCGGGCTCACCGAAAGGGTCAGGCTGGTGTGGCCGGGCGGAGACTTTACCTACCCCGGTACCTGACTGGCCACCGGACCAGCCGATGGGCTAAGCGGGTAATTCTTATCAGAAAGATGTTGACAGGGCCTGGGGCCTGAGGCATAGTGAAATTCCTCTGAAGTGATAATGTTAACGCACGTTGCAGGACCAGGCGCCTCACGAGGGGTGCGCCAGTTTACCGTATGAACGTATCATCATCTGGGCATGTACCGCCCAGACTGCATTAAGGAGCTGGGGAATGGCTTTCACCAAGGAGAACATCATAACCAACATCTATGACCAGAGCGGCCTGAGCAAGGCTCAGTCAAAGAAAGTCGTGGAACAGCTCTTCGAAATCATGAAGCGCACCTTGGGAGATGGCCAGGATCTGCTCGTCAGCGGCTTCGGCAAGTTCGTGGTGAAACACAAGCGGGCACGCCGGGGGCGCAATCCCCAGACGCGCGCCGATCTACAGCTTAGGGAAAGAAAAGTAGTGGTTTTCAAGACCTCCGGCGTGCTGCGAGAACAGATCAACCGCTGATGACTCCGTAACACTCCGTTAAGGAACCTCTGAATAAGTTCCAAGGTCCTCGAACCGTTCGTCCTGAGGTATCGAAGGACGAGCATTAAGTGACTGGGATCATTGAATCATTCTTTGTTCGTGCTTCTCTACATCAGCACGAACGGGGATAGCTATATGACTTATTCAGACCTTCCCTAAAGGGTCCCTTGCCGTTGGCGACAGGTCCTTGGTCATATGGCCGCCCTCTCTTCAGCGCGGAATGTACGTCTGACGTACCCGAGGGCGGAGTCTGCCTGGCGCGGCTCGCGCCCTGTCAGCTTGTTTCCATCACCACCGCGTCGCCTACTCCCAGCCCCAGCCGCCGCGCCGCGCTCTCGCCCCGGCAGGATACCTCCAGCCGCCCCGAACCGCCCCACAGCGCCAGGCACTCCCCAGGGCCGACGTCCGAATAGGTCCAGAGTATTCCCGTGGCACAAAAACTCCCCACCCGGATGCGTTTTGGCACGCGGCCCTGAAGGTCTTGAGGGGTGATGTTGCTGATCAGATTGCCAAAATGGTCCACGTGGCGGATCTCCCCCACCACGGCCGCCTCCTCGTGGCGCGCCCGCGCGAGCGGCAGCACGGCGCAGCCGGCATAAAACTCCCCAATCTCCTCTATGTTCCGCCCCAGAGAGAGGTGGGCGGCGGCCGGCGCGAAGATGTCGCGGCCATGAAAGGTCGCCGAAAACACCCTCCCTCCGACGTCTTCTCTCAGACGGAAGGCCCGCGCCTCCGGGTCGGCCGCCAGGGCGGGGGTGAAGATGCCGTTGTCCGGCCCCACGAAGAGAAAGCCCGCCGCCTTTAGGGCCAGGGGCGCCCTGGCCGAGCCGACCCCAGGGTCTACCACCGCCAGGTGCACGGTGCCGGGGGGGAAAAGAAAGCAGGCGCTCTCGAGGGCATGGGCCGCCTCCCTGATGTCCCCGGCCGCGATCCCGTGGGTAAGGTCGATCAGGCGCGCGAGCGGGTTCACCCCAAGCACCACCGCCTTCATCTGGGCCACGTAGGTGTCCCGCAGACCAAAGTCGGTAAGCAGGGTAATTATGTTCGTCCTTGACAAGCGCTCCTCCAGAAAATAGTTTTGAGGTTCAGTGAAAAATGGAAGGATGCCATGGGAGTCGGCCGTAGCTGACCGGGCGGCCCGCCCCAACGACCCGATGCCGACGGAACCACCCGCCGCCGAGTCTCCCCTCTCCGCCCGCCGCCGCCTCAGCGCCGGCAGGCTTCGTCGGCTGCTTGACATCAGTGGCATGGTGCGGCGCAACCCCCGCCTCAACATGGCGGAGATTCTCGACCGGCTGGCAATCTCCCGCTCCCAGTTTTATCGAGACCGCCAGGAGCTGCGGCGGCTCGGATTTACCTTCGGTCGCCGGGGCCGCGCAAAAAACAGCTTTTTTCTGGATCAGGATCTTCTGCTGCCCCCCGTGGCAATATCCGTCTCGGAGCTGCTCCTGCTATCCTCCGCCGTGGCCGCCCTGGCCCACGCCGGCCACGCCGAAACGGCCTACCTGGGGCTGCGCTCCCTGCTGGCCCTGGTGGCCAGGCTGCCCGAGGAGGTGGGGGTAACGCTCCTGCCCTACGTGGAGGAGGTAGCCGTGGCGGAAGGTTTCTTCGGCTGCCGCCTGGAGTTGCTCGACGCCCTGGTGGAAGCCATACAGCAGCGCCGGCGGGTGGTGATCCAGCGCGCCGTCGCTGCCTCCGGCGAGGCCCAAAACCTCCGGGAAGAAGACCCCGCGCGCGAGGAGACCCTGAGCCAGGAGACCCTGAGCATCGATCCTCATCGGCTCGCGGCCGGCCCCGACGGCCGGCTCCGGATCGAAGGTTTTTGGGTGGAGCGCAACCTGCCGGTGGCCGTGCCACTGACCGATATTCTGCAAGTGGGGCTCACGCCGTTTTTTTCTGCCCCCGAGCCTAAAGGAGATTAGCGTGTCGGAAACTTCCGTTCAAGCAACCCAGGCAACACCAACCCAAAAAGACCGCCCCGGCGGCGGGAGGAACGGCGCGCTGCCCCAGGGGCTGGTGCAGGTCTATACCGGCGAGGGCAAGGGCAAGACCACGGCCGCCTTCGGGCTGGCCCTCAGGGCCGCCGGGAGGGGCCTGCGCGTCAAGGTGATCCAGTTCCTGAAGGGACAGGAAAGCGGCGAGGTGACCGCGGCCAGGACCGCCGGCATAGAGGTCGAGCGATTCGGCGACGGCGGTTGGGTGAATCTGGAAAACCCCTCCGAGGCTGACCGCGCCAGGGCCGCCGCCGGGCTGAGTGCCGCCCTGGCGGCGTTACCCGTCGTGGACGTGCTCATTCTGGATGAGGCCAACGTGGCCCTGGCCGCGGGGCTGTTGCCCATGGAACGCCTTCGGGAGCTTTTTTTCGACGGACGCCCCCAGGGGGTCGAGATAGTGCTGACCGGCCGGGGGGCGCCGGTGGAACTGGTGATGATGGCTGACCTGGTAACGGAGATGCTGGCTATCAAACACCCTTACGGGCAGGGAATTCTGGCCAGAAAGGGCATCGAGTATTGAAAAAGGCCAAGGTAGTCATCATCGGGGCGGGGCCGGCGGGGATCTTCGCGGGGCTCACCCTCAAGAAGGCGGGCAAGGCAGACGTTCTGCTACTGGAAAAGGGCGACGACATAAATAACCGGCGCCGGGCCGGTGGCATCTTGTGCGGCTGGGGCGGAGCGGGCGCCTTCAGCGACGGCAAGCTCATCATCTCCTCGGAGGTGGGAGGGTTTTTGCACGAGTTCGTGGAGGCCTCGGAGCTGACGGCCCTCCTGCACGAGGCCGACGACGCCTACATCCGGCACGGGGTTTCCGAAAAAACCCTTCACGGAGGCACCGGAGAGAGCGCGCGCGCTTTGGGCGAAGAGGCCAAGCTGGCCGGGCTGACGTTCATCCCCACCAGGATCCGCCACATCGGCACCGAGCACTGCCCCGAGGTGCTGAAGAGCATGCGCCAGGCCTTCGGCGAAGACGAGGTCCGCACGGGCTGCGAGGTCGAAAACATCCTCTACGACGCCGACCGGGTGCGGGGCGTTCGCCTGGCCTCGGGCCAGGAGATCGAGGCCGACTTCGTCGTGGCCGCCCCCGGCCGCTCCGGCGCCACCTGGATGCGCGGCGAGGCCGCGCGCATCGGGCTGACCTCCCACCCCAACCCCGTGGACATCGGGGTGAGGGTGGAGGCCCCCGCCCCCATCATGAAGCCACTCACCGACGTGGCCTATGAGGCCAAGTTCATTTACTATTCCCGCACCTTTGACGACCGGGTACGCACCTTCTGCATGAACCCCTACGGCGAGGTGGTCACCGAGAGCTACGGCGACATCACCACCGTCAACGGCCATTCCTACAAGGGCCGCCAGACAGAAAACACCAACTTCGCCATTCTGGTAAGCAGCTCCTTCACCCACCCCTTCAACGACCCCATCGGCTATGGGCGCTACATCGCCACCCTGGCCAACCTCCTGGGCGACGGGGCTATAGTACAACGCCTGGGAGACCTGCTGAGCGGCCACAGGTCCACGCCGGAGAGGATACGCCGCTGTCTGACCCGCCCCACCCTGGCCTCCGCCACCCCCGGAGACCTCAGCTTCATCCTGCCGTATCGGCACCTGCAGGACATTCTGGAGATGCTCGAGGCGATGGACCAGCTCGCGCCGGGTATTTTTTCGCGCCACACCCTACTCTACGGGGTGGAGGTAAAATTCTACTCCAACCGCTTCAAACTGTCTAACCGGCTGGAATCCGAGGTCGAGGGGCTGTTTATCGCCGGCGACGGCGCCGGAGTCACCAGAGGGCTGCTCCAGGCATCGGCCAGCGGCATCCTGGTGGCCAGGGAGATTCTGCGGCGGGCGGGCGGCCCGGTAACAGACAACTGCTAACGCCTTTCGCGCAGATGGTACCGGCTCAGCGCCTTTGCCTCGCCGTTGTGCTCCAGCGGGCCGTTTTCGGCCGCAAGCTGTTTGAGTTGGGCGCGGGCCTGAGAATCGGACAGGCCGACGGCCCGACCGTACTCCCGCGAGGAAAACCACCGCCCGCCCGCCGCCCGGAGAAAGTCAAGCATCCGGGGCGCCACCACCGCCCGCCGGGCCAGCCGGAAGCTGTCCAGCCACTGGGTGACGGCATTCAGATCTGGGGGCCGCTGTTGCTCGCCGCCTTCGGGGACGCCGCCCTCGAAGTAGAGGTCCTGGGTGCCGATGCGGCCGAGGTCGCACAGGATGCAGGCCCGGCGGATGGTCTTCTCCATCTCTCTTATGTTGCCAGGGTAGCCGTAGGCGAGCAGCCTGGCTTTCGCCTCGGGGGAGATTTCGATGCCCTGGCCCAATTCGTTAGCACACTTGCGAAGGAAGAATTCTATAAGGATGGGCAGGTCCTGACGCCGCTCCCGCAGCGGCTGGAGCCGCACCAGGAAGTCATTGATGCGGTGGAAAAGGTCGAGGCGGAAGGCACCGTCGCGGACGCGCTCGGTAAGGCCGCGGTTGGTGGCGCACAGCAGGCGCACATTGGCCCGCCGGGCGGTACGCCCCCCGACGGGAATGTACTCTCGCTCCTCGATGAAGCGCAGGAGTTTGGCCTGATGGTCCAGGCTGAGCTCGCTGACTTCATCCATGAAGAAGGTTCCGCCGTCGGCGGCATCAAGCAGGCCGTTCTGCTCGCGCGCCGAGGTGAAGGCCCCGGCCCTTTGGCCGAACAACTGGCTCTCGAGCAGCTCCGAGGGTATGGCCGCGCAGTTTATGGCCACGAAGGGACCACGCGCCCGGCGGCTGCGAGAGTGAATGAACCGGGCGGCCAGTTCCTTGCCCGTGCCGGTTTCCCCGCAGATCAAGACCGGCAGGTCGGTGGGCGCCAGCTTCTCTATTCTCGATATGAGAACCCGTGACTCCTCGCCCTTGCCGCACACCCAGTTCATGACCCGGTCGCCGAAGGCAAAGCTCAGGATCTCGCGCGCCTCGGCCTCGGTGCGCAGAAGCATATCGAGCTGTGGGACCAGTTCTTCGAGCTTCCGCATGGCTGGAAAGATTCGCTCCTCGGGGAGAATCCGCTTCAGTCCCTCCAGGCGGCCTGCTTCAGCAGCCAGTGCCCTGGTAATGTCACCAGCCACGTCGTCGGGGCTTCGCGCCAAGACCTTTTCGGCGCGCACGGTTTCGGCCATGCCCCGGATGAGAGATTCGATCTCCGCCACCGCCCGCCCGTGGCGCTTTAGCAGCGCCAGGGCCGTGTCAACATCTGCTGCCGTCGCGGGACGCGACAAGACATAGCTGGATGAAGACTCCGCCACGCACGGGCCGGATGCCGGCCCTCCATAAAGCGATTCGATGAGCCGAAGCGTCCGGAGCCTGGCGAACCGCTCCACCACAGCCGCATCGACGTCGGCCCGCGCCGCGGAGGGACCCTGCCCTACCCGCGTCTCATCCGGCCAGCCTTCGGAGCAGCCCTTAACATGACAGCGTGCCATTAGTCAACTTTTTAACAATATTAGTATTTTCCCCTAGGCACTACTTCTCAGGCGAACCTGACGGCGGCCTTCCATGGCCACATCAGAAAGCTTGCTCAAGGGATTGTCTTTCTGCTAGTCTTGCTGCCCTATATCCATGGAGGAACGCTCCGTCAATGAAAAAAAGCTACGTTGCCGGTCTGATGGTCGTCATCTTGCTCTTCGGAGTGGCGACCTGGCTTCTCTACCAAAAGATAGACCTGGCCTCGCCCGTGGTCAGAATTTCGCCCGACACCGGCAGCGTGGGTGCCCGAACCACGTTGTCCCTGGCCTTGGCCGACGAAGGCGCCGGGATCAAGTCCGTCGAGGTGGCCCTGATTCAGGGTGACAAGCAGGCTGTCCCCCTCAAGGTGGAGTACCCTGAGCTGGGCTTTTTCCAGGGCACGGGAATACACCGGAAGGACCTCCGGGTGGTACTGCAACCCCGGCTGCTCGGTCTGTTGCAAGGCACGGCCGAGATGCGCGTGACCGTCCGCGACGCCTCCTGGGGAAGGGTGTTCAGCGGAAACATGACTCTGCTGCGAAAGGTAGTCCGAGTAGACTGGGTCCGCCCGTCGCTACAGGTCTTGAGCACCTCGCACTACATCAACCGGGGTGGGGTGGGCTGTATCATCTACAAGCTGGACGAGAAGTCGGTCCATGGGGTCCGGGTGGGTGACAAATTCTTCCCCGGCTACCCCTGCCCGGTGGGCAAGGGCGTGTACTGCGCCTATTTCGCCTACCCCGCCTCCTCCGGGGCCCCTCCCACCAGCCTGACGGTCATTGCCAGGGACGACGCCGGCAACGAGAGCAAGGCCGGGTTCTACTATAAGCTTCGCGACAAGACCTTCCGCAGCGACAACCTGGAGTTGAGTCCCGAGTGGCTCTCCGAGATGGTCTCCAGGCTGCTGCCCGAGGCGGATCCCAACCAGCCGGTAATCAAAAACTTCCTGCGGATCAACCGCGTGGTGCGGGCGGCCAACCACCGCCGCATCGCCCAGGTCTGCTCCAAGTCCTCCCCCAGTCAGCTCTGGGAAGGTCCGTTCCTGCGCCTCAACAACACCGCCCCCATGGCCGGCTTCGGCGACAGGCGCTCCTACTATGTCAACGGCCAGAAGATAGACGAGCAACTCCACCAGGGGGTGGACCTCGCCTCGCTGGCCGCGGCTCCCGTACAGGCGGCCAACAGTGGCGTGGTGGCCATGGCCGAGGACCTCGGCATTTACGGACAGTGCGTGATAATCGACCACGGCCAGGGGATCTTCAGCCTCTACGGTCACATGAGCAACCTGAGCGTGACCACCGGGCAGAAGGTGCAAAAAGGCCAAGTCATCGGCAACAGCGGGGCCACGGGGCTGGCCGGGGGAGATCACGTCCACTTCTCCATGCTGGTCAGCGGGGTCTTCGTCAACCCCGTCGAGTGGTGGGACCCGCACTGGATCCAGGACAACGTTCAGCTCAAGTTCACTCAGGCCAAGGAAATGCTGGCGCCTCCGCCTCCGCCCCCGGCCATGCTTCCCATGCTCGGGACGCCGGCAGCCCAGCCTCCTCTCAATACCGGAGGGGTGATTCGCTGAAAACACCCCGCGGAGGCCTGACTTTCGGGGTCGGGCCTCCGCCTAAACACTTGTCCTCGCCGCGATAGCTGATAGGATGAACCCTTGGTCGCGCCAGGCGAACTCCTGAGGACGCGGCATTCGCGCCGGCTATCGGCGCCCAGACGACCTGGGATTTCAGGGCATAGAGTTGCGGATCAAGCGCATATTGCTGAGTATTCCCGCGCTCCTGGCTCTGGCCATGGGGCTGACGATCTTCTTCGTCAGCGTCCAGGCCCAGCCCGGCCTCAATCAGCTCGTCATTTCCTCCATCGGCGACGCCTCCTACCTCAACCCGGTGCTGGCCCAGGACTCATCCTCCTCCGAGGTTAACGGCTTCGTCTTCAATGGACTGCTGAAGTACGACCGCGACCTGAAAAAGCTGGTGGGTGACCTGGCCGAAAGCTGGCGGATCGTGCAGGGTAAAAAACACCCGGAGATTACCTTTCACCTGCGCCACGGCGTGCGCTGGCACGACGGCGCCCCCTTCAGCGCCGACGACGTAAAATTCACCTATGAGCGCATCATGGATCCCAAGACCAATACCGTCCGCCGCAGTGACTTCGAACTGGTGGACCGGGTGGACGTGCTGGACCCCCACACGGTGCGGGTGAGGTACAAAGAACCGTTCGCCCCCGGTCTGGAGACATGGAGCATCGGCATTATTCCCAAACACCTTCTGGAGGGGAAGGACATCAACACCGCTGCCTTCAACAGCCATCCCATAGGGACCGGACCCTTCAGACTGGCCCGCTGGATGTCCGACGAACGGATAGACCTCGAGGCGAATGACGACTACTGGGAAGGCCGCCCCCGGCTGGACCGCATCGTCATCCGCATCATCCCCGAGACGTCCCTGAGCGAGATAGAGCTGCTCACCGGCGGCCTGGATCTCTACGGGCTGGAGCCGCACCAGTTCGCCCGGCTGAGCGGAGAAGGAAACCTTCAGATTTTCACCCAGCCCTCCCTGGGTTATTCCTACATCGGCTGGAACCTCGCCAACCCCCTCTTCCGGGACGTTCGGGTCCGGCAGGCGCTGGCCCTGGCCATAAACCGTGACGAGATCGTCCATCATGTCCTCTATGGGCTGGGCAAGGCGGCCACCGGGCCGTTCCCGTATCACATGTGGTATGCCAACCCCAAGGTGTATTCTCTGCCATACGACCCGGCCAAGGCCGCGGCCCTGCTTCGCCAGGCCGGCTGGGAAAAAGGCCCGGACGGGATACTTACCAAGGACGGGCGGCGCTTCAGCTTCGCGCTGATAACCAACTCCGGCAACGACCTGCGGCGCGACGTGGGCGTGCTGGTGCAGCGCCAGCTCGCGCAGCTTGGCATAGACGTGCGGCTGGAGCTGTACGAGTGGGCGGTGTTTCTCAAGAACTTCATTACCCCGCGCCACTTCGACGCCACCATTTTGGGCTGGAGCCTCGGGGTAGACCCGGACTGCTACAGCATCTTCCATTCCAGCCAGATAAAAGACGGCTTCAACGTCACCGCCTACGCCAACCCCGCCGCTGACGCCCTGATGGTCGCGGGCCGGCGCGAATACGACCGCGACAGGCGCCGGAAAATATACTGGCGCCTTCACGAGCTCATCGCCAAAGACCAGCCCTACTGCTTCCTGTTCACCCCAAAATCCACCACGGCGCTCCGGCGCGGATTCGCCGTCCGAGAGGCCGAAAACGGCGCAACCAGGGAAGTACCCGTAACCATGGCCAAGGCCGGGCTCCTCTACGACATCGTCCGCTGGACGACGCCGAAGAGACCCGTGCTGGGGCAATAGGAGGGGCACGTGGGGCGTTTCATCCTCAAGAGGCTTCTCCAGAACGTTCCGATCCTTATCGGAATAACGGTCATATCCTTCGCCATCATTCATCTGGCCCCCGGCAGCCCCCTGGGCATGACGCTCGACCCCAAGGTATCGCCCAAGATCATCGAGCAGATGGAAAAGAACTACGACCTGGACAAGCCGCTCCACGTCCAGTACGGCCTGTGGCTGAAAAAGCTCTTCACCGGAGAGCTTTGCAGCTTCAAAGACGGCCGGCCGGTCATTCAGAAGATAATGGAACGGCTTCCGGCGACGATTCTGCTCAACGTGGTGGCCATGGTCATCGTCTTCTCGGTGGCGATCCCCATGGGGGTGTTTTCGGCCGCCAGGCGCTACTCCCTGCCCGATAACATCGGCACCTTTCTGGCCTACGTGGGCATATCCATGCCCAGCTTCTGGCTGGCCTATCTCTTGATTCTGGCCACGGTAAAACTCTTCGGCTACCCGGTGCTGGGCATAAGGTCCTTCGGCCTGGGCGACATCGGCTGGGCCACGGCCTCGATGGACCGGCTCTGGCACCTCATGCTGCCGGCCACGGTGCTCGCCACCTCCAGCATCGCGGCCATAAGCCGCTACACCCGCTCTTCCATGCTGGAGGTGGTGGAACAGGACTACATCCGCACCGCCCGGGCCAAGGGCCTGGCGGAAGACGAAGTCTACTACCGCCATGCCCTGCGCAACGCCCTGCTGCCCATCGCCACCCTGTTCGGCTTCCTGGTGCCCAGCCTCATCGGCGGCTCGGTGATCATCGAAACCGTCTTCGCCTGGCCGGGCATAGGGCGGCTGGCCTATCAGGCGGTGCTGGCCCGTGACTACTCGGTGGTGATGACCGTGCTGACCATCTCCTCCGCCCTGACGCTGCTGGGCAACCTGATCTCCGACGTGCTCTATGCCGTGGTTGACCCCCGGATAAGGCTCGGCTGATGATTTCTTCCAATAGCCTCTGGCGGCAGTTCAGCCGAAACAGGCTGGCCCTGGCCGGGGCGGCGGTGGTTCTGGCCATATTCAGCGTGGCGGCCCTGGCCTCCCTCCTGGCCCCTTATGACCCCGAGGCCATCCAGGTCTCGGCCAAACTGGTGGCACCCTCCGCCAAACACCTGCTGGGCACGGATCAACTCGGCCGCGACGTGCTGAGCCGCATGCTGCTCGGCTCGCGCATATCGCTGTCCGTGGGTTTTGTGGCCGTTTTCATCTCCCTGGCCATCGGCATAATCGTGGGGGCCGTGGCGGGCTTTTATGGTGGCTGGACAGACTCCCTGCTCATGCGTTTCGTGGACGTCATGATGTGCTTTCCCGCCTTTTTCCTGATACTGACCATAGTCGCCCTGCTGGGGCCGAGCATCCTCAACGTCATGATCATCATCGGGGCCACGAGCTGGATGGGCACCGCCCGCTTCGTGCGGGCCGAGTTCCTCTCCCTGCGCGGCCGGGATTTCGTCTGTGCCGCCCGGGCGCTGGGGGCGCGCGACGGCCGCATGATTTTTCGCCACATGCTGCCCAACTCCCTGGCCCCGGTCTTCGTCTCCGCCACGTTGGACGTCGCCACGGCCATTCTGGTGGAGGCCGGGCTGTCCTTTCTGGGTTTTGGCGTTCAGCCGCCCGCGCCCTCCTGGGGCAACATCCTCACCGAGGGACGCCTCTACATCTTCGATGCCTGGTGGCTGACGGTCTTCCCCGGCGCGGCCATTCTCATAACCGTGCTGGGCTTCAACCTATTCGGCGAGGGGCTGCGGGACGCCCTCGACCCCCGGCTGCGACGAAGGGAGGCGGCGGCATGAGCGGCAAGGGTTTTCTTCTGGAGGTCCGCGGGCTAAAAACCCACTTCTTCACCGACTATGGGGTCGTCCGGGCGGTGGACGGCGTTGATTTCGCGCTCCAGGCGGGCGAAACCCTGAGCCTGGTCGGTGAGAGCGGCTGCGGCAAGTCGGTAACCGGTCTTTCAATATTGCGGCTGATAACCAGCCCTCCGGGCAGGATAGTCGAGGGAAGCATCCTCTTCGAGGGGAACGACCTGCTGAAGCTCGCACCCGAGGAGATGCGGCGGCTGCGGGGCAACAAGATCTCGATGATTTTTCAGGAGCCCATGACCTCGCTGAACCCGGTCTTCACCATCGGCTCCCAGATATCCGAGTCGCTCGTTCTGCACCAGAACCTCTCCCAAAAGGCGGCCTGGCGGCGCAGCGTGGAGCTGCTCGGCCTGGTGGGGATTTTTCGGCCAGAACACACCGCGGGCAGCTACCCTCATCAGCTCTCGGGGGGCATGCGCCAGCGGGCCATGATAGCCATGGCCCTGGCCTGCGACCCCGCCCTGCTCATTGCCGACGAACCCACCACGGCCCTGGACGTCACCATCCAGGCCCAGATCCTCGATCTGCTGGCGCGGCTCAAAGAGAAGTCTGGCATGGCCCTGCTCCTGGTCACTCACGACCTCGGAGTGGTGGCCAAGGTGGCGGACCACGTGGCGGTAATGTACGGCGGGCGCATATTCGAGTACGGCACGGTGGAAAACATCTTCAAGAATTCTCGCAACCCTTATACAATCGGGCTCTTGCGTTCCATTCCCGCGTTGCAGCTCGGCAAGCGGCGGCTTGAGACCATTCCCGGCCAGGTGCCGGACCTGCTCAACCTGCCACCCGGCTGCAAGTTTCACCCCCGTTGCCCCTGGGCCGCGCCTGAGTGTACCGAGGGCGAGCCCTGGTTCGAGGTGGAGCCGGGGCATGGGTCGCGCTGCATCCGCTGGAACGAAGTCGGTCTGAGGACGGAGCATGTCAAGTCAAAAAACGCCGCCGTCTGACAACGGCTTGCTACTCGAGACCCGAGGGCTGGTCAAGCACTACATCACCCGGCGGGGCATGTTCGACCGCGAAGGGCAGGTGGTGCGCGCGGTCGACGGCGTCAGCTTCAGCATCCGCCGGGGCGAGACCCTGGGGCTGGTGGGGGAGAGCGGCTCGGGCAAGACCACCACGGGCAAGCTGATTCTGCGGCTGGAGGAGCCGACCTCGGGCCAGGTCTTGTTCGAGGGCCGGGATTTTCTGGCCATGCCCAAGGCCGAGCTGCGTCGGACCCGCCGCCGCATGCAGCTCATCTTCCAGGATCCCTACGGCTCCCTCAATCCGCGCATGCGGGTCGGCTCCATCGTCTCCGAGGGGCTCAAGATACACCACCTCGCCTCGGGCCAGGCCGAGCTGCGGGACAAGGTCGCGGAGATCCTCGCCATGGTCGGTCTGCGAACGGAGGACGCGGCCCGCTACCCTCATGAGTTTTCGGGTGGCCAGCGCCAGCGCATAGGCATCGCCCGCGCCCTGGCCGTGCGCCCGGAACTGGTGGTGGCCGATGAGCCAATATCGGCCCTCGACGTATCCATCCAGGCCCAGATCCTCAACCTGCTGATGGACCTCCGGGAAACCTTCGGCCTCACCTACCTCTTTATTTCTCACGATTTGATGGTGGTGCGCCACATAAGCGACCGCATCGCGGTCATGTACGCGGGGCGCATCGTGGAGCTGGCCGGCGCCGAAGAGCTTTTCAACAACCCCCTGCACCCCTACACCAGGGTGCTGCTGGCGGCCATTCCCGTGCCCGACCCCGAAAAAAAGGCCCGAAGGACCAAAATACCCGCCGAGACATTGAGCGATGAGCGCGGACCGTGCGCCTTCATTCAGCGCTGCCCGGCCGTTACCGACCGCTGCCGCCGAGAGGAGCCGGCGCTGAGGGAGGTTGCGCCAGAACACTGGGTGGGGTGCCTGGGGGCGTAGAGAAAAAACCCTACCACCTCAGTTCGGCGCCGACAAGCAAGTGGTGGGTGCTGACAGCCGTCTCCGCGCCGGGAGCGAAGTTAAATTCCGTCCGCGCGTAGCGATACTCCCCGAATATGTTCAGGCACTCCGTCAACTGATAGTCCACCCCGGCCTGGGCCACCAGTCCTACGTTCGAGTCCTTCCCGCCGGGTAGACCACCAATGCTGCTGTCCAGCCAGGCCCAAGAGTAGAGCAGGCCCGCCCCGATGTAAGGGCGCCATTCCTCCTTGGGATACTGGGCCAGGAGCGAGGCCGAGAGGTTGAAGGCCCTATAGTCTGCGTTGCTTATTAAGTACTCTCCCTGGGCCGTATGGGCATATCGCTTTCCGACCTCGCCCTCACCGTACCAGAAGTTGCCCTCGGCCGCGAGATACGGGAACTTCTTCAACCACCCCCCGAGCCTGACCCCAAAGGAATCACCAAAATCGGACTCGCTGACCTTGTTGCGGGAGACGACCACGACCCCCGAAGACGTCTCGCCGTCAGGCAGCAGCGGCGTGCCGTACAGCCCGGCGTACATGGCCGCCTCGGCCCCTGGGGCGGTGGAGAACAGCAGGAGAAGAACCAAGCTAGAGATTGCCCGCCGCAATGTTTTGCTCCTTAACGCCGCCAAGAGCACGGCCGCCGATTGAGCTTCAGGCGGCCGCGCCGTGCATGAAAAACCTAGAAATGCGCCGCCACGCCGAGGATAGAGTTGTGGACCCCGAGGTTCTTCTCCACAAACCCGTCCCCGTAGTCGGCCCAGGCCCAGCGATACTCGGTGAAGACGCCTACCTTCGGCGTCACCTTGTACTCAACCCCCGCCTGAACGGTGTAGCCGAGACCGTTCTTGTCTATGTCATGACCGTCAATGGACGCCGTGGCCGCGGAATAGAGCAGGCCCGGCCCCCCATAGAACCGCCACTTCTCGCCTGGGTACTGCAGCAGAGGCGACAGAGAGAAGTTGACGAGGTGCAGATCATATGCACTGCTGGCGCGAAAGAGTACCCAGGGGTCATTCCCGAGCTTTATCCCCGAAGTGAATGTCTCCTCAAGCCCGCCCAGGTTGCCCCAGACGTTCCCCTCCAGGGCAAGGTAGGGCCTCTTCGCCAGCCAGCCGCCCAGCTTGAGGCCAAACGAGGCCGCCGGGTCGTACTTCCTCTGTGCCATACCAAGAGCGGCCGGAGCTCCCGCCGGGGGATCCCACAAACGCTGTTCGCTGTCCGGCATAACCGCTCCGCCGCCGTAGACCCCAAAATACATTTCCGCCGAAGCGGCCGGCGCGCAGGCCAGCACCAGCAAGGCCCCCATAACCAAGTGCTTGAATGATTTGAACATATTCTCCACCATTTTCTCTCCAGCCCCTACTCAGCCGCGCGCCCGTTGGTCTAACCTATAGCTGGACTAATATTGCTGCTTAGTATTATATCAATCTCGACTACAGTCAAGCGAAATTTTTCCTCTCCATAATCTTTGCTGCCAGTAATTACTTCTCCAGAGCACATCTACCTGTCTCCAGCAGGCGGCCCGCGCTCACTTCGGCGAATCCACCGCCCGCCCCACAATCCCCCTTCCCCTGAGGGAGCCAACCGGGTAGAATATCGCTGTCATGTTTGCCACTTCCAACCTCCATCCCCTGGCCGCCCTTGCCGGGCCACGTTTCAAATCGCGCCTGCTGCGCGGGCGGCTGGCGTTGATCGGGGCGGCCCTCATCGCCGCCCTAGTCGTCTGCGCAACGGCAAGCCCCTGGCTGGCCCCCCAAAACCCCCAGAAAATGAGCCTGGAGGAGGAACTCCGGCCGCCCTCGGCACAGCACCTGCTGGGGCAGGACAAGTTCGGCCGGGACATTTTCAGCCGCGTCATCCACGGGGCACGGGTCTCCCTCCTGGTGGGTACGGTCACGGTGCTGGTCTCGCTCTCCCTGGGGATCTGCCTGGGTTGCACGGCGGGCTATTTTGGGGGGGTAGTGGATGAAATTTTTCTGCGGGTGGTGGACATCTTTCTGGCGTTTCCCGGCATCCTGCTGGCCCTCTCCCTCATGGCCGTTCTGGGGCCGTCGCTCTCCAACGTAATCATCGCCCTCTGCCTGGTGGGCTGGGTGAGCTATGCCCGGCTGGCCAGGGGGCAGGTCCTCTCGCTCAAGGAGCGGGACTTCGTGGTCGCGGCCAGGGCCGCCGGCGCCTCGGACAGGCGCATCATATTCCGCCACATCCTTCCCAACGTGCTGGCCCCGCTCACCGTCGAGGCCACCTTCGGCATGGGTTCGGCCATAGTCGCCGAGGCAGCCCTGTCGTTCCTGGGTCTGGGGGTGCAGCCGCCCACGCCCTCGTGGGGCTCCATGCTGAATGAAGGCCGCCAGTTCCTGCTCATCGCCCCCCACCTCACCACCTTTCCCGGCCTGGCCATAATGCTGGTGGTGCTGGGGTTCAACTTCGTGGGGTGACGGCCTGCGAGACTGGCTCGACCCCCGCAAGGCAGGCTGATGGCCGGCCATAATCCGCTCCATGATCTGCTCCGCCAGGCGGCGCAAACCCTGATGGTCGGCGTACCGGGTACGGAACCCACCCCCGAACTGATTCGTTTCATCGAGGATCTGTGCCCCGGCGGCATCATCCTCTTCGGGCGGAACGTCGGAACCCCCGCGGATATGACCCGCCTCATAGGCCGGCTCCAGGAGGTTTCTCTGCGTTCCAGCGGGCTGCCGCTGCTGGTGGCGATAGACCAGGAAGGTGGCCCGGTGGCCCGGCTAAAAGATCCCTTCACCCACCAGCCTGGGCAGGCAACCCTGGGTGCCATGGGTTTTTCCGCCGAGGCCCGAAAGGCGGCCTACCAGCGGGCGCTGAAGATGGGTTTCGAGCTGGCTGGGCTGGGCATAAACCTCAATCTGGCCCCGGTGTTGGACGTCCGCACCAGAAAAGATTCCGCCGTCGCCGACCGCTGCTTTTCGGATTCGCCCGAGGTCGTGGCCTCACTGGGCGTGGAAACCATCAACGGTTTCCAGGAAGCCAACGTGGCGGCCTGCGCGAAACATTTCCCAGGTCACGGAGACACGCCGGTAGACAGCCACCGTCGGCTGCCACAAATTGACCACGGCCCGGACCGGCTGCGTCGGGTCGAACTCGTCCCCTACCGGGCGGCCATCGACGCCGGGGTGGCCGCCGTCATGACCACTCACATTTTGTACCGGGCGCTGGACGCCACCCTGCCGGCCACGCTGTCTCCGGCGGTCGTCACGGGCCTGCTTCGCACGGAGCTGGGTTTTGGAGGGCTGGTATTTTCGGATGACCTGCAGATGGGGGCCATTGTAGACGGCTGGGGCCTGGCGGAAGCCGCGGAACTGGCCCTGCGGGCGGGCTGCGATCAACTCCTGGTCTGCAACATGCTCCGGCAGGACGACCCACGGGACGTACTTGCCCATCTGGTGTCCCGCCTCGAGACCGACGCCGACTTGCGGGAAAAAACCCTGGCGGGGGCGGTGCGGCGCATAACCGAGGCCAAGCGCCGGTGGGCCACCGGGCGGCCGGGCCGCGGGCGGCGCTAAAAAAAGCATGGACGACTCCCCCAACAAGGCCGAGGGCCACCGGCAACGACTACGCGACAAGTTTCTGGAACACGGCCTCGCCAAGTTTACGGATGAGGAAATCCTGGAACTCCTGCTGACCCTGGGCACCCCCCCGGCGCGACTGCAAAGCCATAGCCAGGGAGGCCCTCAAAACGCTGGGATCCCTGCGGCTGGTCCTCGATGCCCAACTGGAGCAATTGCAGGCCATAAAGGGCATAGGACCCAGGAACGCCTTCGGACTCAAGCTGATACACGAGGTCGGCCGCAAGTTCCTGCAGGAGCGGCTCATAGAGCGGGATTACCTGCTCTCCTCCCGCCAGGTCTTCGAGTACCTTTACCATTCCATGCGGGATCTGAAGCGGGAGGTCTTCAAGGTCCTCTTTCTCAACTCCCGCAACCAGGTGCTGGCCGTGGAAGACATGTTCGAGGGCAGCCTCACCTCCAGCGCCGTCTATCCCCGCGAGGTGGTGCAGCGTGCCCTGCACCATCATGCCTCCACCCTGGTGCTGGCCCACAACCACGCCTCGGGCGATCCCTCTCCCTCGCGGCCGGACAAAAAGGCCACCAGAGACCTGGTGTTCGTGGCCCAGGTCATGGGCATGCGGATTCTCGATCATCTCATCATCGGCAGCAACAACGAGTATTTCAGCTTTGCCGAGTCGGGGCTAATCAAGGAGTACGAGAGGCTGTACATGGTCGCGCAGGAGGTCGGAATCTGACGAACGGGGAGGCGGGCCGAAAAACCCACCTCCCCGAAAGAAAACCGCCCTTATGGTTGAGGGGACGAACCCTCCGGGCCAGTCGTGCCACCGCGTGGCGCGGCGCCGGGAGCCGCTTTGCCGGCACTGGGCGAGAGGACGACTATCTCTTCAGCCACGTTCCGGTCTCCACTCTTGAGGTAGCTCGCCCGCACGCGGTCGCCCTTCTTCAGCGAACTGAGTGACAACCCCGGTTTTACGCCCGCGGCTGATACGAACTTCGTGTTGCTGGTGACCTGCAGGGTGGTGCCGCCGAAGATGCCGCCGCCAACCTCGATGGTTTTCTTGTCCGGGTTGATATCGCTGATCTCACCCTGCACTTCCTTCATCTCAGGTTGCTCTCCACCGGAAACGGCGGGGCCGCCGGCACCCTGGCTCTGATCCATCGCGCCACCCTGCTGCTGGGCAAACGCGGGTCCGGCAGCCAGGCCCATCACGGCCAACGCCAGTATCAAACACCGTAGCTTCACGACAAAACCCTCCTGGAAACCTGGAGAACGTGCAAAGATCGCCGCCCCCCCTTCACGACGCCGGCGCGGCCACCCGGCACCGCTACGCCGCCTTAGACAAAGGAGGCGGGGAAGATGACCCGCCTCCCGCTCTCATCTAAGGAGTGCAGGTCCCACAGCGCTTATTGGGACTGCCCACCCCTCGTGCCACCACTCGGAGCGCCGCCCATGCCACCGCCACCCTGCATGCCGCCCATGCCGCCACCGGCACCGGCACCGCCCGAAGGCATCATCAGTTCTATCCTCTGGGCCACGTTCTTGCCGTCCTGCTTCATGAAGCTGGCTTTCACCTGCTCACCTTCACTCAAGGAGCTTATGTTGCTCTGCTCGCCCCGCGGGCCGATGACCTTGGTCTGGTCGTTGAAGGACAGCGTCTTGCCGCCCACCTGCATGGTCTTGTTCTGCTGGTCGATGCTGCTGACCTGTCCCTGGACTTCCTGAGACTGGGCGGCCCCGCCCGCGGCAAAAGCAGGCACGGCCATGATGACCAGAACTGAAAGCAACGCCATCAGCTTCAGAACCTTCATTCACTCCTCCTGGAACTCTGGGGGAAGACACTTGGCCCACGACTGGGCGGTCTCGCCTTGTCCTGAGAATTAGGCTAAGCCGTTTCCCGGCTGGAAGCCAAAGGGATTTTTCCCGCCCCCTGGTCCCCCCCCGCCACTGGCAGGCTGACAGACATTTTCACTTCACGTTCCCGGCTCTACCGGGGGCAGGCCCGGGTCGAAGCGCCGTCGCAGCGCCACGGCCAGCCTGCCCTGTATGTCGTCAAAGCCCCCGTTGGACATGGTCACGATGACGTCTCCCGGCCGTGACTCCCCCGCCAGATAACCAACCAGGGCCTCCGTGTCCGCGAAGAAGTGGGCCGGTGTCCCCGCGGCCCTCAGATCCTCGGTCAGCCGCCGCGAGGAGAAGCGCTCGGCATCGGGTATCTTGTCCAGCCCTGGGGCCTCCCGGATGAGACAGACGTCCGCCGCGCCAAAGGAGCGCGAATACTCCGCCTGAAATATGTTGCGCCGGCTGCTGTTGGTACGCGGCTCGAAGGCGCAGAGCAGGCGGCGGTCTCCGTAGGCCGCCTTGAGTGCCGCCAAGGTCTCGCGAACCGCCGTGGGGTGATGGGCAAAGTCCTCGATCAGGGTTATGCCCCCAATCTCCCCCTTGACCTCCTGGCGGCGGGCCACCCCCTCAAAACCCTTCAGCCCTTCCCGGAGCCTTTCGGTATCCGCCCCGGCGTGCATGGCCAGCGCCATGGCCGCCACGGTGTTGTGAAGGTTGTGCAGCCCGTGCAGCGGAGAGTTGAACCGGCCGAAAGAGAAGTGCTCGCCCCGCCGAAGCTCGAAGGAGGTGCCCCCCTGGCCGAATTCCTGCCCCACGGCGCGCCACTCGGCATCATCCGAGCTGCCATAGATCTGGACGCGGCAGCGGGCCTCGGACAGCAGCCCGCGCAGATTGGGGCAGCCGGAGTAGGCCAGCAGCAGCCCCTCGGGAGGGATGATCCGCAACAGCCCGCGGAAGGACTCCTTCACGGCGTCGAGATCCGCATAGATGTCGGCATGGTCGAACTCGACCCCGGTCACCACGGTGAGCATCGGCCTGTAGTGGAGAAACTTCGGCCCCTTGTCGAAGAAGGCGGTGTCGTACTCGTCGCCCTCCAGCACGAAATGCTCTCCTTCGGCCAGCCGGCAGCCTCGGGAGAAGTTGCGGGCAATGCCGCCTATCATGAAGCCTGGCTTCAGACCGGCGGCCTCCAGCAGCCAGGCCGTGAGGGCCGAGGTGGTTGTCTTGCCGTGCGTGCCCGCTATGACCAGGCTGGTCTTGTCCGTCAGAAAAAAGCGGCTGATGGCCTCGGGCAGTGACAGATAGGGCACCCCCTGGGCCAGCACGGCCTGGGCCTCGGGGTTTTCCCGCCTGATGGCATTGCCGATCACGACCAGATCAGGCGCGGCCCGCGAGACGTGCTCCGCCTTGAAGCCACGCAGCACGTCTATGCCCAGCGCGGCCACGAAGTCGCTCATGGGGGGGTAGACGTTGTCGTCCGAGCCTGTCACCTCAAAAAAGCCGCTCTGCCTGAACAAGCCGGCCAGCGAGGCCATGGCCACGCCACAGATGCCCAACAGATGGACGCGCCGCATCCGCGCGGGCATATCGAGAGAAAAAACCTCGGCGGCCCTCATACCGTCGCCTCCTTGAAGACCGCCTCGTGCAAACGCGGCCTAAAACCCTTGATGCCTTCATGGTGCCGGCTGGGATGAACGCGGTTGGTCAGCAACACCACCAGCAGGTCGTTGTCTGAAAGGTCCATCCAGAAGGAGCATCCCGTAAAGCCCAGATGCCCCACGGAACGGCGCGAGAAGTAGCGGCCGGCGCTGGAGCCGACCTTGTTGGGATGATCAAAGCCCAGGCCCCACGTCGTGAGGCGCGGCAGGCGCCGGCGCGCCATCATCCGGCGCAAAGTGCCTGGCGCAACCGGCCCCTCGGCCCCGTCCCGAACCACGGCGCGCAGATGAAGCAGCAGCGCCGCCACCTCGGCCGCCGTTCCGAACAGGCCGGCATGGCCGCACACGCCGCCGGCCGCCCAGCAGTTCTCGTCGTGTACCTCACCTTCGAGCACCCTGCCCCGGAGCGGACACTGTTCGGTGGCGGCAAGCTCAACCGCCGGGGCCTGCCCGCCGGTGGGCCGAAAGTGGAGGCCAAGCCCCAGCGGCTCGTAGAGAAGCCGGGCGGCCAGATCGTCCAGCCCCAGGCCGCTGGTCTTCTCCAGCACGGCGCCCAGCAGGATGTATCCGAGGTCGGAATAGCAGGCCACCGTGCCGGGGGCGGCCACCAGGGGCTCCTGGAGGGCAAGCTCGACCAGCACGCCCCGCCGCTCCCCCTCGGGGGCGGCCACCAGGCGATGGAAATAGTTCCGCAGGGCGGGGAGCCCGCTCACATGGCTCAGGAGCTGAGCCAGGGTGACCGAGGCCAGCGGCCGGGGGGCATCAGGAAAAAACTCCGCCAGAGGCAACCGGAACGAAAGCCTCCTTTGCCCCGCCAAAAAAACCCCGCACGACAGCGCGGTGGCCAAAGGCTTGGTGAGGGAGGCGAGGTCGAAGACGGTACCCTCGTGGGCGGGCAGCGGCTCCGGCAGGAGCCGGCGCATGCCGAAGGCCTCGTGGAACAGAACCCGGCCGGCCTTGGCCACCAGCAGCACCGCCCCCGGAAAGACACCTTCCAGGACCGCGCGACCCATGAGGCCTCGCGTCAGCTCAAATGTCCGACTCACTCCGCTCGAACCTCAGCAGCCCGTCCCTTTCGAGGACGGCTTCGGCACCCAGGGGAAGCACGGTGTTGCGCTCCCCGTGCCCGAAGGCGTAGCCGGTAACCACCGGCACCCGCAGATCCTTCAGGGCGGCCAGGACGACGGCCAGCGCCGGATGGCCGCAGGCGGTGAAATCACCCAGGAGGACGGCGTTCACGCCGTCCAGAAGCCCCGAGAGCCGCAGAGAGCAGAGCATGCGGTCCAGCCGGTAGGGCTTCTCCCGCACGTCTTCCAGCAGCAGGAGGCCGCCCGTGGTATTTTTTGGGGCATATGGGGTGCCCAGAAGACTGACCAGGGTGGAAAGATTGCCCCCAACCAACCGCCCGGAGACGCTTGCTCTTGGAGGGTGCGCCACGTGGCCCGACGCCGGACGGACCCCCGCGACAGCGCCCGTCTTGAGGGCCACCGTCAGCGCGTCTATCGAATCCGCCGCCAACCTGGGAAGGCTGGCGACGGTGGGTCCGTGCAGGGCCACGACCCCGGCGCGCTCGTTGAGCGCGGCCAGCAGGGCGGTAATGTCACTGAAGCCGACCAGCAGCTTGGGGTGGCGGCGGATGAGGTCGAAGTCGAGGTACTCCAGCAGCCTCAGGCTACCCCAGCCTCCCCGCACGGCCATGATGGCCCCCACCTCGGGGTCGGTGAACAGGCCGTGCAGCTCCTCCGCCCGCGAGCGTTCATCGCCGGCGAAGAAGCCCTTGCGCTGGAAGACGCGCTCCGAGAATTTTGGCCGGAACCCTCGCGCCTCGAGAATCTTGACCCCCGCCTCAAAATCCTCTCGCTTGAAGTGGCTGGCCGGAGCGCACAGGCCCAGACGCCGCTCCCCACACGGCAGCGGCACACGCATCGAGTTCACTGTATCCATGATCCTGACCAAAGCGCGGCCATTATATGCCCGTGCCGCATCAAGTTCCAGCACGGATAATGCTCACGGCAAGGCCTTTGTAGGGGCAGGCCCCCGTGCCTGCCCTGTCTTGGGGCGGCCACGGAGGGGGCAAGCCCCACTGGTGACGCGAGGGCCGCGACCGAAAGCGATACGCGCTCGGGCTCGCGGCACTATAATGATTTCATGAAGCAACCGGAGCCCTCTTGGCGGATCCAAAATAATCAGCGTCCGCTGTCAGTTGCCGGCCTGGAGCACTTGTCAACCAAGAGACTGGCCCGATAACCTTAATATGCTGATGAAAAAGGCATCGCTTCCCCCCCAAAAAATATCCGCAGCCTCGCGGCTACACCGTCTGCGGGAGTTGTTCTCCCCCGAGGACCGCGTTCTGATCGTCATAGACGCCGACCCTGACTCCATAGCCTCGGCCCTCGCCTTCAAGCGACTGCTGTGGCGCGAGGTGGCCCAGGTGGCAATGGCTCGAATAAACGACATCAAGCGCGGAGACAATCTCCTCCTGGTCGATCTCCTCCGGGTGCCCCTGATCCCGGCGGCCGAGTGCAACCCCAGGGCATTCACCCGCACCGTAATTCTGGATTCCCAGCCCCACCACAAAGCACCCTTCGCCAGGTATCGGTTTGACGTGATCATCGACCACCATCCCCTCGCCGGCGAAAAAACCCCGAAGGCGGCCTTCGTCGATATCAGGCCCGAGTACGGGGCGGCCTCGACCATACTCACGGAGTACCTGCTCGCGGCCCGGATCCGGCTCTCGGCCCGCCTGGCAACCGCCCTCTTCTATGCCATCAAGAGCGAGACCCGTAGTTTCGAGCGCAAGGCCGGCCCGGAAGACATGCGCGCCTTCCGCCACCTCTTTCCTTATGTTGACAAGGGGATGATACGAAAAATCGAGCTGTCGGAGATGCCCCCGGACGTCCTGCGCCACTTCCGGACGGCACTCGAGGTGGTGCGCATAGCCCGTGACTGGGCCTTCGCCCACCTGGGCCGGGTATCCAACCCCGACGCCCTGGTCATGGTGGCCGACTTCCTTATACGCATCCAGGGCGTATCCTGGAGCGCGGTCTCCGCCGTGGCCGGAGAGCATCTGGTGGTTATTGTCCGCAGCGACGGCTACCGCAAGAACGCCGGGGCCGTGGTCGGCCGGGCCTTCGGCCACCTGGGCACCGCGGGGGGCAAGATCGAGGCGGCGAGGGCCGAGATTCCCCTGGCTAACCTTCAGGAAAGCCTGCTGGACACCAGCCAGGAGTCCTTCGAGGAGTTCGTCTGGACGACCCTAAGGGCCTCGGCCAGGAAGGGCGCGAGCCGCGGGTAACTAAGGAAACAGTATTTTCTTCTGCTGAGAGAGGGCGGCCTCTAACCAAGGCCCTGTTGCCAACGGCAACGGGCAGCCGGCACCCTCGTTGGCATTTCGGTGGCCACGGAAACTCATGGGTGCCGGAGTTTGCCTGGCGCGGCTCGCGCCCCTACTTACCTCGAAAATACTCCCGCACCGTTTTTATGGCACAGTACTCCCCGCACATGGTGCAGACGTCGCCCTCTTTGGGCTGGCTGCCCCGGCGGCGGCGGGCGGCGTTCTCAGGGTCTATGGAAAGCTCGATCTGCCGCGTCCAGTCGAGCTGCTTGCGGGCCCGCGCCATCTGATCATCTATGTCGCGCGAACCAGGCAACCCCCTGGCTATGTCAGCCGCATGGGCGGCGATGCGGGCGGCGATCACCCCTTCCCGAACGTCATCGGGACTTGGCAGGCTCAGATGCTCGGCGGGGGTGACGTAGCAGAGGAAGTCCGCCCCGGCCCAACCGGCCAGCGCCCCCCCGATGGCGCAGGCTATGTGGTCGTGGCCGGAGGCGATGTCGGTCACCAGGGGGCCAAGCACATAGAAAGGCGCCCCATGGCAAAGCTGCTTCTGAAGGACGACATTGGCCTGGATCTGATTCAGCGGCACGTGCCCCGGACCTTCGATCATCACCTGCACGCCGTGGCTCCAGGCCCTCTCGGTCAGCTCGCCCAGGATCATGAGCTCCATCACCTGGGCCCGGTCGGTGGCATCGGCCAGGCATCCCGGCCGGAGCCCGTCCCCCAGGCTCAGGGTGACCTCGTGCTTCCGGGCTATCTCCAGCAGGCGGTCATAGTCCTCATAGAGAGGGTTCTCCCGGCCGTGATGAAGCATCCAGGTGGTCAGGAAGGCCCCGCCCCGGCTGACGATGTCGCACACCCGGCGCTCGCGCCGCAACCGCTCCAGGGAGGCGAGGGTCACCCCACAATGGACGGTCATGAAATCCACCCCCTCGGCCGCCTGCAGTTCGATCAAAGCGAAGAGGTCGTCAGGGATCATCCCCACGATGCCGCCCCGCTCGGCCACGGCCATGGTGGTGGCTTCATAAATGGGAACTGTCCCCACCGGCACGGGGGAACTATCGATCACCATGCGGCGCATGGCCCTTATGTCGCCACCGGTGGAAAGATCCATCACGGCGTCGGCCCCGGCCGCCAGCGCGGCATCGAGCTTGGCCCGCTCCTCGGCGACATCGGCACGGTCGGCGGAGGTGCCGATGTTGGCGTTGACCTTCATGCGCGTGCCCTCGCCCACGGCCAGGGGATCAAGCCTCTTGTGGGCCGGGTTGGCCGGCACCACCGCCCTTCCCTCGGCCACGGACGACCTAAGCCGCTCCGGATCGAGCCCCTCGCGCCGAGCGGCGCGTTCCACCTCGGCCGTTATTCGGCCGGCCCTGGCCGCTTCAAGCTGGCTCATTGCAACCGTCCCCCAAAAATTCCGCGATTCTCATGGCCCACCCCACAACCTCGTGGGGCGTGCGCCCGATCAGTCTTATCATCGGTTCCTTGCCGTGAGCACCCAGGTCGTATATTGCCTGGGGAATCTCCTCCGCCGTCCCCAAAGCCGCCGCCACGCCCCAGACCAGACTGCTGCCCTCCGTGGCCGCTACCTCCGGTGGCTCCTGCGCCCGGTCGAACCGGGCCAACCGCAGCCCCGCCTCGCCGCAGGCCGCCAGCGTGCGTTCATCATACCTGATGTTCAGGGCCGCCCTGAGCGTGGCATCGTGCCTCATGGCGGTGAGGACTATGCGCGCCACATGGCTCGAGGCCCCGAACCGCGGCGGGCCGAAGGGAGTGATCCGGCCACCATGGAGGCCGAGCCGCCCCGGAAAGGCCGCGACGAGGTCAGTGGCGGTCGCGCCGGGCAAGGCAAAGGCCAGGTTCATGCCCACCTCGGGCATGAGGCCGGCGGCTGGGTGGCGCCGGAGGGTGTCGAGGGCAACGGCAAGCTCCTCCAACACCCGGCAGCGCTCGGTCTGCATCGCCACGGCCGCGAAGATGTTTACCGGCCCCTTGCCCGCCCCCAGGGACCGGGCCGCCTTCAGACCCTGATGTACGAGTTCCTTGGCCTTCCAGGTGGCCTCGACCAGCCCATGGCCCCTGGCAAGGTAGGTGGCAATGGCCGCCGTCAGCGCGCAACCCGTGCCGTGGTCGTGCGCCGTGGCCACCCTGGGCAACACGAAGCGGGTAAACTCCCCTCCGTCGTAGAGAATATCCACGGCCTCGGCACCCTCGAGGTGGCCGCCGCGCACCAGCACCGCCTTTGCCCCAAGCCGGATCAACTCTTCCGCGGCCTGGCGCATGAGCGCCTCGTCCGTCACCCGGATGCCGGTTATCCATTCCGCCTCGGCCAGGTTGCCCGTGACCAGCCTCGCCAGGGGGAAAAGCCCTCGGAGGGCGCGTACCGCCCCGGCCTCCATCAGCCGGTCGCCGGAGCTGGCGGCAACGACGGTGTCAAGCACCACATTGGGCACCCCGTGTCTCGCCAGGACCTCGGAGACGGTCTTGATGACGCCCGCCGAGTAGAGCATGCCGCACTTGCAGGCGTCACAGCCGATGTCGGCCAGGACGGCCTCCAGTTGTTGCTCCACGAAGGCCGGCGGGACAGGGTGAATGGCATGCACCCCCGTGCTGTCCTGGGCCGTCAGCGCCGTGACCGCGCCCAGCCCATGGGCACCCAGGAGGGCAATAGTCTTCAGGTCGGCGCCTATTCCAGCCCCACCGCTGGAGTCGAAACCGGCAATGGTCAGTACTTTCGGCATAGCGCAGCTTAAACTTGGCGTCAGCCGCCCGTCAAGGGCAAACCCAGCGAGGGTGAGGACCGCGGCGACCACCACCGATTTTCATTTGACCTTGCGGCCTTCAGGGCGTAAGCGTACCCTGAGTGCCTGATTTTTTTCGGCTGCGGCGGCCTGGGGCGTCCGCGCTTTCATAGCCACTTTAGCCGCCCGCACGGCGAAGGAATTCTGAAAACCGAGCTGATGACGACTTGGCACAACAGGCCCATGGCGGAACGCGGAATACTCGAAAGCACCGGGCTGAGACTCTATAGGTTCGTCGAGCAGATCGGCCAGATCGTGCTCCTGCTCGTCTCGTCCGCCACCTGGCTCTTGCGTCCTCCTCTGCGGCTGCACATGATGTTCAAGCAAATGGAGTTCGTGGGGGTCAATTCGATTTTCGTGGTCATACTGACCGGTGCCTTCACCGGCGGCGTGCTCGCGCTGCAGACGTATCATGGCTTCAGGATGTTCAACGCCGAGAGTCTGGTGGGGGCCACCGTGGCCCTCTCCATGACCCGCGAGCTGGGGCCGGTGCTGACGGCGCTGATGGTCACGGCCCGCGCCGGCTCGGCCATGGCCGCCGAACTGGGCAGCATGCGGGTGAGCGAGCAGATAGACGCCCTCTCTGTCATGGCCATCAACCCCGTCAAGTACCTGGTCGTGCCCCGCCTGGTGGCGGGAATCACCATGTTGCCGGTGCTCACCGTCATCTCCGACTTCGTCGGTATCCTGGGTGGCTACGTGGTGGGGGTGAAGCTGCTTGGCATCAACTCCGGAGTGTATATCTCTAACATGAAGGAGATGATCACCTTGGACGACATATTCAACGGCCTCATCAAGTCCTTGGTGTTCGGCCTGATTTTAACCCTGATCTGCTGCTACAAGGGGGTGAACACCACCGGTGGCGCGGAAGGGGTCGGCAGGGCCACGACCCAGGCCGTGGTCTTCTCCTCTGTTACCATACTGGTGAGTGATTACTTCCTGACGGCGCTGATGTTCTAGCATGATAGAGCTTATAGATCTTAACAAGAAGTTCGGGAACCTGGTCATCTTCAAGGACCTGAGGTTCACCATCCCCTCGGGCCGCATCACCTCGGTGCTGGGCCGTAGCGGCGGCGGCAAGAGCGTGCTGCTAAAACACATCATCGGGCTGCTCAAGCCCGACAGCGGCAGGATACTCGTCGACGGTCAGGACATCGTCACCATGAATGACCACCATCTCAACGACATCAGGCGCCGCTTCGGCATGCTCTTTCAGGAGGCCGCGCTCTTCGACTCCATGAACGTCGGCGAGAACGTCGCCTTCCCCCTGCGCGAGCACACCGACCTCACGGAAGAAGAAATTCAGGAGCGGGTCCAGGAAAAGCTGGGCCAGGTGGGGCTGCCCGGCATCGAAGACAAAATGCCCTCGGAGCTGTCCGGCGGCATGAGGAAACGCGTCGGGCTGGCGCGAGCCATTGCCCTCGACCCCGAGATAATACTCTTCGACGAGCCGACCACCGGGCTGGATCCCATCACCAGCTCGGTGATCAACCACCTTATAGCCGACACCCAGCGCCGGCTTAACGCCACCTGCGTCATAATCAGCCACGACATCGAAGCGGTCTTTGCCATATCCGACAGAGTCGCCATGCTCTATGAAGGGAAGATCGAGGCCGAGGGCGGCGTAGAAGAGATGAGGACGAGTGATAACCCCGTGGTTCGGCAATTCATCTCAGGCAGTTTCGAAGGACCGATAATCCCCGCCTGACAGAGCGTGGGTATCGGCCAGGAGGGCAAACGGAATTCAATGGCCAGACTAAGCACCGAGGCCAAGCTCGGCCTGTTCGTGTTGCTCGGAATCGTTCTGCTGGCCTACCTGTCCTTGAGCGTGGGCCAGTGGGATTGGTTCGGGGGCCGCGGATACGACATCCACGCGACGTTCCACTCCGTGGCCGGCCTGAAGAAAGACGTCCCCGTGGAGATTGCCGGCGTCGAGGTCGGCCGGGTATCGGACATAAATCTGATAGACAGCAAGGCCCGCGTCACCATGCACATAAAAGACGGCGTCAAGATACCGGCGGACTCCGCCGCCGTGATCCAGACCAAGGGAGTGCTCGGGGAGAAGTACGTCGAAATCATCCCCCCATCCTCCGTCCCGGGCGACCTCGCCGCCACCGACCCTCCGGCCGGGCCAGGCAAGCGCTACGTCCAGCCAGGGGGGGAACTGAAGAACACCCGGTCAGCCGCCGACCTTGACCGCCTGCTGCGCACCATAGGTGACGTGGCCGAGGACATCAGGTCCGTCAGCCGCTCCCTCAGCGGCAGCCTGTCCGGCCCTCAAGGCGAGGAGAACCTGCGGGTCATAATCGCCAACATTCGGGACATGACCACCAACCTGAACGAGGCCGTGGCCGACAACAAGACCGCATTTCGGGAAATGATTCGCAACTTCGCCTACTTCTCTCAAGACCTGCGGCAGTTGACGGCCCAGAACCGCGGCACGGTCAACGAGACTCTGGCCAACCTGCACGAGGCCTCCGGCCAGCTCCAACGGGCCATGGCGGCCATAGAGCGTCTGGCCCAGAACGTCGAGCAGGGCAAGGGGGTACTGGGCACGCTGACCGCGGACAAGGACGCCGGGGAGAACATCGAGGCCACCATAGCCTCGCTGCGCGACATAACCCAGAAGGTAGACGAGGGCAAAGGCACCCTGGGCAAGCTCATAAACGACGAGACGACCATCGCGGGTCTGAACAAGACCATCGACAACTTCGCCAGATACCAGCAGAAGTTCGAAGACTTCAAGACCTTCCTGGGGTTTCGGGGCGAATATCTGACCCGCGGCGGAGACGGCAAGGGCTACCTGTCCTTGCGCGTGCAGCCCAAGGAAGACAAGTATTACCTCCTGGAGATACTGCGCGACCCCGGCTTCACGACCACCAGCAAGGAGGTCGTCACCACCACCGATACCCCTCCGGGCACCACCGTGGTGCAGCGCACCGAGAAGAAGAAGAAAGATGAGATCAAGTTCAGTCTGGAGCTGGCCAAGCGGCTGCGGAATCTGGTCGTGAGAGGCGGTATAATTGAATCAACCGGCGGAGCCGGGCTGGACTACTGCTTCCTGGACGACCATCTTCGCCTCTCGCTGGAGGCATTCGACTTCGGCCGCGACGGGGGCGCGCACCTGAAGGCATATGCCAACTACAACTTTCTCAAGTACTTCTACCTGACCGCCGGCTACGACGATTTTACCTCATCCAGCCGTAGCTCCCCACTCATCGGGGCCGGCGTCACCTTCCTCGATGATGACATCAAGTACCTTCTCACGGGTGCCCCGGTGTCATTCAGCACCAAGTGAAACCCTCGAGGGGGAACGAGGCCTGCCAGAAGGAGAAACAGTCGATGCAAGACGTGGTGGCAAAGGCCCTCCTGCACGGGCTATACGTCCTTACCTGCAAGGACGGCCAGCGGATCAACGGAATGACCGCGGCCTGGGTGAGCCAGGTGTCTTTCAACCCTTTGCTTATTGCAGTGTCAGTGGCACCGGAGCGCCACACCCACGAGCTGCTCCAGAACTCCAGCCACTTCGCCCTCAACTCCCTGCGCGGCGGGCAGTTGGATCTGGCCCGCAAGTTCGGCTTCCGCAGCGGGCGCAACACCGACAAGCTCGAGGGCATCGCCCACCATCCGGCCGCCAACGGCTCGCCGGTACTGGACGACGCCGTGGCCTATGTGGAGTGCAGGATCCAGGACACCGTGACCACCGGTGACCATACCCTGTTCATCGGCGAGGCCGTGGATGGGAAGGTTCTGGCCGACCAGGACGTGCTGCCGTTCCGCTGGGGCGATTTCTTCAAGTAGACCTGCCACCACGCGAGGCTCACCATGCCGGACCGCTTTCCAGGGGGCGCGAGCACCTCGGAAGTTCTTTCAGCCGCTGAGAGAGGGCGGCCTACAACCACGGGTGGCCTGTCGGCAACGCCGACAGGGGGCCGGCGCCCACTCAGGCGGTGCGGTCTTTGCCGGGCTGCAAGGGCGCCGGAGTTTGGTTGGTGGCCCTGCCACCCGCCCGCCGGATTTCATTGACAACCGCGCTCCGCCCTGCTAGAAAGACCAAGCGGCGGGGGGCTCCCACGCTGAGTTCACAATCCTTCACCTTCTCTGCTCATGGACCTATTGCTGCTTCCGCTCTCTCTTCTGGTTCTGGCGAACGCGATATACTACGGGCTAACTTTGATCAGCATCTTCTCGTTCGCCCGGCGCACGGAGCCCCAGGCCGCGGATTATCCGCGTGTCTCCATTCTCAAGGCCGTCCGCGGCCTGGATCCTCAGGCCTCCCAGGCCCTGTCCAGTTTTCTCGAGCTTGACTATCCCCGCCCCTACCAGGTTGTCTTCGCGCTGGCGGACGCCAACGACCCCGCCCTGCCCCTTATTCGCCGCCTCATTGCCGAAAAACATCCCCACGTCTCCGCCCGCGTGGTAATTGCCCCGCCCGGTGGTGGGCCGAACGAGAAGATGAGCAACCTCGCGGCGGCCATTCCTCACGCCGACGGAGAACTCATAGCCCTGGGGGATGCCGACGTCCTGGCCCGCCCCGACTGGCTGCGCCGCATGGCGGCCCCCTTCGCCGACCCCCGCGTGGGCCTGACGACCTGCCTCTACCGCGCGGGCACGGCCCCTGGGCTATGGAGCAGGCTCGAGGCCCTGACCATTGCCAGTGACCTGATGCCTCAGGTACTGGTGGCCGAGCGACTGGAGGGGATCAGCTTCGGGCTGGGGGCGAGCATCTGCGTGCACCGCGCCGCCCTGGCGGGAATAGGTGGCTTCGAGGGGCTCGCCCCCTTCCTGGCCGACGATTATCTGCTGGGCAATCGTGTACACCGGGCGGGTTGGAAGCTGGTCCTGGTGCCCCAGGTGGTGGAGCTTCTGTTCGAACGGCAGACGGCGCGAGGCTACTTCCTGCACCAGTTGCGCTGGGCCCGCACCTACCGGGCCTGCCGCCCCGCCGGCTATGCGGCCTCGGCAATAACCCACGGCGTGGTCTGGGGGCCACTCTTCCTCATGGCCACGGGTTTTTTTTCGGCTCTGGGATGGGGGGTCTTGGGGGGCCTGGCGGCCCTCAGGGTGGCCTGCTACCTGACGGCGGACCGGCTCTGCCTGCACGGAGGGCGCCGGCTTTCCGGCCTGGCCCTGCTCCCTTTCAAGGACCTGGTGGCCTTCGCCGTATTCGTGGCCAGCTTCCTGGGCCGGCGGGTGACCTGGCGGGACAGAACCTTCGGGCTCGATGGCGAGGGCCGCCTCATTCAGCCATAAGAGGGAGTTGTTCGGAATGGCCTGCTAGCGGATGCTCTTGGTCACCAGCACCACTCCCAGGCAGATGAGCGCGGTGCCCAGCCAGCGGGTGGTGCAGAGGTGTTCGCCCAGGTAATACTTGGCCAGGAAGGCCCCGAAGACGTAACTGAGCGCGGTCATGGGCAGGGCCACGCTGAACTCGGCCCAGGAGAGCACCGCCAGCCAGAGGATGAAGAAGCCGAAGAGCACCCCGGCGCCCCCCAGGACCAGACGGCTCCTGAGCACCTGAGAGACTATCTGCGGCAGCAGCGCAAGCCTGACCGAGACGTCCCCTATCTCTTTCATGCCCTTGCTGAGGAGCATGTCCCCCGTCGCGCCCAGGAAGGCGGCAACGGCCATGATGATGACAGTCTTGGCCACGGGGTTGGCAAACAGCCTTAAGTCCATTGACAATCCCTCGCCCGGCGGATCCTACATTTCAGAAATCCACTTGCGCTCTTCGAACACAGAGCGGAAGGACTCCAGCGTTCGGGAATCAAACAGGCGTCTTGCCGCCGCCCCCAGCCTGCCCTGCCTCAGAAAGCGAAGGGAGTCAGCCAGGGCCACCGCGCCGAACTGGAGCACGCTGGGATCGCGGTAGCAGTCGATCATGCAGGCGGTGCAGTCGTCGCGGATGAACTCGGCCTCCCCGAAGTCCCGCGCCTTGCACATGGGTTTCTTGACATAATGGCAGCGGTAAAGATCAAGGTGCCAGTCTATGAAAAAGTACTTATAGCCGGCCAGACAAGGGAAACGGCCCTTCTCCCCCCGCAGGAAGCGGACCATGTCCTCCAGGGAGGCCCGGGGATTGAGCACCGGGAAACTCCGTTTCAGCCGGATGAGGCTCTGAAAGACGTCTATGAGCTCCGCGCGGCTGAAGTCTATCAGGGCCGAGGAGGAAAAACTCAGGTAAGAAGAACCCAGGTAGTTCAGCGGATACGAAAAGGTGGCCTTTCCAAAACCCAGACCCCGCAGAAAAGGGGGCAGACTTTCGAGGTCTTGCACCAGACGGCTCAGGGTGACCGAGGCCGTGGGGTTGTACCCCAGGTGGCGAAGCAGGCGATTGGCCTCCCGGATGCGGCCGCACAGGCCAGAAAACCCACGGTTGGCCTCGTGCGCCTCCTCGGAAGGGGCGTCTATGCTGATGATGACCCCGTTCAGCCCCGCCCGGTGCAACCGTTTTATGGTCTCTTCCTTGAGAAGGGAGCCGTTGGTGCAGATCAGGGCGGCCATGCCCCGAGAGCGGGTATGGGCGATGAGATCAAAAATACCGGGATGCATCAGCGGCTCGCCACCCACGAAGACGACGTAGCCTACCCCCCGACCTCCCAGGGCGTCTATCGCCCGCGCCACCTCCGCCGTCTCGGGGACTACCCATTGGCTTCTGGGCAGCCCGGCGAAGCTGCAGAAACCGCAGGCGGCATTGCAGGCATTGGTAACGGCGATCTGGCAAAAGCCGGGGCCACCGTCGGCCAGCACGCGCCGTATGCTCTCTGTCCGCATCAGCAGGCCTGGCGGCCCTTGAGAATCTCCTTCCGCCTCAACAGGAAGTTCTTGAACTGCGCCCCTTCACGCAGCATGCGGCGCCGTTCCTGACCGTCGGTGAGCATCTTCCTGATGGCCCGAAGCATGAAACGCGGCCGATAGTAGAAACGCTTGTAAAAGCGCTCTACGGCCTGAAAAATCTCAAGGTTGGACAGATGCGGGTAGCTGACCGCGCACATCTGCCAGCCGTTTTCGGAGACGAGGGGCGTATCGGTAAAGTAGCCATTCTCCTGGCAGAGCCGGTAGAACTCCGTGCCCGGATAGGGCGCGGCCAGGGAGACCTGGATGGTGTCGGGGTCTATCTGGCAGGCGAAGCGGATCGAGTCCTCGATGGAGGCCGGGCTCTCTTCCGGAAGCCCGAGGATGAAGGCACCGTGGATCTTGATGCCCAGCTCCTTGCAGTTGCGGGCAAAGACCCTGGCCTGCTCCAGCGTGGCCCCCTTCTTGATGTTGTGCAGGATCTCGGGGTTACCCGTTTCGAACCCGGTGACTACCAGCCGCAGGCCCGCGTCCTTCATGATCTTGAGGGTCTGGCGCGAGGTGGTCACCCTGGCGGTGCAGGACCAGGTAATGCCCAGCGGCTTCATGAGGGTGGCTATCCGCTCCGCCCGCTCGGGAAGCGCGGTGAAGGTGTCATCGTCGAAGAAGATCTCTCTGGACTCGGGGAACATGGCCACCGCTTCCCGGACCTCATCGACGACGTTCTCTGGGCTGCGCACGCGGTAGCGATGCCCGGTGAAGGTCTGCGGCCACAGGCAGTAGATGTACCGCGCCGGGCATCCTCTGCCGGTATAGACAGACACGTATGGATCGAGCAGATAGGGAATGTGATAGTTGCGGATGTTGAGGTCACGCTTGTATACGCGAGTGACGAAAGGCAGGCTGTCCAGGTCTTCGAGGGGCGCCCGGTCGGGGTTGTGCTGGATGCGGCCGCCTTCCCGGTAGCTAAGCCCCTTTATGGCGGCCAGGGACACGCCCTCGGCCAGCTCCCGGATGGTATGGTCAAACTCGCGCCGCGCGACGAAATCCACCGCCTGGGCGGCCTTCAGGGTCTCTTCCGGCAAGACGCTGGGGTGCGGCCCAACCATTCCGATGAGGGCCGCCGGATTCTCCTGCCTGATTCTCTCGCAGGTCTTGATGTCGTAGGCCAGGGAGGCGGTGCTGGTGTACACCGCGATCAGATCGAACTCCTTGGCCTTGGCGACGGTCGCCGCCACGGAGAGGCCCTCGGCGGGGGCATCTACCACCAGGCTGTCTTTCACCATGCCCGCCGGAAAGCAGAGCCAGGTCGGGTACCAGAACGACGTTACCTCGCGGGTGGCCTGATAGCGGGAGCCCGCCCCGCCGTCGAAATCGGCATATGAGGGCGGATTCAGGAGCAACAATTTCATTTGTTAACTTGTCCCTCGGATTCGCTGTTGCATGACCTTAGAGCCAGCGAATGCAATTTGTCAAGCGTGGCCTGCTCCCAGGCCCGCGGGTAGGGGGCGGGTAAAAAAACCCAGGTCCGGCGCGGGCAAAGCCCGCCTTTAGTGGCCTGGATTGGGCTGTGCCCGGACGCTCCCTACATAATAGCACGAAGGAGGGGCCTGATCTCGCCGACAACCTCGCCCCGGAAATTGCGCACCTCGGGGTTCCGGTAGCGGGCCAGGGCAAGACGGCCGTCGTCGTCGAGGAGGCCAAGGTTGTCGAGAATCTCGGCCACGCAGCTCTGTACCGCCCTGGGCGCGCCGTCGTCCACCTTCAGGGCCACTCCCAGACCCTGGCGCGTCAGGGCCAGGGCATAACCGCCCTCGGCGCCGGTCTTGGCCAGCACGCCCGGTGCCGCCCGCATGGCGTCGGTACAGATGCGTCCCTCCCCGCCGATCATCTCTGGATGGGCCAGGCAGGCGGCCACGAGGCGCGCCACGGCGGGCCGCGAGGCACCGGCCAGCCGGGCATACGCCAGGGCTATGCCGCCCAGGGGCACCCCGAAGACCGGCACCCCGCAGCCGTCGGTCCCCACGGCGACCTCGGCCGGGGGCACGGAGCAAAAATCGGCCACCCTGGAGAGCATCAGGCGTTGCACGGGGTGGCTTGCGGCAGGGTAGTCTTCCAGGGGCCAGCCGTGATGAACGCAGAGCAGGAGCATTGCCGCGTGCTTGCCCGCGCAATTGTGGCGCAGGGCGGAGACGGGCTCCTTGGCGGCGTCGAGGCGCCTGGCGGTGGGGCGATGACTGGGCCGCTGAATGCCACAGAGCAGACTGTTTTCAGCGAGGCCGGCACGCCGCAGGATGCCCGCCACCACCCTGGCCTGAAAATCTTCGCCGTTCAGGGAGCCGCACATGGCGGCCAGTTCGGTATCCGTCAGTCCGTAGCGGTCGGCCGCGCCGGATTCGATCAGGGGCAGGGCCTGGATCGGCTTGGCCATGGAACGCATGAAGACCTTCCGCCCGATGTCTCCCAGGGCGGCCCGCACCTCGCCCGAGGCTGCCACCACGGCGAGGCTGCCCCGATGGCGGCTCTCCACCATGGGGCCTCGCCACACCTCTACCAGGACAGGCGGCGCCTGCTGGGCCACCGAGGCATCGGGCTTCATCATCTGGAAACGTCCACCCATACCGCGCCTCCCAGGGTTTTTTCAGCCAGTTGCCTACCGCGGCGCACCCGCGCCGAATAGTGGGGATAGCGGGTAAGAGTTCAGCATCTCTTTGAGGCGGCAGACGTTTCCGGCGGCGGCGCCGGAGGACAGGGGTTCTTCGGTAAGGCGGCGGGGGAGGCCGGGCGAAAGTGCCCCCGCTTTGGCATTCAGGCTTCGCTCCAGATCAACGACCTCGGCCCCCAGGGACATGGCCTCGTCAACGGACAGGTTCCAGCCCGTGGCGGCTGGCAGCATGGGCAGCAGGTCAGCCAACCCCAACCCGAGCAGGGGCAGGGAGCAGAGGCCGATGGAATCCATGATGGCAGCCTCTTGCTGGGCCTGGCGGCATAGTTCGGCCGCCGGCCCCACGGCTCGCGGGGTGTGGCCCGACAGGAGCGCGGCTATGATGCCGAAGGCCGAAAACTCGGTGGATGGCTGGCCAGAGGTGGCGAAGTGCAGCCCGAGCGCGGGGAGTGCTCGCGGCTCGAAGGGGGCGAGCTCGGCGCCGCCGAGGCCCACGAAGGAGTCTGGTCGCCCCACGCTCTGGCACAGTTGCGCTGCCCCATCGGCCAGCCGGGCGCCAACCCCGGTACCGGTGACCAGGGCCTCCAGGGCGGCTACCAGGGAGGCC
>JAZDOA010000026.1:0-2013 GCA_043799175.1 Pseudomonadota bacterium | reverse complement strand
ATTCCTTTGAGTTTTAGCCTTGCGACCGTACTCCCCAGGCGGGGCACTTAATGCGTTAGCTTCGGCACGGAGAGAGTTGACACTCCCCACACCTAGTGCCCATCGTTTACAGCTAGGACTACCAGGGTATCTAATCCTGTTCGCTCCCCTAGCTTTCGCACCTCAGCGTCAGTCTCGGCCCAGAAAGCCGCCTTCGCCACCGGTGTTCTTCCCAATATCTGCGCATTTCACCGCTACACTGGGAATTCCACTTTCCTCTACCGGACTCTAGCCTACCAGTTTCAAGTGCAGTCCCGCAGTTGAGCCACGGGTTTTCACACCTGACTTGACAGGCCGCCTACGTGCTCTTTACGCCCAATAATTCCGGACAACGCTTGCCCCCTACGTATTACCGCGGCTGCTGGCACGTAGTTGGCCGGGGCTTCCTCTGGGGGTACCGTCAGTCTCCCTTCGTCCCCCCTGACAGGGTTTTACAACCCGAAGGCCTTCCTCACCCACGCGGCGTCGCTGCGTCAGGCTTTCGCCCATTGCGCAATATTCCCCACTGCTGCCTCCCGTAGGAGTCTGGGCCGTATCTCAGTCCCAGTGTGACCGACCACCCTCTCAGGCCGGCTACCCATCGTTGCCTCGGTAGGCCGTTACCCCACCGACAAGCTAATTGGCCGCGGGCCCATCCCGGAGCGGATAGCAAGCTAACCTTTTTCTGCCTATGCCATGCGGGAAAGGCAGGATATCTGGTATTAGCCCGGGTTTCCCCGGGTTATCCCGGTCTCCGGGGCAGGTTGCCCACGTGTTACTCACCCGTTCGCCACTGGATCCAGAGGTGATTGGCCGAAGCCGCACACCTGAGCCTGGGTCCCGTTCGACTTGCATGTGTTAAGCACGCCGCCAGCGTTCGTCCTGAGCCAGGATCAAACTCTCCATTGAAAGTTGTCCGAATTGCGCGCTGGTTAATCAGCGCGCTGTCGCTTCAAGCCGTCCACTGTTCAGTTTTCAAGGTACCGAGGCGTCTCTTCGGCCTTTGCTCAATCAAAAAGCCGCTGAACCCAAGTCCAGCGGCCCAGAAAGCCGGGCGATCAATCGCTAGCTCTTGAGATCAAGCCTCATACCAATCTCGAGGTACGTAAGAACCAAGTCAACGTCCTTTGACCAGTAGATAGGTCCGAGTGTGATACTAACACCGGCCAGCATAGGTGTCAATGCGAGTTGCAGGCCTAGCCGTCCCCGTCTATCTCAACCCTGACGAACGTCTTCCTCCCCTTGCGGACGACCTTCCCCTCGAATGCTGAGCGTTCCAGCTCGGCCTCGGTGTCGGTCACCTTCTCGCCGCCGATGGATACTCCGCCACCCTCGATGACGCGCCGAGCCTCCGCCTTGCTCGGAGCCAGCCCCAACGACTGCAGGAGGTCCACCACCCAGATGGTGCCGCCGGAGAGCTTCGAGGCGGGCAGCTTCGCCACCGGTACGTCCTCGGGGACCTCCTTCATGCCGAAGACCCGCTTGAACTCGTCGGCGGCGCGTTCGGCCTCCGCGGGGCCGTGATAGATGGTGACTACCTCTCTCGCCAGCCGTTCCTTGGCGTCACGCGGGTTCATACCATCGGAAACAGTCCGCTCCAGGTCGCTGATCTCGCCGGGCGCCATCTTGGTGGCCAGCGCGAAGTACCTCCACATGATGTCGTCCGGGATGGACATGAGCTTGCCGAACATCTCACCGGGCGGGTCGGTCAGACCGACGTCGTTGCCCAGGCTCTTGCTCATCTTCTGGACCCCGTCGGTCCCCTCGAGCAGCGGGAGCGTCAGGACCACCTGCGGCTCCTGCCCCATGGCCCGCTGGAGGTTCCTCCCGGCGAGCAGGTTGAACTTCTGGTCCGTACCCCCGATCTCGACGTCGGCGCGAAGCATTACCGAGTCGTAAGCCTGCATTACGGGATAGAGGAACTCGTGCAGACCGAGCGGCTTCTCCTCGCGGAAGCGCCGGCTGAAGTCGTCCCGCTCCAGTATTCTGGCCACC
>JAZDOA010000200.1:0-2479 GCA_043799175.1 Pseudomonadota bacterium | reverse complement strand
GTCAGCAGTCAGAATTCAGAAGCCCTGCCCCCCACCCTAAGGCGACGGATTGCTTCGCTGCGCTCGCAATGACGGACGAGGGGGATTGTCATTGTGAGGCCCGCGCAGACGGGACGAAGCAATCCGCACCTAAGAGTGGTCTATGGGCTTCCGTCTTCTCTATTCCCAATTCTGTATTCTGCCTTCTCCCTACGCCACTTTCTTCTCCAATATGCCCGCCATCCCTGCATCCTTAACACGCTTCTCTATCTTGCCGGTATCCGCCGTATACAGGCCAAGCTTTTGCATCCTTTCCCAGTACTCGCCCCGCGACATCACCCAGGATGGATTCCTTACCCCTTCGCCAGAGCGGTATTTCTCGGTGGTCACGGACACCCAGTCGCCGATCGCCATGCTTTGAGGCACGATAAGGGGTTTCTCGCCGGCAGCCTTCCTTGCCGCGTTATTGCCCGCAAGGTAGCCGCTGGTCATGGCGGCATCAACGCTGGTCTCGCCCGCCTTGTCGCCGGCGCAGAAGAGATTGTCCACGCCATCGACCTTGAAAGCCTGATCGCGGTAGGCAATGGCTATCGCGGACACATGGCCTGTGCGCGGCGAGCCCGGATGTTCAATCTGCACGTTTTCGAATCCCGGGATCTGCCTCAGTTGCGCTAGCTTTATGCTCAAAAAACCGAAAATCTTGGCCACCAGGCCGATGTCGCCCAGGATAAGGTTCTCCACGAATTCGCGCGAACGTCCCGCCCCCATGGAGCCGAGCTTGGACAGATCCACCAGCGATGGCGGCACCGGCAGCCACATAAGAGCCTCTTTGTTCAAACGTTCCCTGGGCGCCGGTGAAAGTGAGTCCTTGTACACCGAAAGGCCGGTGCTTATGCGGCCGGGAGTCCCGTCTCCCCTGATACGGAACCACTCCTTCGCCCCGGCCTTCTCCGTGATGCTTACACGGTCGCCGAAGATGGGGCACTTCACCAGGCACATTACACATCCCCCGGCGTACTTATTGCAGAGGGACAACCCACCCCTGGCCCCCGTGCAGTCAACAAAGGCGTCCGCTTCGAGCCTCGTGCCGTTCTCAAGCTTGACCGACTTGATTCGGCCCTTGTCCTTGACGACATCCACCACCCGGCTCTCCAGCATGACCTTGACCCCGGCCTTCTGGACCGTCTTCCTCAACGCAGGCTCGAAGAGCCCCGCATGGAACAGATATCCGTGGTTGTGATGGTCGGGAAACCTGACGCCGTCGCGGATCATCACCGACTCCAGGGTGTCGAAAATCTCTCCGCCGCCCATGAAGCGCAACTCGTGCTGCCCGGTAAACCAGCCGTTCCCCCGGGTGTCCCCCGTTCTCACCGCTACGCCCGCCAGCATGTCCGTTCTTTCGAGCAGGGTGACGTCGGCGCCCGCCTTCCGAGCCGCAATGGCGGCGCCGCAGCCGGATAACCCTCCGCCGATCACCACTACTCTGATCATGCCAACCTCCGCTTCGTTAAGAATCCGACCCCAATTGCGTCATTGCGAGTCCGCGCGAGTCCGGACGTGTCGGGACGAAGCAATCCGTCCCCTTCTGTCTTCGTCTTCTGTATTCTGACTACTATCTTCTGCCTTCTAATTCAGCTTCTTATTCAGGAACCCCTCTAACCCGCTGTCCTGCACCCGCTTCTTTATCTTTCCCAGATCATCCGTGTACAGGCCGATATCCTGTAGCCGCTGCCAGTACTCACCCCGCGCCATCTGGTAGGTGCGCGTATGCCCCTCTTCCGTGTGGGATTTTTCCTGCGTGTAGGCGATGAAATCGCCGAGAGCCAGGGTCCGCGGAAGCACCACCGGTTCCTTACCCAGGGCAATGCGGGCCGCGTTGTGCCCGGCCATATAGCCGCTGATGATCGCGCCGCCGACGCTGCCATGGTCCGCCTTTTCACCCGCACAGAGAAGGTTCTCAAAACCATCTACCCTGAAGGCATTGTCACGGTAAGCCATGGCCACAAAACCCACGTGGTTGAAACTGCTGTAGAGGGGGTTCTCCATCTGCACGTTCTCAAAGCCCGGAATCTGGCGCACCTTGTCCAGGGCCATGTAGACCATGCCGAAGGCTTTGGCCACCGGCCCGATGTCGCCCAGAATTACGTTCTCGAGGAATGCCTGCGACCTGCCGGCGCCCATCATCTTGAGCTTCGAAAGGTCGATGAGATGTGGAGGCAGAGGAATCTTGAGCAACCCTTCCTTTTCCAGGCGCTTCAGCAGGTCGGGGGCCAGCGTGCTCTTATACATGGTCACCCCGGCGCCCAGTTGGCCGATGGTGCCGTCCGGCCGGTGAAGGTCGAAGAGCTTCGCCCCGGCCTTCTCGCAGATGCCCAGCCGGTCGCCGAAGGCGACGCACTTAACCAGGCACAAGACGCAGCCCTTGCCGTACTTGTTGCAGTAGCTAAGTCCGCCGCGGCTGCCGGTCGCATCGACGAAGACATCCCCGGTGACCGTGCCC
>JAZDOA010000189.1:0-3002 GCA_043799175.1 Pseudomonadota bacterium | reverse complement strand
ATGGGACAAGGTCTTCCCCGTCCACCCCGGGAAGCGTCGCGGGCTTCATCGGTTGAGGCAATTTCACCGGCGCTCGCGGCCCGACGTCGAGCACATGATAATGCGTCGTGGTTGCCAGAATGCGCCGCAATTCTTCCGGCTGACGGAACATCTTCGGCACCTGGGAAAGGGAAGTCTCCAGCGGGTTATGCTCCCAGTCCGGGCGAACGAGGCGGTTTTCGTCAATCTCGTAGTAGCGTATATCACCATTTGAGGAGTCGATATGAGTGAAAGGCTTCTCATAACCAACCCGCGCCTGTGATAGAACCTCCTTGGAGATGGAGTATCCGACCCCCCTGGGCGTGAGATGAAGTTCGTACTCAAGAGGCTCGTAATTCGGAACATCCATATCAACCAGGAAAGAAAGCTCCTCGCTCTTGCCACGCGTCAGAATACTGGCGATGCCTCCGAATCGCGACAGGGTGCTGTTCAGATTCCCAGAGGACGAGGCTGAGGCGGACAGCAGGGAGAAGGCATCGAGGATGGACGTCTTACCCACCCCGTTGGCCCCGATCAGAACCATAAAAGGCCTGACAGGCAGGTCGATTTCCCGTAGCCTGCGGAAGCCGCTTATTTTTATCCGCTTGATTCTATGCATTATTCTTCTCCGGGGAGATTGCCTGGAGGATTGCTCCTGGTCTGACGGTCAGAATATTCTGAAAGTCTTACGTAGCACTGCCGTGCAAGGGGCGCGAGTTATGCCCGGCGCGGCTCGCGCCCCGCGCCCGCCTTCACCCCCGCAACCTCTCGGACGCCTCCCTTGCCTTTGCCATGACCTCGGCCAGATCCAGGCTCAGCAGTTGCCCCCGCCGGGCCAGTATGCGCCCCTCGACCGCGGTGAGGACGACGTCGGCGCCGGTGGCCGCGTAGACCAGGTGAGACTGATAGGAATAGACCGGGGTGAGATGAGGCTGGTCGAAATCCACCAAAATGAAGTCCGCCTTCTTGCCAGGCTCCAGGCTGCCGACGTCCTTCAGGCCCAGTGAGGCGGCGCCACCCACCGTGGCCAGGCGCAGCAGGTCCTTGGCGGGGGCGACGGTGGGGTCCTTGGTGGCCACTTTGTGGAGCTTGGCGGCGCAGTCCATCTCGGCGAACATGTCCAGGGAGTTGTTGCTGGCCGGGCCGTCGGTTCCCAGGGCCATACGCACCCCCGCCCGTGTCATGACGAGCAGCGGGGCCACTCCCGAAGCCAGCTTCATGTTGCTCTGCGGGCAGTGGACGGCCACGGCGCGGGAGAGCGCCATGAGCTCGATCTCCTCTTCAGAGAGCGCCACGCAGTGGGCCACGACCAAGTGCGAGCCAAGGCAGCCCGTCTCGGCCAGGACCTGAATGGGCCGCTTGCCATGGCGCTGGAAGACCTGGAGCACCTCGCCTGTGGTCTCGGCGGCGTGGATGTGCAACAGACAGCCCTCCAGGCGGGCCAGCTCGTTGGCGGCCTCGAGCAGCCAGCGGCTGCACGTGTAGAGGGCATGGGGCTCCACCGCGATGGAAACCAGGTGGTGGCCGCGCCAGCGCTCGATGAGATTGCGGGTGAACTCCAGCCCCTTGCTCGGCGGGCCGTAGTTCGGGGAGTCGAAGTCATAGAGCACCTCGCCCACCACCGCCCGCAGCCCCGCAACCTCGGCCGCCTCCGCGATCTGGTCGGCGAAGAGATACATATCGAGAAAGCTGGTGGTGCCGGAGAGGATCATCTCGGCCATGCCGAGCAGCGCCCCCGCCCGGACCATCTCGGGCGTCAGTTTGGCCTCGGCCGGGAAGATGTGCCCGGTGAGCCACTCCATGAGGGGCAGGTCATCGGCCAGGCCCCGGAAGAGGGTCATGGCCATGTGGGTGTGGGCATTGACCAGGCCGGGCATGATCACGCAGCCGGGCTCGTCTATGCGCTCGCGGGCATTGAAGCGGGCCTCGACCTCCGCCCTCGGCCCCACGGCCGCCACCCGGCCGCCGATTACCGCCAGCGCGGCGGCGTCATGAACCGTACCCGCCGCGTCCATGGTGAGCAGGGCGCGCCCCGAGACCAGGAGGTCCGCCTCCTTCTTCCTAGAATGCGCGCTCAATCACCTTCTCCACCAGGCTGCTCAGGTGCCCGCTGGCCGCCCTGGCCGCCGCTATCACGGCCTCGATGGGGGCAGGCTCCATGGCATCTGGCAGGTTGACATTCGTTATACATGAAATCCCCAGCACCCTCATGCCTGCCTGCCTGGCGCAGATGACCTCGCAGACGGTGGACATGCCCACGGCATCAGCTCCCATGAGCCGCAGCATGCGGGTCTCGGCCGGGGTCTCCATGCTGGGGCCGAGCACCCCGACGTATACGCCCCGGTGAAGCGGAATACGCTCTTCCAGGGCCACGGCCTCGGCCAGAATGGCCAACTGGGGGTCATAGGGGCAGCTCATGTCGGGGAAGCGCTCGCCCAGGGACTTTTTTTCGTGCGGCCCGCGCAGGGGATTGTGGCCGGTGAGGTTGATGTGGTCGTAGATGAGCATGAGCTCGCCGCGCCTGAAGCGGGGGTTGAGCCCTCCGGCGGCGTTGGAGACGATCAGCACCTGGGCACCCAGCCCGGCGGCAACCCTAATGGGAAAGCCGACTTCGGCCGCGCCGTAGCCTTCGTAGAGATGGAAGCGCCCCTGCAGGGCGAGGACGTTGCGGCCGTTGAGCTGGCCCGCGAGCAGCCGGCTGGCGTGGCTTTCGACGGTGGAGCGGGGAAAGTGGGGGAGATCGGCGTAGGGAAAGACCTGGGCGGCATCCATGCGCTCGGCCAAGGCGCCGAGGCCGGTGCCCAGCACCATGGCCACCTGGGGCTTGAAGGCTCCCAGCCGATCCTTCAGAAAACTTACCGTCTCTTCGATGGACTTCGCATATTTGTGCATGGCAACCGCCTGCCGAAGGATAGTTAAGAAGGCTGGACTCTGTCAAGCGCCTTGAAGTCGGCCTCAATCTCCGGCTAAGGGTGCCGGGGCCA
>JAZDOA010000185.1:0-3023 GCA_043799175.1 Pseudomonadota bacterium | reverse complement strand
GCCGGCATCCTCGCCGACGCCCTGGTGGAGGTCGAAGGGGCGTTCGGCCAGCTGAAAGCGCACAACGGGGTCACCGAGCACAGCCAGAGAGTGCGCCGCCTGGAGAAGCGGGCCGACGTCCTGTACGCCGAGGCGCTCCACCGCTTGTTCACCGAAGAGCCCAACGCCATCGAGGTCATCAAGTGGGTGGCGATCTACGAGCAGCTGGAGGACGCCATCGACCGGTGCAAGCACCTGGCCGAGAGCCTCGAGAGCATCGTCGTGAAGCACTCCTGACCCACGGCCCTGCGTGAACGCCACCGAAGCCTTCGCCGTCGTCATCGTCCTGGCGGGCTGGGTGGGCGGCGAGGAAAGATCATTATGACGTTCGGTCTAATCGTGGTATTGCTGCTGGTGCTTGCGGCAGAGTTCACAAATGGCCTGACCGATGCTGCCAATGCCATAGCCACAGTCGTCGGAACCAGGGTTCTTTCCCCAGCCAAGGCTGTCCTCATGGCGGCGGTACTCAACATGGCTGGCGTGTTGGTTACCGGCGCAGCTGTGGCCGCCACGATCGGGAAGGGCGTTGTTCGACCTGAAGTCATTGGTCTGGAAACGGTAGCGGCCGGAATGTTGACTGTGGTGGTGTGGACTATGGCCGCCTGGTTCTTCGGTATTCCTACTAGCGAAACGCATGAACTGCTCGCGGGGTTGGCGGGGGCGGGGTTAGCCGCGGCTGGGCCCTCGGCACTGCTCTGGGAAGGCTGGCGCAAAGTACTGGTCGGCTTGGGCGTCTCGACCATTGTGGGTTTCGGCCTGGCCTTTCTCATCATGGTGGTGATCTACTGGGTCTTTCGCTCTGTCAGCCGCAGGCGTACCATGCGGCTTTTCGGCCGGCTGCAGATCTTGTCCGCGGCATTCATGGCGTTCAGCCATGGCAGCAACGATGGGCAGAAGTTCATGGGGGTTTTCGCGTTGGCTCTGTTGTTGGGCGGCGTATTGCCTACGTTCCAGGTGCCACTGTGGGTGATGCTGTTATGCGGAGCAGTCATGGCCCTTGGCACAGGCTTGGGTGGTTGGCGTATCATCAGGACTATGGGCAGTAAGGTCACACGCCTGGACCCGGTACACGGTTTTGCTGCGGAAACCGCCGCCAGCATTGCCATACTGACGGCCTCACGCTTCGGAATCCCCCTGAGCACCACGCACACCATCGGCACTTCGATCATGGGGGTCGGTGCCACCCGCCGGTTGTCGGCAGTCAACTGGAATGTCAGCCGGCAGATTGCGATGACCTGGGTACTAACCTTCCCCGCTTGCCTGATACTTGGCTTTCTATTCGCCTTACTATTCAAGCTGTTCTAGCTGAGCGGTACGGACGAAATACTCAATATGACATTCTGGTAGAAGGTGAGGCGCCGCCATTCTTTGCTAATGGATTGGCATGATGCCGCGTGGAGAAGTGGCCATGAGTGTGGCGCTCATCGGACTGAATCAGGGGCTCATTCTGCAGGACACCTACGCTGCGTGCCGTCGGACAGCCCCACTTCGTGAACCAGACTCCATGCTGCCGACGGATTCAGCGGCGGATCCTCATCCTGGTAGTGCACCCCTTCAAGGGCTGAGCCTGCGGCCCGGCCGACTCAACCCTTGAGGGCCCCCGCCATCAGGCCGCGCCCTCGCCTTTTCGCGCCCTGTGCCGATCCAAAGCCCTGGAAGCAACTGCCAGACAGGCGCGGGTGCTCGAGACGGGGTGGCGGCGCCTTGGGACCGGGTGCCGGGCTACTCCGCGGCCAGCGCCTCCTTGATCTGGGCCAGGTGGCCCTCGTCGTGGATGCGGCCCTCAATGAAGCCGTAGGCCATCCGCCAGTAGCTGCCTTTGCGGGCCATGAAGGACTCGGGCAAGGCGGCGAGCATGGCCCAGGTCTCGGCACGGTTGCGGCGCAGCTCTTTGAGCAGGCCGCCGGGGGTGGGGAACACCGCCAACAGGCCGGCGTGGGCGATGTCCAGGTTGCCCGGCCAATCGTCGACCCAGTGCTCGTACCCGCCTACCAGCTGGGTGATGTAGTCGTGGGTGGCCCGCTCGGCGGAGATGAGGTGGCAGAGCACCTCGTTGGCGCTCCATTGCCCTTCGCCGGGCCGGTGCTCCGCCTGCTCGTCGGTGGCGCCGGCCAGGGCCTCGGCGAGGCGCCCGAGGAAGTCCTCGCCGGCTGTGGTGACGGCTTCGGCCAGGGCGGCCGGGGTGGCCGGCGGCTCTTCCATGGGCCGGGCCGAGAGGGTCATCATCGTGGTGGCCTTCTCCGCGCCCCGGTAGTACCTCACCTCGACCTCATCTCCGGCCCGGTGCGCCCGGATCGCAGTCCCCAGGGCGGCCCAATCCGGTGTCTTGGCCTCGCCGAGGCGGACGATCACGTCGCCTTGTCGCAGGCCTGCCGCCTGGGCGCCCATGCCCTCGAGCACCCCGCCGAGCAGGATGCCCTTGGTGACCGGCACCCCCAGCCGCTCCGCCGACTCCGGGGTGAGGGCATCGGGCAGGATGCCGAGCATGGGGCGCCGGGTGAAACGCGGGTCGTGGCCGGTCTCCAGCACCGAGCGGAGGTTCTCCAGGCCCGTCTCCCACCCGCTGCGGATGGCCTCGGCGGCCTCGGCCCACTTCTTACCGGTGCCCATTCCCTTGTGGGCGACCTCTACTACCGTGCCCTCCCCGTCCGGCCGGATGGCCACCCGCACCCGGGTCTCCCCGGGCTCGCCCTTGCCACGCCAGGTGAAGGAGACCCGCTCGTCGGGCACGACCTTGGTGAAGTCCCCGGTGGCGTGGTAGCCGTTCGTCCACCACAGGTGGATGCGCCCGTCGCGGCGGGGCACCACCATCGCGGCGTCGCACAGCCACTCCCGCAGGGCGGTGGCGTTGGTGAAGGCCTGGAACACCTGTGAGGGAGCCGCCTCGATGCGCTGTTCCAGGGTGAGGGTGGTGCGGGCCATGGACGATCCTCCTGGCGTACCGGACGCTGGTGCGGGCGCACCGCCCCGCCTGGGCGGTGCCT
>JAZDOA010000178.1:0-4614 GCA_043799175.1 Pseudomonadota bacterium | reverse complement strand
ACCGCGCTCTGCTCGCTCTCGGGGGCCACCACGGTTACCTGGTGCCTCTCCCCCAAGGCCTCGTAGAGCTGCAAGAGCCCCCGGAAGTAGATTCCGTCGTCGTTAGTCAGCAGGATGCGCAAGCTCTCGCCCTGTCAGATGTGAGGGTTGACCCGGCGCCACTCCGCCACGGGAGGCAGAATGCCGTCGGCCATGGCGGAATCGCGCATCCGTACCAGATGCTCGTAGGAGGCATCGAGATCGGCCGTGTCGTCGGAGTCGCCTTCGGGCAGTTGGCCCCGCACGCCTTGGGCGGTGATGCGGCACCTAGTGGCCATCATGACCTGTTTGTATTTTCCGCTGGAGATGTAGGCGCCCGAAGGCCAGGTGAAGGGATCTCCGCCCGCGGCGGCCGCCACCATGGCCGTGCATATGGCCGCCGGAGACTGATATGACGAGCGGCCTCGCAGTTGGATGATCCGCATGCCGCCCTGGCGCACACGCTCCTTAATGGCATCCCAGTCGGAGCCGTTGATGCTTATGCCGCCCAGCGCGCGCCCTCCCAGCAGATCGTTCAGCGGCACGCCGTCAACCCGAACGTCTTTCTTGAAGACGGCCATCTTCTCGCCATGACCGCCATAGGTGGCGCAGCCGCTGACCTTGCTCAGGGGGAGTTTGAAGTACTGGGCCAAGGCCGTCTGCAGCCGCGTGCTGTCCAGCGCGGCCAAGGTGGTCACCCTTTGAGGCGGCAGCCCGGAATGAACCAGGGACACCAGCCCGGTGATGTCAGCCGGATTGAAGATGACCAGCAGGAACTTGCAGTTGGGGCAGTACTTTTTGATGTCTTCCCCCAGGCTGCGGGCAATGAGGCCGTTGTCGCGCAGCAGATCCTCGCGGGTCATTCCTTCCTTGCGAGGCGCGCCGCCGGAGCTGAGGACATACGAAGCCCCGCCGAGGGCCTCGCCGATGTCTCCCGTCCAGGTGATCTGGGTCTCGGGATAACCGCTGTGGTACATCTCCTCCGCCGCCCCTTCCAACCCCTTGAGATAGGGGTCGTACATGGTGATGCGGTTGGCGGTTCTGGAAGAAAGCAGGCACTGGACCAGCGTGGAGCCAATGGCGCCGGCGGCGCCAAGGACAGCCAGCTTCTCACCCGTCAGGTACATGGGGGAGCCTCCTGAAGCTCGATTTTTCCACTAAAAGGGATATTTTTAGCAACAGAGTGGCAGGGAGGCAACCCCTTTACAGAAATGTGAGAACATTCACCGGGGTGCGCGCCCCCTAAGCGGGGGCCGCACCTCGGCAAAGGATCGGGTCAGAGGCGGTTTATCGGCAGATTCGCCAGGAGTCTTTCCAGTTCATCGTCCGTGGCGTCGGAATGATGGCCCCTGTAGTATTCATCGAGGCTCAGGCAGGCGCCGCACGACCTGCAGCGCAACTCCAGCCTGCGTCACTTTCTGAGGAGCGTCAGCGCGCCCCCGCACTTGCGGCAGAGCATGGTCTCTTCCCTCCGGTGAGCAGTCTGTTCTCTATCTCGTCGCTCTCCAGAATATTCTTGATTATTTCCTTCAGATCCTTGCCCGCCGCCTCCAGCCCGCGGGTACCGAAGGCCATGTTGGCCTCGATCACCAGGAAAAAGCCTTGCCAGTCGCACAGATCGAGTCCGACTTCATCCAGGCCGCACATCTCGGCCACCTCGACCGCCAGCCTCAAGGCCTCCGGCGGCACGCCGCACGGGTTGACCCTGGCCCCCAGGGAGACGTTGGCGCGGAAGTCCTCCCCCGTCCGCTCCCGCCAGTAGGCATGAACGGGCCTGCGATTGTAGCAGACCACTCTCAAATCGCGCTCGAGCCTCATGTACTCCTGAACGTAGGCACATCCCGCGCCACTTTCCAGCAAGGCGGTGAGGTGGGCGGCCAGGTCGGCCTCGTTTTGTATAAGGAAGACTCCTCGTCCGCGCGAGGTGTTTTGCAGCTTGGCCACGAAGGGGAACGGAAAGTCGCGGGTGATGTCGCCCCAGCGCCTCCGGGGATAGATCCACGTTCGGGGATGGGGAACCCCGAGCAGCTGGAACATGGCGCTCTGGCGTAACTTGTCGCCCACCAGGTGGTAGGTGGCCAGGCCGGGGAAGGTAGGCTTTCCGATGGAGGCCAGAAGCCCGGCATAGAAGCTCGTGGGGTAATAGACCACCGGGGCATCCAGGATCATCCGCCGCTCCGCGGGCGTGTAGCACCCCGGATGCCTGAACCCCAGGGTATTGAAACCCTGGGCGCCGCAGATGCGCGGCCTGGAACCTATGGACAACCTGGCCAACGAAAAAAACCTCCTGCCGGCGGCAGGGCCGCCTGCCAAGCTCCGCTTCACATCGGGGGTCCGGGCGTCTATAATGCATGAAGACTGTAGGTCAGCAAATAACGGAACGCCGTCAGGCGGCGAAACTTTTAAAATGGAATACACCGAACACCTGGAGCATGCCTACCTCGCCCTTTACCGGGAAGACTACGAGGAGGCCATAGACCGCTCCCTCGACGCCCTGGAGAAGAACCCTCTGAGCATCGAGGCCATGAATCTTTTCGGGCTCGCCTCGGCGAGTCTCGGCGACACCATGGCCGCCATGGCCTCCCTGCGCCGGGCGGCCGACCTAAAACCCAACGACAGCGAGATCCTCTTCAACCTCGGCAAGGTATACGAACTGGCCCGGAAGTCCGCTCAGGCGGTGGAGGTGCTGCGGCGGGCCGTGGCCGCCGCGCCCGAAAGGTTCGAGCCCCGCTTCGAGCTGGCCAACGCCCTTGACGAAGCCGGCCAGCAGGTGGAGGCGGTCGAAAACTATCGCCAGGCGCTACGGCTTCGGCCAAGCTCCAGCGACGTCTGTTACAACCTGGGCGTGGTGCTCAACAAGCTGGAACGCTTCGAGGAGGCGGCCCGGACTTTTGAGCGGCTTCTGCGCAATGCCCCCGGCGACGCCGATGCCTGGGATTCCCTGGCCTACAGCCTCGGACGGCTGGGACAAGAGGCCGAAGCCCTGCGGGCCATGGAGCGCGCCACCGCTCTCAACCCCCGCTCGGCCATCTTCCGCTACAACTGGGCCACGGTGCTGCAGCGCATGGGCAGGCACCAGGATGCCCTGGAAGGGCTTGATGAATCCTTGCGCCTCTCGCCCGATTTTGCCGACGCCTTGGCGGAGAAAGCCAATGTCTTGAGCGACCTCAACCTTGAGGAGCAGGCCCTGGTCTTTTATGGGCGGGCCATCGGGGCCGCGCCGGAGGTAGCCTCCACTCATTTCAACAAGGGCATCTGCCTGGCCCGCCTGGGACACAAGGAGGAGGCCGTCCAGGCCTTCGAGGAGGCCATCCGTCTCTCGCCCGACTATCTCGACGCCCTCAACAACAAGGGTAACTGCCTCATGGACCTTGGCCGTCTCGATGAAGCCATGGTCTGTTACAGCGAGATTCTGCGGCGGGATGCCGGCTTCGCCCTGGCCTACTACAACGAGGCCTGCGTGCTGGCGTTGAAGGGACACTCGGCCGAGGCCCTGTCTCGTTTGCGCCAGGCCATCGATCTCGATGCCAGCCTCCGCACCGAGGCGGCGCGGGACGAAGACCTGGACAGCCTGAGAGAAGAGGCCGCCTTCCGCAGCCTGCTGTGTGGCGCGCTGCCATAGCCACATCCGGCTTGGTAACGATTTTGAATTTGAACCATCAAACAGCCCTGGTGGGGCATCATGAAACGACGGTGGGTGTTCTTCTTGCTGGTGCTGGTGCTGCTGGTCTGGCAAGCGGTTGGGGCGGCCTGCTCGCCCTGAAGGGCTGAAGAAACACCGCTCGCGCCGGGTGCGCGGCATCAACAAAGCGTCGGTGGGACAGAGAGATAGATCAACCATGCACTACGGCAACCTGGTCCTGCTGGCTGTCGCGCTTCTGCTTCCCATGGCAGTCACCTTCTGGGCCATCGTCCACGTGCTCACCGTGGCCCGATTCAAGACCCCCCTGTCCCGCTTCGGCTGGCTTGCGGCAGTGACCCTGCTGCCCGTGCTGGGGGCAATCGCCTATTTGGTAGCGGGCAGGGCGAAGGCAACTCCCCAAAAAACCGAAGCCTGACCTCACCGGCCCGCCCTCGTGTATCAATCGGCGCCCACGGCGGGAGCCCATGCCAAGGTCTCAGTCCCGGAACCTCTCGCGAACCGCCTCGGCATGGACCGACAGCCCCTCAGCCTCCGCCAAGGCAATTATGGCGTCCTTGAGGTGCGCCAGACCGTCTTTGGTCAGATACTGGTAGGTGGGCTGCTGGATGAAGTCATCCACCGCCAGCCCGCTGAATGCCCTGGCCGCGCCGGCGGTAGGCAAGACATGGTTGGTACCGGAGGCGTAGTCTCCCACCGGCACCGGCGCCCACGGCCCCAGGAAGACGGAGCCGGCATGCCCGATCCTGGTGAGGAGGGCCAGGGGATCGGCGGTCATTATTTGCAGGTGCTCCGCGGCGTACTCATTCACGAAGTCCAGGGCTTCATCCATCGAATCCGCCACCACGATGGCCGAGTGACTCTTCAGGGCGGATTCCACGATCTCGCGCCGAGGCAAGTCGGAGGCCTTCCGAAAGACGATGTCGGCGACCTCGGCGGCGAGCTTCTCAGAGGTA
>JAZDOA010000169.1:0-2262 GCA_043799175.1 Pseudomonadota bacterium | reverse complement strand
TGTAGAAACCGCCGGCTGGCACTGCTGCCATCGCGACAGCCTGCTTGATGAGGCTGGTCTTGCCGGTCCCGGGCCGGCCGGTGAGCAGGTAAACACGATTCATGGCTACCGGGAACAACTCCGATAGCCTATTTCGCGGCGGCTGCCCCGGCCGTCTTCTTCTGGGCCTTGGCCGCGACCTTCGCCTTTTCCTTCAGTCTGGCCTTCCGCTCGCGGTGTTTTGCAGTGGCTCCTCTCTTCGTCTTGTTCATAGATAGTACTATAGCCTAAATGGGTGTGGATTGCCAGCGCGTCTCGTACTTCTTCACCCATCCCCTGCCCCTTCCCTGAAGGGAAGGGGATTCATGTTTGGCTAATTGAAAGCGTAGCACACGGCTGAAGGCAAGGAATCTTTGAATAAATCGGTGTTCGTGGTGGGTTGCTTGGGTGAGACGAAGTGGCTTAAATTCAGCCCCATAGCCTTGCCCCATAATTGAGAGCGCAGGGTGCCGATCAGGTGTGCTGTGGAGCCTCGCCGCAATGTATTGGGGCTCCGCCACTTGGGTGGCGGCAAGGCGGATGAAACGCCGCTGGCAGTTCCGGCAAGCAACAAGAAGGCGTAAGCGGCCACGATGAGGGCGGGGACGGCTTCGACGGCTGCCTGAGTCCGCACCTGCGCTTCACCAACACCCAGTAGCGTCTTTTCGTCCCGGAAGTTCAGTTCGACCTCCCATCTCCAGAGATAAGCCTGAAGCAGCTGGCTGAGCGGCAGCCCCGGGTCGGTGCAAATGAGGTAGGCGGGGTCGCGATACAAGAGCTTGGCCCCTTTGTGCGGGCGGTAGGCCAGAGGAGATATGACCACCAGGCGGACATTGCGGGCCCCAGTGCCAGACCAGCGGACCGGGGTCACCGTCTTGACTTCAAAAGAGTGAAGCTTGCCGGCGGCGAAGGCTTCGACGCGGGACCAGGAAATAGAATCGTCTTGTCGGGTCTGCTCCGGTGTGGGCAAAGGTGCGCCGAACCAACGGGGCCGACCTCGACGGGCCTGTGGCGGTACCGGAGAAAATAAGCGGGCATCCTTGCGGATGCGGCCGATCAGTATTGTATTGGGGGGAGGACAGCGGAATACAGAACGATTGGTGAACCCGCCGTCAACGGGCATGACGAGGAGGCGATCTTTTCCATTGGTCTCCTTATCGAGGCGGTGGCGTAGCGCTATCAGGCGTTGCACGCCGACGGCGCTGATTTTCATGCTCTCTTGCTGTCTGCGGTATTCTTTCCATGACTCTGCTGACGCAGCCTTCCGCGGCCTGGGCGCTGGCGGAGCGTGAACCAAATCCAACGGTACGCCACGGGCCGGGCCCATCGGTGCTGCAGGGAGCGCCGCGGATATCTGCAGAAAGCGTTGCCCCCAGACGAAGTTTGTGGTGAACGGAGGCCCCAGCGGGTCCCTTCGCCAGCCAGTCCCATGCACCTTGCGCCCCCGCTTGCGCATCAACGTGTCATCCATCATCGCGACTAGCGGTTGGCGGGATTCCAGACGCTCCAGGACCCCCCCAAGCACGGGCGCAAATAGCCCCTCGCGGCTAAAGCGTTCCTGCTCAAAGAGGCGATAGGCAGCTGACCAGTCGTCAAACTGCTGAGCACTAGTGCAGAGCATGCCGCTAACGGTGCGCCGTCCCAGCCCAACCAGCGCGCTAGTGGCCAGCGTCTTGGCCCGAGCAAAAGTACGGTCCTGGCCAAAAGCCGGGCGGGTCTGATCGAAAAGACGCCCGAACTCGGCGGTCATCGCAGCCGTTTTTTTCCCGTTGTTGAGGGGGGGACCTTAAGGCGGTGAAGCAGCAAGTTAGCTTTGTCCTCAATACTCCACTCAACAGTCTCGCCCCGCTCGAATTCCATTGCCTGCGCTATGGCCGCAGGGAAGTTGATGTACCACTGTTCACTCTCCTTGCGTTTGATGAGTTGCACCTTGGTGGGATAGCCCATGAGAGCCCTCCTTCTTTCTCATCTAGTCTACTAACTAGACTATACTACAGCAAAAAGCCGAGAGTTGCAAGCTCTCGGCTCACACGCTATCTAGTGAAAGGCCAAAGTCAAGGAAGAAGGGGCGCAAGCCCCTTCTTCCTTGATTCGTCGTTCTCTTTGAAACCGGCTACGGCGTAACCGTTGCCCGCATCACGTACCGGCTGCTTTCGGAACCGTCGCGCCACGGGAACGTGAGCGGCAGCACGCCGTAGGCACGGCGCACGTACCACATCGAGTCGGCCGGCCCTCCGGACTGAT
>JAZDOA010000111.1:0-45232 GCA_043799175.1 Pseudomonadota bacterium | reverse complement strand
CGGCCTGGGCCAGCATGTCGAGGGCTATGAACCTGGCCTCGGCCGTCTCGTCGGCCAGGATCAGAACCTCCGAGGGGCCGGCCGGAGAGTCGATAGCCACCTCGCCGTAGACCAGCAGCTTGGCCGCCGTGACATACTTGTTGCCCGGCCCCACGATTTTATGCACCTTGGGACAGGTGGCCGTACCAAAGGCCATGGCGGCGATAGCCCAGGGTCCCCCGACTTTAAGGAGCAGATCGGCCCCGGCGATCCGGGCCGCGCAGATCGTGGCCGGATGAAGCTTGAGGCCCAGCTGCGGCGGAGTGCAGGCAACCACGGTCTCCACTCCAGCCACCTTGGCCGGGATGATGGTCATCAGGGCACTGGAGGGGTAAGCCGCCTTCCCGCCGGGTATGTAGCAGCCCGCCGCCTGGATCGGCTGCCGGAGCCGCCCGGCGATGACCCCGGGGCTGACCTCCATCTGCCACATGTGCTGCTTCAGTTGGGCGCGGTGAAATTTTTCTATGTTGGCCGCCGCCAGCCAGAGGGCATCGAGCACCTTGGGGCTGACCTCGGCCAGAGCGGCCTCGTATTCCGCTTCCGTGACGATCAGGTCCCGCGCCCGGACGTGCTCCTTCATATTGCCCACGGACTCGATCAGGGCCAGGTCGCCGCGCCGCCTGACGTCCTCGATGATATCGCGCACGTGGGATCTGATGCCGGATATGTCTTGCTTTGACCTGGTTATCAGCGAGTGCCGCGCCTCGGGGCTGAGGCCGGCCAGGCGCAGGGGGGCAAGCCTGTCCATGGATGTAGTCCTTTCAGCGGCCGCTCAGGCGGCGGGCCAGTGCCTGGCGCCGCAGTCTGGCTATGGCCCTCGTGGGGTTGAGCCCCTTGGGGGCAGGCCTCGGCACAGTTGAAGATATTGTGGCAGCGCCACAGTCCCTGGGCATTGTCGATATCTTGCAGGCGCTCCCGGCCGGCCTCGTCTCGGGAGTCGAGCACCCAGCGGGATGCCGCCAGCAGGGCCGCCGGCCCCAGGAAGTCTCGCCTGGCCCAGAAGCTGGGGCACGACGAGGTGCAGGCGCCGCACATTATACACTCGTAGGAGCCGTCGAGCAGCCTGCGCTCCGCGGGGCTCTGCAGGCGCTCCTGGGGGGGCGCCTCTCCGGCGATGAGGTAGGGACGCACCAGCCGGTAGCGCTCGAAGAGCTCGCTCAGGTCAACCACCAGGTCTTTTATCACGGGCATGGAGCGCAGGGGTTCGACCTCGATGGGCTCTCGCGACAGCGAGGCGACGCGGGTCTCACAGGCCAGGCGGTTTTCTCCGTTGATGGTCATGGCGCAGGAGCCGCAGATGCCGTGGCGGCAGGAACGCCTGAAGGCCAGGCTGGCGTCCTTGCGGGTGGCGATCTCCAGCAATGCCATGAGAACGGACCAGTGCGGCTGGCAGTCCACGATGTAGGTTTGATAGACGGGGTCGCGGTCCTGCTGGGGGTCGAAGCGGAAGACGCGAAACAGCCGCCGCGGTTGGGCCATCAGTATACCCGCCGGGCCGGCTGGAAGCGGGTGATGACCACCGGCTTGTAGTCCAGCGTCACTCCGCAGTCGGTGTTCCAGGCCAGGGTGTGTTTCAGCCAGGCAGCGTCGTGGCGTTCCGGATGGTCGGTGCGGTAGTGCGCCCCGCGGCTTTCGGTACGGGCCAGTGCCCCGGCCACGATGACCTCGCTGAACTGCAGCAGGTTGCAAATCTCTATGGCCTCCTGCAGCTCAGAGTTGAAGCGCATTCCCCGATAGCCCAGCCCGATGTGGGCGTAGCGCATCTGGAGTTCCTTCACCAACGACGTCTGGCGCAGCAGCTTTTCTTTATCGCGGAAGATGCCGCAATTGTTCATCATCGAGTCTCGCAGGGCCTGCCTGATGGCATGGATGGACTGCGGCCCCGAGGCCGAGAGCAGTCGCTCGATCTCCACGATCCCGTCGCGGACCTGCTCGGCCGAGGGTGTGGCCCCTTCGCCGCAAGAGAGCGCGAACTCCCTCATTGCCCGCCCCACCCGGCGGCCATAAACCGAGCAGTCAAGCGTGGAGTTGCAGCCCAGGCGGTTGGCGCCGTGAACGGAGACACAGGAACACTCCCCGGCGGCGTAGAAGCCGGTGACGGGCGTACCCTTGGCGTCGCTGAGCACGCGGCCGTCAAGGTCGACGGGTATGCCGCCCATGGCATAGTGGGCGGTCGGCGCAATGGGGAATGGGTCGCGGGAGACGTCCACCCCGGCGAACTTCCAGGCCAGCTCCCGCACCTGCGGCAGCCGTTCCTGTATCTGAGCCGCGCCGATATGGCTTATGTCGAGATGCACATAGGGCTCGCCCCGGATACCCAGGCCGTTGTCGATCTCGGTCTGGATGCTCCGGGTGGTGATGTCGCGCGGGGCCAGCTCCATCTTGTCTGGGGCGTAGCGGCTCATGAAGCGCTCCCCCCGCCCGTTGAGCAAATAGCCACCCTCGCCCCGCACCCCTTCGGAGATGAGGATCCCCGAGGGATAGAGGCCGGTGGGGTGGAACTGCACGAACTCCATGTCCTCTAGCGGCAGCCCGGCCTTCAGGACCAGCCCCAGGCCGTCACCGGTATTGGAGAAGGAGTTGGTGGTCGTCCTCCAGGCGCGGGCATAGCCCCCGGTGGCAAACAGCAGGGCCTTGGCCCGAAAGAGATGTATGCCACCGTTGATGATGTCCCAGGCCAGGATGCCCGAACAGCGGCCGCCCTCCAGGAGCAATCTGTGGACAAAGAACTCGGAGTAGAAGCGCACCCCGTGCCTGAGGCAGTGGCCGTAGAGCGTCTGGAGGATGACATGGCCGATGCGGTCGGCGGCGCAGCAGGCGCGGTGCACCGGGGGGCCCTGGCCGAACTTGCTGAAGTGGCCCCCGAAATGGCGCTGCATTATGCGGCCGCCCGCGGTGCGGCTGAAGGGCACCCCGAGATGTTCGAGATCGTAGATCGCCTCGGGTGCCTCCCGGCAGAGCACCTCCTGGGCGTCCTGGTCCCCCAGGTAGTCGCTACCTCGGGCGGTATCGAAGAAATGCCACTCCCAGGAGTCTTCCTCCACGTTGCCGAGGGCCGCGGCCGTGCCGCCCTGGGCCGCCACGGAGTGAGAGCGGGTGGGAAAAACCTTGCTCACCACGGCGACGTTGAGGTCGCGGCACTGCAGGGCGGCGTAGAGGCCGGCGATACCCGCTCCCACCACCACGACGTCGTGGCTGTGCTCCGGGATGGCATCGAGGCGGAAATGGGTGGTCATGATCAGGTGGTCACGGATCCGGTACTCATAGGTCCAGAGTTCATGGGGTCAGGCGGCCCAGGGGATACTGGCCAGGGAGTACAGCCCTGTTCCCAGCAGCTCCGCGCCGAGGGCGAGCAGCAGGTAGAAGAGGACGCGCCGCACCTGGGGCAAGGGGACATAGTCTTCGATGATCAGCCACAACCCGCCCAGGGCGTGCCAGGTAACAGCCACCAGGAAGGCGGCCTCGAACAGACGCCAACCAGGCAAGGCGAGACGGGCGCTGACCGCCCGAAAGCTCAGCCCGGCGGCCAGCCCCAGATGGATGGCGACCAGATGGACGACCAACCCCACCACCAGCAACAAGGCACTGACCCGCTGCGCCAGCCACAGCAGGCCATGCAGCGGGCCAATCGTATTAGTCTTTTTGTTATTCTTCTTGGCCCCGGCTGAAAAAACTTCGGCGGTGGTGTTCATCTTGGCAAGGCTCCCGGCCAGAGGCCCCACATGGCCAGCGCGACAAAAGCCACCGTGGCCGCAGAGACCAGCCAGAAGAGAGGTCGCTGGTAGAGAGCGGCGGCGGCAAAGTCTATGGCCATGACCCGCAGCCCGTTGGCGGCATGGAAGACGGCGGCGGCCACCAGAAGCAGCTCCAGGGCATGGGCGAGCGGGCCTTCCAGCCACCCCACCAGGCGGTCAAACGCCTCAGGACCCCTGGCCAGATGGCTGAGGACGCAGACGTGAGCCGCCAGGTACAGAGTGAGCCCCAACCCGGTGGCCCGCATCAGCAGCCAAGCAGCAAAGCCAAGCTTGATCCGGTAGCGCATTCCTGCCCCCAGCAGGCCGCCTCCCAAACCAGTTCTTTCGCGACCCGCCAGACTCCTGGCCGCAACGGCGCCCCCTGCTGCCGCTCAAACTCTTACCCATAGCCACTCCCGGTGTCAATAGATGTATGGTGTCCCCGCCACCCTTCGACAACCCGTCAGAGTCTTACCACCTGCGCGCTGATGACCTCGGGAAGCCCTTGCACGGCGGCGAGTGCCGCCTCCGGCACCTCGCCGTCCACCTGAACCAGGCAGACCGCTATGCCACCCATGTCGCTGCGCCCCAGGTGCATCTTGGCGATGTTGATCTTATACTGGGCCAGGGTGGTACCGACGCCGCCCACGACGCCCGGCCGGTCGTAGTTGCGGATGAAGAGGATATTGCCGGTGGGCGTGGCTTCGGTACGCAACTCGCCGATGCGCACGATGCGCAGCTCCTTGCGGCCGAACACGCTGCCGGCCACGGCCGTGGAATACCCCGCCGCCCCAAGACGCACCGAAAGGAGCGAGCTATAATCGGGCGCTTCAGCGCTGGTCAGCTCCAGTACCCTTATGCCGCGTTCTTTGGCCAGCACCGGGGCATTCACCAGGGTGACGTGCTGGGCCAGAAACGGCGACAGCAGGCCCTTGAGCACGGCACAACCAAGCGGCGCCGTGTCTTGGGCGGCCAACTCGCCCGCATACTCTATTTCCACCTCGGCTATGGCGCCGGGGAAGGTCTGCGCCTGGAAGCTGCCCAGCTTCTCGGCCAGGACCAGCCAGGGGCCCAGGTCCTCCATCTGCTGCGCCGAAATGGGAGGGAGGTTTACCGCATTGCACACCGTGCCCGCGATAAGATACTGGGCAATCTGTTCGGCAATGGCCCGGGCAACCTTTATCTGTGCCTGGCGGCTAGAGGCGCCAAGATGAGGGGTGACCACAACCTGTTCGAGATCAAGCAGGGGGTTGCCAGTCGGCGGTTCCCGGTTGAAGACATCAAGGGCCGCCCCGGCCACCCGCCCGGAGACGATGGCGGCGTGGAGGGCGGATTCGTCTATGATGCCGCCCCGAGCGCAATTGATGATGCGGACTCCATCTTTTACCATGGAGAGGGCACGAGCATCCAGCAGGTTGCGGGTCTCGGAAGTCAGCGGGGTATGGACGCTGATGTAGTCGGAGCGCGCCAGGAGTTCATCCAGCGCCACCGGTTGCGCCCCGCGACGGGTGGTCGTCTCCGGCGGCAGGAAGGGGTCGTAGGCCAGTATCTCCATCTTGAAGGCACGGGCGCGCTCGCAGACCAGCCGGCCAACGTTGCCCATGCCGATAATGCCCAGCACCCGGTTGTGGAGTTCGTCGCCCATGAAGGACTCCCTGCCCCAGCATCCCTGCCGGGTGAGGCGGTCGGCTCGGGCCACATGGCGGCTCAGGGCCAGCATCAGGGCCAGGGTGTGCTCGGCGGCGGCCAGAGAATTGGCCCCCGGCGCGTTCATGACGACTATGCCCAACCTGGTGGCCGCGGCGATGTCGATATTGTCAACCCCGGTCCCAGCCCGCCCGATGACCTTGAGGTTGCCGGGACGCTGTAGGGTATCGGCACCTATTCGGGTACGGCTGCGCACTATGGCCGCGTCGAAGTCGCCAATCATGGCAGCCAATTCGCCGGGGTCAGCCCCGGTGGCCACCACAGGCTCGATACCATACCCGCGCAGTACCTCCAGTCCTTCCTCGCGCAGCTTGTCGCAAATTATGGCTTTCAGGCTCAAGGGTGTCTCCTGCGTTGATCTATGGCCAGGCGCCAGGACCGCGGCTCCACCACCCGACCGATGACGGCCGCGGCCGGGGTGTGAAGCTCCCGGAGTCGGGCCACGAAGCGCTCGGAGCGGCTTAGGGGAACACTGGCCAGCAGCCCCCCGGAGGTCTGAGCATCCGCCAGGAGCAGCAAGGAGACTTCTGGCACAATAGGCTCAGGCCGAAGGTGCGGCCGCGCAAAATCCAGGTTCCGCCGGGTACCGCCGGGCACCTTGCCTGCCTTGGCCCGTTCCACGGCCTCGGGAATGAAGGGCACCGCGTTCAGGGACAGCCGCGCGCTGACTCCACTGGCGATCATCATTTCCAGCAGGTGGCCCAGCAGCCCAAAACCGGTCACGTCCGTCAGGGCATTCACGCCTATTTCGCGCACGGCCTGGGCGGCGGAGGCATTCAGGGTGGCCATGAGGTCGCTCACCCGCGCCTCGGTGGCCGTGGCGATCTCGCCGCGCTTGATTCCCGAGGCGATGATGCCCGTACCCAAAGGCTTGGTCAGCACGAGGACATCTCCGGGCTGGGCACCGCTGTTGGTCACTATGCGGTCCGTGTCTTCCAGGGCGGTGACCGCCAGGCCGTATTTCAGCTCCGGGTCTTCTATGCTATGGCCGCCCAAAATGGACACGCCCGCTTCAGAGCATTTGGCTGTTCCACCCCGGATGATTTCCTCGAGCACGCTCAAGGGCAGCCTGTCGCGCGGGAAACCGATTATGTTGAGGGCGAACAAGGGCTGGCAGCCCATGGCGTAAATGTCGCTCAGGGCATTGGCCGCGACTATTTGCCCGAAGCGGAAGGGATCGTCCACGATGGGGGTAAAAAAGTCGAGGGTCTGCACAATGGCCTGCCGCTCGTTTATACGATAAACGGCGCAGTCATCCACGGTGTTGGCCCCAACCAGCACGTTGGGGTCGGTCGGCTTGGGCAGTCGGCTCAGAACCTGAGCCAAGTCGCTCGCGCGGAGCTTGCAGGCTCAGCCGCCGCCCTTGGTGAACTCCGTCAGCCGACGATACTCCTGGGTACCGTCTTCCATGGGATTCTGCTTACATGAGGAGTGGCAAGGTTGCAAGCCCGGCCTTGACCCCAGCCAAAGAGAGCTGGCGGCCTGGCGGGACTGAGGGCAAAACGCACGGGAAAAGTCGCTGAAACCGCCAACGGCCGTTACTTCAGGGTGGCAAGGAAGAGAAGGTGGGAGGACCTGGCTGCCTGTAGCCGGGTCCTCCCAGCGGTCGAACAATGTCAGCAGGATCTAAGTTGGAACCCGCTTCCCTTCCCTGCTGTACTCTTCGGCATAATACCGGACAATCTTTAAACACCGCCGTGTCAGCGCGCCGCGCCCGCGGGCCTCTGCCCACAGACATCCCCAAGGTCCAGAATTACAAAATGAAAGGCATCTCCCAGCAGTACCTCGCCATTGCCTGGTTGCTGGTAGAAGCGGTCCACGGACTCCTCGAGCTGCTGGGGAGTGGCCCGACAGTCCACCACGGCTTTCATCTCGGTCTGCATCTTCTTGATTTGCTGGGCCACGGCCGACTGCGCCCCCATTTGTTGCCGCAGCCCCCGCAGGTCCGCCAGGGCACGGGTTGCCAGGTGACGGTGGCCGGCCAGCCAGCATTCGGCAAATCCCCTCTTCTCGAAGCCCCACATGCCCTTCCAGTCCTTGCTCTTCATCCGCTCTATTCCGTGGCCCTCGGCGGCAACCGCCACCGGAATGAAGCACAGGGCCGCGCAGAGCAGTGCCACCACCAGAGCAGCGAAAGCGCCAGGGCGATAATCGTGCATCGTATGTGTACCTCGTCTTGGTCTGCCTGACTCGCTCCCGAGCCAGTGTCGCCCAAGTCAAGCATGGCGGAGCGGCGAATTCAACCCCATCCGCCGGAATAGTCTGGCCCTGGATCTGCCCCGGAGCGACAGAGAAAGGCTGAGGTCTTGGAAAGAGGTGCGGGGGGGGGAGGGGGAGTACAACCGTGGGGCCTCTTCAGGCCCCACGGTGGGAGTAGCAGGAGTGAGGACTAGATATTAGGCGGTATGAACGTCTGGGTCAGGGCCGCCGCCTGCGCGGAGCTGATGGCGGTGGTGCCGTCGGTGGTACCGGAGAGTGCCGCGGCAATGTCACGAAGGGTGTCGTAGTAGTCCTGCTTTATGGCCAGCTCCTGCGCCCTGGTGGGTTGTCCTCCCAGGTCCTGATAGGATGCCCAGCGGGTGGCCTGGGCCAGGAAGACGTCCTGCTCGAGCTGGAAGAAGGGAGCCCCCGCACCCGTGAATTCAAAGTCCTCCTTCGCGAATCCCCACCCCGTGCATATGTCGGGCACGGGAATATCGACCCGGTCGTAGTTGAGCTCGCCACCGGCGGTGAGGATGGCCGCGAACCATGACATGGCCACAACCTTGGGGATAGGCCACGCCACGGGATCTCCACCGGAGTCGAATTCGTGGCCGAAGTCGGGGGGCAGATCATCTTCATTTATTCCCATGGCTTCGGCCACATCTGTCCTGAGGGCCGACAACTCGTCTTCATTGGACTGCATGGCGGTCCTGAAGGCCTCGAAGATGGTCTGGTAGGCCGCGTCCCGCTGGGCCCTGACCTCCTCGGTCATGACGTTGTGCGCCGGGTCGGAATAGTACTTGGAGTAGGTGCGGTCGATTTGTCTCATGGCGCTGACCAGATCGTCTATGGCCGCGTTCCAGCGCTCGATCTGGCTGTCGCTGGCCCCCAGAACGGACAAGGCATGCTCATACTCCGCCTTTACCTTGTAGGCGGCCATCCCTTGATGAAAGGCGCTCATGGCCCCGTCGATGGACGCGAGGGTGGCAACCCCCAGCTCACCGAACTCAGGGCAGCTTCCCGCCGCGTCGCCGGTGACCTCCAGGGCGTCCAGCAGCACCCCCACATTGATGCCCGCCTCCACGGCCGCCGCACAAAAAATCTCGGCAATCTTGCCGCCGGCCAGACCCTGGAGCTCGACCGCGGTGTCGGCGTCAGCGGCCTCGACGGAGTCCTTGAAGAGGGCGGTGAAGTCACCCAGATCAGCAGTGTCGTTATGGATCAATGCCTGCCGCAGGGTGGCCAACTGGGCGTCCGTAACCCCTTTATCGCTAAGGTGGCCGACGAAGCCGTTGTCACCTGTTATGGCCGTGGCCGCGACGACGGCCAAGTTGGCCGCGTCATCGGCCGATATGCCCGCCGAGCGCACGATGATCAGGGCAAAGGCCATCATGATGGGGTCGTCCGTGCCCGCGCCTTCCGCCATTACCAGCAGGGAGCCGGTCTGGGCCTCGGTGAGATCACAGACTCCCAGCTCTGTCGTCTCGCCTTCAGGGGCGCTGGGGGCCAGGGCCCGGCGCACCGTGGTCCCTTCAGCGTTCTTGACCGACAGCAGCAGCCAGTTGCAGGTGGCGGTGTCCGGCGCCCCGGTGAAAGAGAAGTCAAGCTTCCCATTGGCGTCGGCCACGGCGGTGGTGGTGGCCACGTCCGCTTCCAGGGTGCCGTCAGAGTTCAGGTAAGACAGAGTGACGGTGTAGATCTGGTCTGGGGTCAGCGCGGCGGCGTGAACCAGCGCCGCGGTAAAGAGAAGAGCGGCCAGGAGTAACGTAAAGACGACGCCCTTGCGGAATCTGTTCATGTATGATTTTTCCCTTCTAAAAGTAGATCGCCCGGAAAATGCTTCGGAACCCCGTAGCAGGTCAGTACTATTGCGCGCTTCCTTCCACGCTTGCGCCGCTGGCGGCACCGCCACCGCCGCCGCCACCACCACCGCTGCTGGAGCTTCCGCCGCAGCCCGCGGCCACGGTCAAAGACAAGATCAGGAGAAGCGCCGCCATCAGCCCCATTACCCGATGTGCCATCTTTACTCACCTCTCAAGGAATTCCCGCAAACCCGACTGCGGGGAATATGCCTTTTCGCCTGACAACAGGCGTCAGGCCAAGCCATATTTCTTATAAGATTGCAATCCAGACTATCGGCTCAGCCGGCTCGGGACTTTAGGGAAACCGTGGGGGGGGAGGGAAACCCGGCCGTGGGACCCTGATGGAACCCACGGCCGGGTAAGGTTCGCGGAAGGGCTGCTAGAACTCCGGCTGTACGAACATCTTGCAGAGTGCCGCCGCCTGCGCGGAGCTGATGGCGGTGGTGCCGTCAGTGGTGCCGGAGAGTGCCGCGGCGATATCGCGCATGGTGTCGTAGAAATCCTGCTTTATGGCGAGTTCCCGCGCCCGCGTGGGTTGTCCCCCAATCTCCGCGTAGGCCGCCCACCTAGTGGCCTGGGTCAGGAAGACATCTTCTTTCAACGCGAACCAAGAGGCCCCAGCGCCCGCGAACACGAAATCATGCTTTTCGAATCCCCAGCCGCTGACCACATCCGGCACGGGGAGATCCAGCCGGTCGTAAGTGAGTTCGCCCCCGGCACTGAAAATGCCGGCCACCCAACTCATGGCCACGGCCTTGGGAATGGAAATGGGAATTAGATTGCTATTGGAGTCATAATCATAGCCGAAGTCAACGCCAAGCTCCCCTTCATTTACCCCCAAGGCCTGCGCCACCGCCAGCCTCAAATCCGACAACTCGTCTTCATTGGACTGAACAGCAACCATGAAATCATCGAAGGCGGCCTGATAGGCTTCGTCCCGCTGGGCCCTGACCTCCTCGGTCAAGACGTTGTGCGCCGGGTCGGAATAGTACTTGGAACAGGTACGCTCGATTTGCCTCAAGGCGGTCACCAAAGCGTTTATGGCCGCGTTCCAGCGCTCGATCTGGCTGTCGCTGGCCCCCAGGACGGACAAGGCGTGCTCGTACTCCGCCTTCACCTTGTAGGCCCGCAGCCCCTGACTGAAGGCGCTCATGGCGCCATCTATGGACGAAAGGGTGTTGGCCCCCAACGCGGCGTACTCCGGGCAGCCATTTGCCGCGTCGCCGGTTATCTCCATGGCGTCGCTCAGCAGTCCCACATCAACCCCGGCCTCAACGGCAGCGGCACAAAAAATCTCGGCGATCATGCCGCCGGCCAGGCCCTGAAGCTCGGTCGCCGTGTCGGCGTCGGCGGCCTCGACGGCGTCCTTGAACAGGGCGGTAAAATCACCCAGGTCAGCGGTGTCGTTATGGATCAAGGCCTGCCGCAGGCTGGCCAACTGGGCGTCCGTGACCCCGTGAGAGCTAAGGTAGCCCACGAAGCCATCGTCGCCTCTTATGGCCGTGCGGCCGACTACGGCCAGATTGGCCGCGTCATCGGCCGAGATGCCCGCCGAGCGCACGATGATCAGGGCAAAGGCCATCATGATGGGATCATCCGTGCCCGCGCCTTCCGCCATGATCAGCAGGGAGCTGGTCTGGGCCTCGGTGAGATCGCAGATTCCCAGCTCCGTGGTCCCGCCTTCAGGGGCGCTGGGGGCCAGGGCACGGCGCACCGTGGTACCTTCAGCGTTCTTGACCGAAAGCAGCAGCCAGTTGCAGGTGGAGGTGTCGGGCGCCCCGGTGAAAGAGAAGTCAAGCTTCCCATCGACGTCGGCCACGGCGGTGGTGGAGGCCACGTCCTCTTGGAGGGTGCCGTCAGTTTTCAGGTAGGATAAGGTTACGGTGTAAGTGTCTCCCGGAGTCAGCGCGGCGGCATGAGCCAGCGCCGCGGTAAAGAGAAGAGCGGCCAGGAGTAACGTAAAGACGACGCCCTTGCGGAATCTGTTCATGTATGATTTTTCCCCTCTAAAAGTAGCTCGCCCGAAAAATGCTTCGGAACCCCGTAGCAGGTCAGTACTATTGCGCGCTTCCGTCCACGCTTGCCCCGCTGGTACCGCCACCACCGCCGCCGCTGGAACCTGCGCCGCAGCCCGCGACCGCAAGAAGGGACAAGGTCAGGAGAACCGTTGCCAGCAGCCCCATCATCCGATGTGCCATCTCTACTCACCTCTCAAAAATTTTCCTGGAAACCGAACCCACTGCCCGAATGGCAGGGAATATGCTTTTCTCCCACAGCGGGCGTCAAGCGGAGTCATATTTTAAGCGGCGCGAAGCCCCACGCCGGCGGCCAGCCTCTGGCGGTTCCGCATGGAGAGGGGAAGCGAAAACGGTTCGATCTCCAGGCGGTAGCGGTAGGCCAGATCCACGGTCATGGCCAGAAAGGCCCCAAAGGGATTGTTGGCGCGGGACAGCCTGCGCTCCATCTCTAGCGCCAGCCCGCACAACGAGGGAGGCAGCGTGAGCACGGAGCGCCAGCGCAGAGGGGAGTCTCCCAGCGTATGCTGAATGAGGCGACGCATGTCCCCCAGCCCGAAGAAGCGGGCCTGCCTGTAGATTCCCACGCCGCACAGGGAGCGCGCCATGCACTGTAGGCCATGAGCCGAGTAGGGATTGACCAACCCGATGAGAAGCCGCCGCCGCGCCACCCGGGCGGCCTCGGCCAGGGCCGCCACGGGATCATCGACGAATTCCAGGCTGGTTATGAAAACGCACAGGTCGAAGGCGTCGTCGTCAAAGGGGAGATGTTCCGCGTAGCCCAGATGAAGGGGCACGGAGACCCCCAGCCGCTGGCGGGCCGCCTCCAGCATGGGCACAGAGGGATCCAGCCCGGTGACATCAAGGCCGCGCCTCCGCAGAAGCTCCAGATGAGTTCCCGGACCGCAGCCGACGTCGAGGAGGCGCTCACCGGGCCTCGGCTCCAGGAGCGAGAGTATCAGCTCGCTCTCGAGCATGGTGGCTGTACGCCCCTTCGGGCTGGCCAGCCACCGCTCATAGTGCTCCAGCTCTTTAGTGCCGAATACGAGCCCCATCGCGAATGCCTTTAAACCCTAAGTATAGCGCCCGAGCTGGCCGAGGTGACAAGCCGGGAATAGCGATAGGCGTAGCCATGCTTCACCTTGGGCTCCGGGGCCTGCCACGCCTCCCGGCGCCGGGCCAACTCCTGCTCCGAAACGTCCAGGCTCACCTGCTTTCGGGGCAAGTCAATGCTTACGGTGTCACCTTCGCGTACCAGGGCAATCGGGCCGCCCGCCGCCGCCTCCGGAGAGATATGCCCTATGGCCAGCCCCCTGGTGCCTCCGGAGAAGCGACCGTCGGTCAGCAGGGCTACCTGAGTCCCCATACCCATGCCGGCGATTGCCGCGGTGGGGGTGAGCATTTCCCGCATCCCCGGCCCACCCCTGGGACCCTCATAGCGGATAACGACGACGTCTCCGGGTTTGATCCCGCCGCCCATAATGGCCGCCGAGGCGTCTTCCTCGGAGTCGAAAACCCGGGCCGTGCCCTTGAAGACCCGGGCCTCGGGAGCCACCGCGGACTGCTTCACCACCGCGCCGTCAGGGGCCAGGTTGCCTCGCAGAACGGCAATGCCGCCCTGAAGCTCGTAGGCATTGGCGAGGGGACGGATGACCTCGGGGTCCTTTATGGAGGCGCCCGCCAACTGCTCCCCGAGCGTTGTGCCCGTCACCGTCAGCACCCCGGTGTCTATCAGCCCGGCTTTGGCCAGCTCGGCCAGCACGGCCTGAATGCCGCCCGCGGCATCGAGGTCTTCAATATGGTGCGCCCCGCCGGGCGAGAGCGAGCACAGCCGGGGAGTGACCGCCGAGACCTCGTTGAACAGATCGAGCTTCAGGGTGATGCCCGCCTCATGGGCAATGGCGGGCAGGTGCAGCACGGTGTTAGTAGAGCAGCCCAGGGCCATGTCCACCGCCATGGCGTTGCGGAAGGCGGCCTCGGTGGCGATCTGTCTGGGCAGGATGTTGTTTGAGACCAACTGCAACACCGCCCGGCCCGCCTCCTTGGCCAGCCGCTCTCGGGCCGCCATGGCCGCGGGGATGGTCCCGTTGCCCGGCAGCCCCATGCCCAGGGCCTCCGTCATGCAGTTCATGCTGTTGGCGGTGAACATGCCGGCACAGGAGCCGCAGCCGGGGCAGGCTCGGTCCTCCAGCTCGGCCAGCTCGCCGGCGGTCATTTTGCCGGCCTTGACCGCCCCCACACCCTCGAAGACGCTGATCAAGTCCACCCGGCGGCCGCCGTGGCGGCCGGCCAGCATGGGGCCACCCGAAACGAACACACTGGGTATGTTGAGGCGCAGGGCCGCCATGAGCATGCCCGGAATGATCTTGTCGCAGTTGGGCACGCAGACCAGGCCGTCAAAGGGGTGAGCCATGGCCATGACCTCCACCGAGTCCGCGATCAGCTCGCGGCTGGCCAGGGAGTACTTCATCCCCTCGTGGTTCATGGCTATGCCGTCACACACCCCGATGGTGCAAAACTCCATGGGAGTACCGCCCGCCATGCGGATGCCCGCCTTGACGGCGGCCACGATCCGGTCCAGGTGTACGTGGCCGGGGATTACCTCGTTCGCGCTGTTGGCAACCCCTATGAGTGGTCTGGAAAGCTCCTCGTCCGTATAGCCCATGGCCTTGAAGAGCGAGCGGTGGGGGCTCTTCTCCAGGCCCTTCTTCATGGCATCGCTTCGCAATCTCATCCCTCCTCGAGCGGCTCTCGGAGCGCCCCAAAGCGCCCCCAGGGCCAAACTAGCAGAAACCGCGGGGGAGTCAACCCGCGCCTCGGTCCTACCCGGAGTCTGGCCGGCGGCCCTGCCGCCCCTCCGCCACCGCCTGGTTCCGCGCGGCGCGCCGGGCGGGACTCCAACTCCCCCGGAAGAGACGCCCCGCCACCACCAGCAGGTAGCCCGCTCCGGCCAGGACCACGATGGTCGCTCCGGCGGGCAGATCCGGTCCGTAGCTCAGGGCCAGCCCCGTGGTGGTGAAGACCATGCTCAACCCCATGGCCAGGAGCATGGTCTGCCACATGGTGCGGGCAAGGTGACCGGCAATGGCCACCGGGAGGGTCAGCAGGGCGATGACCAACACGATGCCGACCACGGTCACCAGCAGCACCACGGTAAGGGCCGTCAGACAGAGCAGCAGCAGGAAGTAGAACTCGACCCGCACGCCGCGCAGCCGGGCGAACTCCTCGTCGAAGCAGACGGCCAGGAACCTGTTGTGGAAGAGGAACCCCAGGACCGCCACCACCGCGTCGAGGACCAGGATGAGGCGCAGATCCTGGCCCGAGACCATGAGAATGTTGCCGAAGAGGTAGCCCATGAGGTCGATGTCGTAGCCGGGGGTGGCGGAGATGAAGAGGACACCGACGGCCATGCCGACGGCCCAGATGGCCCCGATGACGGTATCCTCCCGCTGCTGTGCCCGCAGGCTCACCAGCCCGATGGTCAGGGCCGCCAGGAGTGCCGCCACCACGGCCCCGTAGAGGGGATGCAGCCCCTCCCAACCGTAAACCACCTGAAGGTAGCGGGCCGCCCCCAGGCCGCCCAGCACGCAGTGGGCAATGGCATCGGCGATGAAGGTGATGCGGCGGGCCACCACGTAGGTACCCACGATGCCGCAGGCCACGCTGGCCAGCAGGCCGGTCAGCAGGGCGTACTGCAGGAAGGGATAGGCACGGACGGCGGTCAGGAAGTCAAACACCGTTGGTCTCCATCCTCACACTGGTCATGCCGGACGAGCCGCCAGGCGGGCCCGTAGAGCCGCCCGATCATCTCGCCGGTGATTTCCCCGACCGGGTGTGCCGCCACCAGGCGGTTGACGCAGATGGCCCGCTCCACGTATGAGGTGACCAGGCGCAGGTCATGCGAGACGAAGACCACCGTGGCCCGCCGGCTGACCCGGCGCAGCAGGTCGTACATCTGCTGCTCCGCCACGGCGTCGAGGTTGGCGGTTGGCTCGTCGAGCAGGAGCAGGTCCGCCTCCGAGGCCAGAGCGCGGGCGATGAGCACCCGCTGCCGCTGTCCCGCCGACAGATCCGCGAAGGGCCGCCCGTCCATCTCGGCCAGGTTCACCGCATCGAGCGCCCGCATGGCCGCCTCCCGGTCGGCCCTGCCGTAGGGGCCCCAGCCACGGGAACGGCCCAGGCGCCCCATGAGCACCACATCCATCACGGTCAGGGGAAAGCTCAGGTCGTGCTGCGGCCGCTGGGGAACATAGCCGACCCTGGTTCTGGCCCGTTCCGGGGACAGGCCGAAGACGCGCACCCGGCCCGCCGCGGGCCTGAGGAGGCCCAGCATCAGCCTCAGAAGGGTCGTCTTGCCCCCGCCGTTCGGTCCCACCACGCAGACCAAGTCGTGCTCGGCCACGCTGAAGGTGGCGTCCTCCAGCACCGTGAGGCCGCCGTAGCCGAAGGAGAGGTTTTCCACGGAGATGATCGGGTTCATTTGCCCCGCGGGGCCGCCTGGAGCTTGGCCGCCATGTCCTCCAGGTTCTTGAGGTAGTTTCTGGGCAGGTCGTCCATGGGCACGACCGCCCCGCCGATGGCCCGCGCTACCCACTCGGCACTGCGCCGGGGGAACCGCGGCTGCACGAAGATGACCCGGATGCCGTCCCGCCTGGCCCGGTCGATGAGAGAGGCCAGTTGCCTGGCGCTGGGCTCCTTGCCCCCGACTTCCACCGGAACCTGCCTCAGACCATAGGCGTCGGCGAAGTAGCCGAAGGCCGGGTGATAGACCAGGAAGGCTCGTCCCCGCAAGGGGGCCAGGGCGCGGGTGAGCCGGGCATCGACCCGGTCGAGGTCCGCCTGAAAGGCCTTCAGGTTGCGCTCGTAGTCGGCGGCATGGACCCTGTCGATGACCGCAAGCCCGTTGCAGATATTGGCCGCCTGAATCCTGGCCAGCCGGGGGCTCAGCCAGACGTGCGGGTCCGGCTCTCCGGCCGCGTGGCCGTGCCCCGCGTGCCCGTGCTCTTCATGGCCGTGTTCCCCGGCCTCATGACTCTCGATTTCCTCGGCTGAAAGGGTGCGCGACACCACCCCGCGACAGGTGTCCACCACCTTCAGATGCCCGTTCATGGCCGTGATCTTGGTCAATAACCGCTCTTCGAACGGGAAGCCCACGGAGAAATAGACATTGGCCCTGGAGAGCCCGGCCATTTGCCTGGGAGTGGGCTCGAAGATATGAGGCGACTGCCCCGGTTTCACCAGGACGCTGACCTCGACATAACGCCCGCCGACCCGCTCCACGAAGTAGGCCAGGGGCGGGATGCTCACGTAGGCCTTGACCCTGGCATCTGGCGACCCCGCCGGCAGGCAGCCGCTCCAGACGACCAGCGCCACGGCCAGCAGGCTGCCCAGCCACCATTTGCAGGTCGTCTTCATGATGTCCTCACGGTTTACTCCTGGATCTCACTCTTGGCTGCCTTCCGCCGCCGAGCAAACAAGGTGCATCTCCTGGCAATCTCCACACCTCGCCACGGAGTGACGGCGGGCGAAGACCTCCCAGTGCTCCTTCTGGCGCGGCGTAAGGGTTCCGGTGCCCTGACACAGCGGGCAGACACCACCCAGAGCCGCCAATATGGCGGAGCGGATGAACTCCGAGCGGTTAGGCATGGCCTGGATGGCCGCCAGAAGCGAGTCGTCCACCTTGAAGGAGATTATCTCCTGTTTTGCTCTCTTCATCACTGTCCCCTCTTGGCTCTCGCCTCCAAGGCAGTATTACAATGTACTACGGCCATGTCAAGGAACCTGCCGTCCCGTTACCCGGAGACCCTGGCGCCGCACATTTGGTTTGACTGCTATCTCCGGCTGTTATCTAATCCTGGCGGTTTGACTGTCGCCTCCGGCCGCGCCTCCGGCCGGCCCACGGCCCTTGCGGCGAGCTCAATTTTATTCTTTTTGAGACACTTGGCCCCGCGTGGCTTCGGGGGGCTACTTACCAGGTTCCGGTCGCGAGCTTATGGATATGATTATAGAAGGGGAAGCAATGAGAGACCGGGAGAAGGGCTTCGACGTGGTCGCCATAGCATCCTCGGCGGGCGGCTTGAACGCCCTCACCCAGATCTTGAGCGCCCTGCCGGCCGATTTCGGGGCTCCCATAGTCGTGGTGCAGCATCTTGACCCCCACCACCGCAGCCTCATGGCCGACATCATCAGCCGGCGCACCAAGTTGCAGGTCAACCAGGCCGAGGAAGGGAATCGGCTGGTCCCAGGGGCGGTCTATATGGCCCCGCCGGACCGCCACCTCCTGGTCAACCCAGACGGTCTCCTCTCCCTGCCCCAGAGGGATCTGGTCAGCTTCGTGCGCCCCTCGGCCGACCTGCTTTTTGAGTCGGTGGCTGCCAGCCACCGGGAGAGGGCCATCGCCGTGGTCCTCACCGGCACGGGCTCGGACGGGGCGGCCGGGGTGCGGGCGATCAAAAAACTTGGCGGCACCGTCATCGCCCAAGACGAGGCGAGCGCGGAGTTCTTCGGCATGCCCGGAGCGGCCATCAGGACGGGCAGCGTCGATTTCGTCCTTCCCCTGGCCGAGATTCCCTCGGCCCTGGTGACCCTGGTCATGAGAAGTGATACTGAATGACGAATGAGCACCACGGCCAGTTCGAGAGCCTGCTCGAGTACCTGAGCACCAGGCGGGGCTTTGACTTCACCAGCTACAAGCGGCCCTCCCTGATGCGCCGGGTGCGGCGGCGGATGCAGACCGTAGGCATCGAGGCCGTCGATGCCTACCGGGACTACCTGGAGATGCACGAGAAGGAGTTCGCCCTCCTCTTCGACACCATTCTCATCAACGTCACGGCCTTCTTCCGGGACAAGGAGGCCTGGGACTACCTGGCCAACGAAATCATTCCCAGACTCCTGGCCGACAGGCCGGCCGGCGATCCCATCCGGGTCTGGTGCGCGGGTTGCTCCTCCGGGGAGGAGGCTTACACCTTGGCCATGGTGCTGGCCGAGGCGCTGGGCATGGAGGCCTTCAAGCGGCAGGTCAAGATCTACGCCACCGACATCGACGAGGCGGCCCTGGCCCAGGCCCGGGCGGCCAGCTACGGCCCCAGGGAAATGGAGCCGGTGCCGGCCGAACTGCGCGAGAGGTACTTCGAGCCCGTGGGCAGTCGCTATGTTTTCCGCAACGACCTGCGCCGGGTGGTCATCTTCGGCCGCAACGACCTTACCCAGGACGCCCCCATCTCCCACCTGGATCTGCTGGTATGCCGCAACACCATGATGTATTTTACCGCCAAGACGCAGGGACGCGTCCTGAACCGCCTCCACTTCGCCCTGAACGACAATGGCTTCCTCTTCCTGGGCCGGGCCGAGATGCTCCTCACCCATGCCCGGCTCTTCACCCCGGTCAGCATGAGGCACCGGGTCTTCAGCAAGGTTTCCGCCGTACCCCCGCGCAACCGCATCGTCTCCCTGGCCCTGCCCCAAGGCGCCGAGGCCGCCAACCGGGTGGCCCAGCAGGTGCTCCTGCGTGACGCGGCCTTCGAGTCCTCGGCCTCGGCCCACGTGGTGGTTGACCTCCGCGACGTCCTGGTCATGGCCAATCAGCTGGCCCGCGCCATGTTTCACCTCGCCCCCGGAGACGTCGGCCGTCCCTTCCGCGACCTGGAGATCTCTTACCGGCCGGTGGAGCTGCGCTCCGTCATCAGTGACGTGGCCAGGACCCGCCAGCCGATACACATTCCCGAGGTGCGCTGGGAGACCGGCCCCGAGGCGGTCCGCTATATAGACGTGGCGGTGTCCCCTCTGGCGGGCAACGGCAGCCAACTGCTGGGGGTCGGCATCACTTTTGTGGATATCACCCACCCCGTCTCGTTGCGCGCGCAGCTCGAACGCTCCAAGCAGGATCTGGAGACGGCCTACGAGGAGCTCCAGTCTACCAACGAGGAACTGGAGACAACTAACGAGGAGCTCCAGTCCATCAACGAGGAACTGGAGACGACTAACGACGAGCTTCAGTCCACCAACGAGGAACTGGAGACGATGAACGAGGAGCTTCAGTCCACCAATGAGGAGCTCCAGACCATGAATGAAGAGCTTAAGGTGCGAACCGAGGAGGTCCACGACGCCAACGCCTTTCTGGAGTCGATTCTGGCCGGGCTGGACGAAGGCGTGGTTGCCCTTGACACCAAGTTCGCCATCACCAGTTGGAACAACAAGGCCGCGGACCTGTGGGGCCTGCGCGAGGACGAGATCCGCGGGCAGTCGTTCCTGGGCCTGGACATCGGCCTGCCGCTGGAGTCCCTCAAGGGCCCCATCCTGACCATCCTGGCGGGGGAGACCGTGGCGCGACAGGTCGTCATCGATGCCACCAACCGCCGGGGGAAGGCCATCAGGTGCAGGGTCTCCTTCAGCCCGCGCCGGGGGCTGGGGGGCGAGGTGCGGGGCATCATTCTGCTCATGGAGCAGATCCCGGAGCGGATCAATGACGAGGGTGCCAGGGAAGACTGACATGGATGCCGGTTCGGGAAAGACAGGCGGTCACGGGGGGGAAATGAAATCCAGCATCCTGGAAACCATGGAAACCAAACGGCGCCAGTTTGACCGCAGGGTCGAGGCGCTCCGGCGTCGGGCCGATGAAGTCAGGGCAAGTCTGCCTGCCGGGCAATCCCAGCTGGCGGGCGTCGAGGATCTGCAACAGAGCCTGGAGGAGCTCCACGTCGCCTCGGAGGAGCTGCACAGCCAGGCCGAGGATCTGATCGAGGCCCGAACAGGCCTGGAGGCCGAACGCCGGCGCTACCTGGATCTGTTCGATTTCGCCCCGGACGGCTATCTCGTCACCGACCCCGCCGGGATCATCCGCGAGGCCAACCGGGCGGCCGCCGCCATGCTGGGCGCGGATTGGCGCCATCTGTCGGGCAAGGCCCTGGCCGTCCTGGTTAGCCGAGACGAGCGGGGGGCCTTCCGGACCCGCCTGAACGACCTGGCCAGGCTGGAGCCGGTCCGGGATTGGGATCTGACCCTGCTCCGGCGGAACAGCCCCTTCCCCGCCTCGCTCACCGTGGCTGGGGTGCGCGACGCCGAGGGACAGCTCGTGGCCCTGCGCTGGATGCTCCGGGACATTACCGAGCGGGCGCACCACCTGCGGGAAATGGAAGCGGCCCGGAGCCGCATAGAGGATCTGGCCCGGGCCCAGGAGCGGCGGGCCGACTGGCTGGCCGCCATACTGGACCAGATGCCCGCGGGGGTCGTCATCTTTTCGGCCGACCAACAAATCCTCTCCACCAACCGGGCCGTCGCCGAGATCCTGGGAATTCCCATGGCCTCCTTCAGTCTGACGGACTACGGCAAGACGTGGCATTGCCTGGCACCGGACGGCACCCCTCTGGCCGCTCGCGACCTGCCGCCCCTGCGGGCACTGAAGGGCCAGGTCGTGACCGGACACGAGGAGGTCCTGGTGCGGCCCGACGGCCGTCGGGTGCCCCTGATGTGCAGCGCCACCCCCTTGAGCGAAAACGGCCGCATCACGGCCGCGGTGGCCGTCTTCTGGGACATCTCGGCCCAGAAGGAGGTTCAGCGCCAGCTGGAGGAGGCCGGAAGGCTCAAGGACGAGTTCCTCTCCATGGCCTCCCATGAACTCAAGACGCCGGTTACCTCCATCCAGCTCTTATCCGAGTTGGTCATGCGCCACCCGGACAGAGTCAAGCCGCAGCATATGGAGACCGTCCTTCGCCAGGCAAATCAGCTCACATCCCTCATCAACGACCTGCTGGACGTCTCCCGCCTGGAGCTTGGCCGGATGCCCGTTGAAATGAGGCCCCTCGACCTGGCCGCCTTGGTGAGGGATTCCTGCGAGCGTCACACTTCTCTGTGCGCGGACCACCCCACTGCCTGCCTGATTGATTCGCTTCCGGTTCAGGTCAACGGTGACCCGGTGCGGCTGGAGCAGGTCTTCTGCAACCTGTTCGATAACGCCCACAAATATACGCCCAAGGGGCGGCGCATCCGGGTAGGCCTGACCCAGCGGGACGGTAAAGCCCTGCTCCAGGTAGACGACGAAGGTCTGGGGATCGCCCCCGAGCACCTGCCCCACATCTTCGAGCGCTTCTACAAACCCGGCCCGCGGCAGGCAGTCTATTCGGGCCTGGGCGTGGGCCTTTACATCACCAGGGAGATAGTCAAGAACCACGGGGGGCGCATCTGGGCCGAAAGCGAGCCTGACAAAGGAAGCACCTTCTTCGTGGAATTGCCGCTGGCGCCAGGGCAGCCTGATCCGTAAGGAGATACATGGACATCGAGAGGCCACTTCAGAATAAACGGGAAGCTATCCTGCGAATTGCCGAAAGCCACGGAGCACGCAACGTGCGGGTCTTTGGTTCGGCTGTCCGGGGCGAGGCCACCGAGGCAAGCGATTTGGATTTGCTCGTTGAAATGGAGCCCGGAAGAAGCCTGCTCGACCTGGTAGGGCTGAATCAGGACCTTGAGGATCTCTTGGGCCACAGGGTGGACGTCATCACCGACGGTGGGGTGAGCCCCTATCTGCGGAAGCGCATCCATGCCGAGGCGGTGCCGCTATGAAGGACGACCGCGTCTACCTGGCCCACATCCGCGACGCGGTGGACCGCATATTGTCCTATACCGCTGACGGTAAGGCTAACGGCCACTGTCGCGGTCGTGCCGCTCCAGCAGGCGGAAGATCAAGGGCACTATGGCCGTCAGGAAGACTATCAGCGCAAAGGCGGCCAGCGGACCCGGCGCGAGCAACTGCTCGGGGTGTGCCAGGTCTATCTTTACCGCTTCGGTGGTAATGTATGAGTAGGCGAACACCCCCGGCGCCACCCCCACCGCCGTGGCCCAAATGTATGTCGTCAGGCGGATGGCCGTAAGACCGGCGGCGAAGTTTACCAGGTTGAAGGGAGTGATGGGGGTAAGCCGCAGCAGGAGTACCGCCAGCGCCCCTCTGCGGGCGATCCATTCGTCGATGTTCCTGCCGCGTTCATCCAGCAGGTCCGCGATGAAGTCCCTGGCCAGGAAGCGGGCGACGATGAAAGAGCCAGCGGCCCCCGCCGTGGCCCCCGCCACCGTGAGACCAGTATTGAGCCAGGTACCAAAGACCAGTGCCCCCGTGACCGTGAGAATGGAGGCGGGGAACCCCAAGGCCACCAGCAGGCTGAACAGCGCGACATAGGCCGCGTAGGCCCAGCCGCCCCCGCGGGCGATGTAGCCGCGCAGGGCCTGATGCGACAAGACCTCGCCCAACCTGGTAAAGAAGAAGAGACCAAGGGCCACGGCCAGGAACAGGACGAAGGAGAGGAACTTCATTAAACGCCATCGGTTGAGCGGGCGCGCCTCTCGACTCACAGGGCCGCGATTCCAGAGTGGGTGCGGATTGGCAAACGAGGGGCACATGGCCAGCTTAGCACCTTGGGCGTGGCAGTGGCAATCGAGACCTGCCGCGAGACTGTGAAGATCCGGTGGCGGAGACCGTCATGGGGTCGGCCCACCCGAGCGCGGCCGTAATCACCACGCGGTACTACCTTCCATTTGACCCGCCGCGAGCCGCGGCCTTACACTGACACTATCACCACCGTCTTCGTGCCATTTCCGTCATACGCATACGCTCCAAAAAAAACCGGGACGCTATGTGGCCCCCCCTGACAATTGAAGAATACGCTTCTCTCGCGCGCCATCTGGGCACCCCTGTCGTCAAGGCCGGCGGAATCTGGTGGCGCCAGGCACGCCCTTTCTTTTACCGGGCCTTGTTTCCCCATGGACCCCTGCCCGCCGAGGTCCGCGCCCCCTTGCTCGGCCGGCTGGGCGGCTGGCAGTATCCGGTCCGCGCCAGCGAGCCTCATAACTCCTACTTCAACTTCCTGGTGTTCCGCGCCCCCCGGAGCTACGGCCGAACCCCCCTGGGCCAGGAGGACCGCAACAACCTCAAGAAGGCGGCGGTCCTGTCCTATCGGCGTATCACCGACCTCGAAGAGCTGGCGGGCCAAGGGCACCGCGTGCTCGCCGAGTTCTTTGCCCGCAACGACTACACCTTCAGGCGGGACCGTCTCCGTCCCCAGGTCTTCCGCCGCTGGGCCGCCGGCCTGCTTGCCGAGCCCAAGGTATTCGTCCTGGGGGCTTACCGGGAGACCCGGCTCTGCGCGGTACACGTGTCCTTCCGGGTCCAGAACGTGCTGCTCTTCGATGTATCATTCTCCAGCCGGGCGGGCCGCGCCGCGTGCTCGGATTATGGGGTGCTCGACTTCCTGCGGCGGAAGGCGGCCCAGACCGGTGTTTCCTTCATCAGCGTGGGACCCGTGTCCCATAAGGCGAGTCTCGATGACTTCAAGCGGCGACGTGGGGCCGAGGTGCTCACCCTGCCGGCCCGTCTGAGCTGCAATCCTCTCGCCCGCGGCCTGCTACGACTCGCCGCCCCTGGGTCACATCAGCGGCTTCTGGGGGTCCCCCCCACCGTCCCCAGGCCGGCACTCTGATGTCCGAGCCATTCGCGAATCGGCCGGCGGGCGCCGAACCGCGCGGCCACAAGCCGCTGTCCGGGCCATTCCCCCCAGCGGGCGCGCAAGGGGAAACCCTGCTCGAGGTAGGGCCGGAAGACCAGCTCTGGCGGGAACTGCTCGACCATGCCCCTCAGGCCACGGTGTTTCATCGACCGGAGTGGGCCAGGGTACTCCAGTCCACCTACGGCCTGCGACCCCGCTATTTCGTGCTCTCCCGAAAAAACCGCCGGCCCCTGGCGGGCATTCCCTTCTTCGAAACGCGCGGCCTGCTTCGGCGCAGGCTCATTTCCCTGCCCTTCTCGGATGTCGCCGGGCCGCTTCTGGTCTCCCCCCACTACCTCGAACCGCTTGTCGGGGCGGTTGTCGAAACCGCCGCCGCCGAAGGCATCGGTCGGCTGGACATCCGGGGCAACTGCCCCGAGGCGCCGCCGGCCTTCGGGCGCTCGGATGACTTTTGCACCTTCTTCCTTGACCTCACCGCCGACCTGCCCACGCTCCGCGGCCGGCTGCAGAAGAGCACCATTCAACGCTCTCTGAGAATTGGCGAAAAGGGACCGCTGCGGGTGCGAGTGGGCAACATTGAAGCCGACATGGCCGCCTTTCATCGCCTTAATCTCCTGACCCGCCGGGTCCACGGAGTCCCGCCCCAGCCCTACAGGTTCTTCCGCCAGATGTGGGCGATAATGCACTCCGCCGGGGCCATGACCCTCCTCCTTGCCGAGCTTTCGGGCCAGCCCGTCGCCGGCATGGTGCTCTTTCATTCCGGGAACACGGCTTACTACAAGTATGGGGCCTCGGACCCGCGCTATCTCAGGCTCCGGTGTAATCATCTGCTGATGTGGCGGGCGATGGAATGGTCCAAAGAGCGGGGCTGCTCAACCCTCGATCTTGGCCGCACCTACCTGGGCAACGAGGGGCTGATGCGCTACAAGCGTTCCTGGGGGGCGCGGCAAACCCCCCTGACTTACTGGCAATACCCGCCCTCGAAGGGCCAGGGTCTCCTGGCCGAAGGCACCAGGGCCTACCGCCTGCTTACCCGGTGCTGGAGACGGCTGCCGCTGTGGGCCACGGAGTTGGGCGGCACCCTCTACAAGCACTTTACCTGACAGGCTCCCATCACTTTGCGATCAAGCCAACCAGTCTCGCTCCGGCCGGGCATTGGAGTGGGAACACGGCCCAGGCCCCCTTCAATTCCGCCAGTAATGCTTTATAATCTGAACTCATTAACGTCCGGCCTCCTTGGGGGCTTTCAAATCCACGGACCCACGGGAAGACGCTGTCATTGACGTCAGAACTTGTCTCTCAATACGGATATGCAGGGCTGTTCTGGCTCCTCCTGGGGTTCCCCATACCGGGGGAGACCGTACTCACCTTCGCGGGCTATCTGGCCTACACCGGAGAGCTGAAGCTCGCCCCGGCCATAGCCGCCGCCTGTCTCGGCAACCTGGTCGGAATCAGCATCGCCTATCTGCTGGGGCGCACCGCCGGCAAGACGCTACTCAGCAGGTATGGCCCCAAGATAGGCCTTACCGAGGACAAGACGCGACGCGCCCGAGTCTGGTTTCAGCACCTGGGGCGTTGGACACTGCCCTTCTGTTACTTCGTGCCCGGAATGCGTGACGTGCTCGGCCTGACGGCGGGGATAACCGGCCTGCGCTACGGCCCGTTCGCGCTGCTGGCCTATCTGGGTGGCGTCGCCTGGCCGGCCGGCTACATAATGCTGGGCTACTACCTGGGTGAGGAGTGGGCGCGCGACCCGGTGGGCACCCGCCATGCCCTGGAGATGGCCGGAATGGCAATAGGCGGCCTGATCCTGCTGCTGGCCGGGGCCACGGCCTTTCGGCGTCGGAGGCAAAGATGCCGCAATGCCTGACAGCAGGCCCGAGAAACTAGCGGTATTTCCGGCGGGGGGGAGTATACTCCCCGGCGATGGAGATCCTGATGGATATTATGATACCCGGGGGGCGGAAGGGGAACGCGGCCTCGGGTGGGGGTGCCGTAAGCCTTCATGTGGCCCCCTCACCTCTCGGCCCCCTGAAGGTGGCAATACGACAGGGGCAACTCATGGCCCTGGCCCTGGCGCCGGCGTCATCACCCCGAGACTTCGTGGCCGGTCTCGCCAAACGTCTGTCAGGAGTCCAGGTCCGTTGGGGACAACCGAGCCTGGAAACAGACCGGCTTCTGGCTGAGATCTCCCGTCAGCTCGGGCTGTATTTCGCCCGCCTGAGAAGCAGCTTCGAATTGCCGCTCGCCCCGGCGGGCACACCGTTTCAGCGGCGTGTCTGGACCCAGCTGCTTCGGATACCTTACGGGGAAGTGCGCGCCTACGGCGAGGTCGGTGCCGCCTTGGGAGACAGACGCCTGGCGCGGGCGGTCGGTGGGGCCTGCCGCGACAACCCGCTGCCCGTTGTCATTCCGTGCCACAGGGTCGTGCCGTGCCACGGGACCGTGGGCCACAATGGCGGCCTTGGGGGGTACAGCGGCGGCCCCGAAATGAAGCGGCTGTTGCTTGGTCTGGAGAAACCGGGGGCGGCGGCCCACCAGGGCGGCGGAAAGAGGCCCGAGGAAGACTGAGCGAGATGCTTGGCCCTTCTCCGCCACCGGCGGGAGAAGACCGCGTGTCATAAGCAGTTACCCTTGCGGGGCAGTTACCCGTACGGCGTCGCGGGAGGCCCGGCCTAAAAAACCCTCGCGGGAGCCCTGGCCGCGCTTCCCTTGGCGGATCATTGCTTCAGCTCTTCCATGAGCCGCGTGACCTTCTCAGGCTTCCCCGCGCTCCGTGCGCTTGGCCCGGAGCGGCGCAAAAGGGGTAAGCCCCTCCATCCAGGAGACGAGTGGCTGCGGTCTGTGGTTGCTCTCATCTGTGCGCGTAAACGCTGCCACAACCGAAAAGGTAAGTTGCATTTCGCCGCCGTCTTGACAAAATCTAAGTAGTGCGCGCATGCTAGGACCATATGCATGGTGTTCGAGCCATGAGGACCTTGGCACCGAGCCCCCCGCGACAGCCGTACTGACTACCACCAGGTACAGGTGAGGGGCAGTATACAACCGATACAGTGCATGTCAAACTATATTTACAACCAGCCTAATTGTACAGAGCGACCTGCCAAGACCCTTGTCTCGCAGGCCATAGGCAGACAGTTGCGCCGGGTGCGCGGGAGCCTTTCTCAGGCGGAATTTGCCCGGGCCTTGGGCCTGAAGCAGCAGCAATATCAACGCTATGAGAGCGGCAAGCGCATTCCGCCCGATGACGTCCTGCTCAAAGTGGCCCGCTACGCCAACCTCGACGTACAGACCATGATGGCCCTGGACAGCGGCGGGTTGCTCTGCGAAAGGTCGCGCCCCTTGCTGCCAGAGGCGCGCATCGTGGCCCTGGAAGAAATCGGACAACGGCTCCGGCGCCAGGGGCTGGAAGATGCCTACGTCCCCGTCCCGCTGGTCTCCGACCGGGCGGCAGGCCGCGACCCCGCGCTGCTGGACGAACAGGACGTCGAAGGCTACGTCATCGTGGCCCAGAGCTGGCTGCCGGCGCCGGGGCGCCGCTCCTGCGTCCGGGTGCGCGACGACGCCATGGCTCCCGCGCTCAATGAGGGTGACGTGGTGGGGATCAACCACGCCCGGCGCGACCCCCAGGGGTTGAAGGGCAAGCTCATCGCCGCCAGGCTGTCCGGCCAGGGGCTGATTGTCAGGTACCTCAACGGGGACGGCCGCGACTGGATACTGGAAGCGGAAAACCGTCTCCACCGGCCGGTCTATCTGCCTGAGGACACCCTGCCTGACGCCGCCGAGGTCTTCGTCGGCGCGGTGGAGTGGTGCTGGAAGATATTCAAATGATGCCCGGCTTGGCCGGCCCACGGTGCTCTCCTTGCCTGTCAAGAGACTCGCGGGCCATCAGCTCGCGCAGCTTGGCATACTTGGCAAAGGTGGCACAGGCCCCCAAAACCGCCAGATTGAACCCCAACACCCCCTCCAGAAAACCGCCGCGCAGCACATAAGAGCGCGCAAAGGCAAAGGCCGGCCTCAGGGTGAGGTCCAGGAGGCCCGCCCGCTTGCCCCGGTGCAGGAGTTCCACCGCCCCCAGGCTGGAGTAATGGTTGAGCCTGGCCAGATAGTCGGTGACGGATTCATACGTATGGTGGATCAGGGCGTTTCGCAACCGGCCCGCCTTGCCCTCGAGCTTGAGACTCTCATGTACCGCCCGCTCTCCAAACAGCCCACTGCCCCGGCGGAACAACCGCAGTTGGCGGTCGGGGTACCAGCCTCCGCGGCGCACCCAGCGCCCCGCGAACATATTCTTGCGCGGGATCCAGTAGCCGTTCAAAGAGTCCGTCCGCACCGCGGCGCGAATCTCTTTGGCCAGCGCCTGGGGCACGTGCTCGTCGGCGTCTATGGAGAGCACCCATTGGCCGCCGGCCAGATCCACCGCCCGATTCTTCTGGGCCCCGTAGCCACGCCAGCCCTCCACGTAAACCTTGTCCGTGAAGCGGGAGGCAATCCGCACCGTGCGGTCGGTGCTGCCGCTGTCCAGGACGATAATCTCGTCGGCCCAGCACAGGCTCTCGAGGCAGGCCGCCAGGCAGGTCTGCTCATCGCGGGTTATGACCGTGGCGGAGACAAGCGGCTGGGGGATGGCGACCATGATCCTATCTTCTATATTCTTGTGCGCTTGTAATTCTTGTGGTTGAAATCCAGTCCGGTCAGGTCTTCTATCAGGGAGACGACGCGGTACTTGAGCCGCTCCTCCTTGAAGAGCGGGCGAACCAGCCCCGGAGGGTCGGCCTCGCGCAGCTTATGTGCCCAGTTCATCTGCCTGATTCTCTCCCGCATGACCGCCGGGTGGGTGCCCTTGAAGACGGGCATGCGGGAAAGCGGCCCATAGTCGAACTCCTCTGGGTCGGTCGCCGCCACGAAATTGCCCTTGTGGATGCGATTCAGGGCGTGGGTCTTTTTCCGCATGCGATCGGGCGGCCTCACGTAACCATAGTGGAAGACGCGCGCGCCCGCCGGGACCACCACGGCCTTGCCACCGTCGGTGAAGCGAAAGGACTGGGCGCTGCCCTTGGAGCGCAGCCCGATGCCGTTGCGGATCATCCTTACCTCCCGCCGGTACCAGGCGTGGCTCCACTGGTAGTGGTTGTAGTCACCGTAGAAGTGCAGGTAATCGAAGAGCAGGCCCTCCACCCGCCGCACCGCCAGCAGATCCCGGCAGCGCTTCCCGATTATCGGCAGATCGTCCTCGTGGAGGACCTCGTCAGCCTGTAGGTAGAGACACCAGTCCCCCGAGCAGGCATCCAGGGCGGTATTGGTGAGGAAGGAATGGGCCATGGCCAGCGGTGCCTCTTCCTGGGAGGGCCAGGGTCGGTCGATAATCCTGACCTTGGGGCTGTCTATGGCCGCGACCAAGTCGCGGGTGTGGTCGTCTTCGTCGCCGGGGCAGATGACGGCCACGAACTCGTCCACCAGAGGCAAGGCTGATTTTATGACCTCGGCGATGGGATAGTAAAACTTGTCAGCGTTCCTGGCAAAGGTGAAGCCTGAGATTTTCATGTGGTTATATAACCTACCAATAGTCCGGTGGGATCCGGTCAGATTGTCTCCGCCTCCTCGGCCAGCATCACCGGGATGCCGTCCTCCACGGGATAGCGCAGTCGGCAGCTTTCGCAAAGAAGGCCGCCTCGGCCGTCCTCGGCCGGCGCTACCTCGCCCTTGCACCGGGGGCAGGCCAAAAGCTTCAGCATCTCCTGAAGGAGCGTGTCGTTCAATATCACCGCCGTGACCTCTGACAGGCTGCCTCAAGCCACCCATCCGCGGGTGCGGGCCGCCCTCTCTCTTCAGCCGAAACGTACCTCTGGGGCGCCCGAGGGCGGAGTCTGCCCGGCGCGGCTCGCGCCCAGTAGTCCCTCTTCCCGCAGCCAGGCCAGCTCCCGGGCCAGCCCCTCGTGCAGGTTGACCTTCGGCCTGTAGCCCAGATCCTTCTCGGCCCGCGTGATGTCGGCCGCCGTGTGGCGGACGTCGCCGTCCTGCACCGCCAGGCGCTCCACGTTAAAGGCCCTGCCGACCAGGCGCTCCATTATGGCGATGCTTTCGTTCATGGTTACCCGCGAGCCTCCGCCAATGTTGTATACCGCCCCAGGCCTCCCTTTCAAGGCCAAGACGTTGGCCTCGACGATATCGCCCACGTAGGTGAAGTCACGCGACTGTTCTCCGTCGCCGTAGAGCTGGATCGGCTTGCCCTGGGCCCCCCAGCGCAGGAAGCGGTTGAAGGCCATGTCGGGACGCTGCCGCTCACCATAGACGGTAAAGTAGCGCAAAGAGACGGCATCCACCCCAAAATTCCTGTTATACAGGCAGCACAGGTGCTCGCCGGCCAGCTTGGAGACCCCGTAGGGCGATACCGGCCGGGGCGTGGCGTCCTCGCGGGCGGGCAACTGCGAGGCATCGCCGTAGACCGATGACGACGAGGCATAGACGAACTTGGGCAAGCGGGTGGCCCGGGCGGCCTCCAGGAGGCGCTGAGTGCCCAATATGTTGAAGTCCGTATAGATCCTGAAGTTCTCCCCCCAGCTTGCCCGCACCCCGGCCTGGGCCGCCTGGTGGAAGACGGCCTCGGCGCCCTCCAGGACCCGCGGCAGGTCGAGGGTGAGAAGGTCGGCCTCGATCAGGGTGAAGCCAGCGGTGTCCAGGCAGCGCGCCAGGTTGCGCCTCTTGAGCCGCTCCTCGTAATAATCGGCGAAGTTGTCTATGCCGATCACCTCGTGCCCCTCGGCCAGGAGCCGCTCCGCCAGGTGGGAGCCGATGAACCCGGCCGCCCCGGTCACTACGTATTTCATGCCACTCTCCCACCACTGAGCAATTTACCATATAAGTCCAGCGTTCGTTCCGCCAACCGGTCGGCGTCTAAGCGCTCCTCGGCCAGCCGGTGGAGGCCTCACCGTGCAAAACGTGAAGGCTCATCTTCTCCAAAACGCTTCCACGGCCTCCAGCACCTCGGCCTCGCCTAGCTCCAGCATGCAGGCGCGGCTGGCGCAGGTCCGGCGGAAACAGGGGCTACAGGCCAGCTCCTTGCGCACCACGCGGTGGCCGCCCCCGAACGGCCCCGTGCGCCAGGGGGCGGTGGGGCCGAACAGGGCCACCACGGGGGTACCCACGGCGGCGGCCAGATGCATCGGCCCGGAGTCACAAGAAACCACCAGCCGGGAGATGCGGCTCAGGTGGGCGAACTCGCGCAGGTTGAGTCGTCCGGCCAGGTTCAGGATACCCTCCTCCCCCGCCTCCCGTCTCATGACCTCTAGCCCGTCATGGTCGGCCAGCGCTCCCGCCAGGGCCACCCCGGCGCCCAGCCGGCGCACCAAAACCCTCACCAGCGCGGCAAACCTCTCGGCCGGCCACAGCTTGGTCTCCCACCGGGTACGGGGACAGACCGTGATGAGGCGTCCTTCGGCCCCGGCGGCCAGATCCTCCACCCGCCGGCGCTCATCAGGCCTCACGGCCACGGGGAAGGTGACACGCTCCACCCCGGCGCCCAGCCCCCGGACCAGATCCAGATATTTCAGCACGGCGTGGCGCTCGGGCCGGCCCTGGGGCAGGCGCTCGGTCAGGACCAGATGGCTGAACTCGCGGGTGGCCTCGAAGCCGACCTTTCGTCGCGCCGGGCACAGGCCCACCACCAGCGCCGACTTGAACAGCCCCTGCATATCGAGCACGGTGTCGTAGCGCTCCCGCCCGAGATCCTCCCGCAGGCCCCTCAATTCCCTCATCAGTCCGCAGGTCGCCAGGCCCCACGGCCCTCTCTTAAGACCCTCCTTCAGCCGCTGCTTGGGAAAGAGATGCACCCGGTCTATCAGGGGGTGGCCGTCGATCAGCTCCAGGCTGCCCGCTTCGACTATCCACCCCAGGTGCGAGCACAGGGCCCTCAGCGGCTCCAGGACACAAAGCGCCTGGGTCACGTCGCCTATGGAGCTAAGCTTGACGATAAGGAGCCTCAAGGGCCGGCTACCCGTCCTTCCGCCTTAAGCAGCCACTCCACGGCCACCAGGACGTTTTCGGCAACGTGGTCCGGCCTCTCGGCCGCCCGAGGAAGAAGGTGCTCCAGCTCGCCCCGGCCGTAGCCCGTCAGAACCAGAATACCCCTGGCACCGGCGGCGTGAGCGGTTTCAATGTCGAGCAGGCGGTCTCCGATGAGCCAGGAGGCGCCGAGGTCCAGCCCAAGCTCCTGGGCCGCCCGCAGCAGGAGCCCAGGCTTGGGCTTGCGGCACTCGCAGCTCCGGCGATACTCTGGCAGCGCCGCCTGGGGGTGGTGCGGGCAATAATAGAACGCGTCAATCCTGGCGCCGCCGGCCGCCAGCCCGGCGGCCAGTCGCCCCTCCACGGCCGAAAGCAGGCTCTCCGGAAAGTAGCCCCTCGCCACCCCGGATTGATTTGACACCACCACCGCCGCTAGCCCGGCGTCGTTGAGCAGCCTGACGGCCTCCACCGCCTCGGGAAAGAGACGGAAGCGGCCTATGTGGTTTATGTAGCCCATCTCCTCGTTGAGGGTACCGTCTCTGTCCAGGAAGACCGCCGGTTTCATGCCGGAGAAAAAACCTCCAGCAGACCCAGGGCCTCGCCCAACACCTCCTCGGGCGTGATGGCGAGCATGCAGCGGTGGTCCGTGGGGCAGTGGCGCTTCAGGCACGGGGCGCACTCGAAGGAGTGGCGGACCAGCCGGGACTGCCTGCCCAGGGGAGAGGTGCGCCGTTCATCGGTAGGGCCAAAGACGGCCACCAGGGGCACCGAAAGCGCCGCGGCCAGGTGCATCAGCCCGGAATCGTTGGTGATGAATACCGCCAGCCGCGAGATCACCGCCGCGGCCTCCAGCAGTGGGGTCTTCCCCGCCAGGTCAAAGCACCGCCCGCGCATTCGCTCGGCCACACTCCGGGCCACGTCCTGCTCCCCCCGGCTGCCGAAGATTATGGCCGCCCCCGCCGTGGCCGCCACCAGGGCATCGCCCACCGCGGCAAAACGCTCGGCCGGCCAGCGTTTGGCGGTGCCATACTGGGCCCCGGGCGCCAGCCCGATCAGGGGGACACCTTCAAGGCCCAGCTCGGCCAGGCGCCTGTCTCCGGCCCTCTCCGCCCATTCCGGCAGGGTCAGCCGCAGCCTCCGGTCTACCCGGCAGTCACCCCCCAGGCACTCCACCAGGCGCAGATAGTAGTCCGCCTCATGAAGGCTCTTGGCGCCATTTACGGGCACGGCATGGTTCAGCAGCAGCCCTCGGGCGTCCGTGGCATAGCCCGCCCGCACCGGGATGCGCGCCAGCCGCGAGATGAGGGCCGCCTCGAATGCATTCTGAAACAGCACCGCCGCCCCGAAGCGCCGGCACCGCAGCTCCCGGCAGAGCAGCCACAGCCCTACGATGCCCGCGTGCCTGCCGGGCCGCTCGTAGGTGAACACCTCGTCGCAGTCCGGGCTGGCCTCGAACAGGGGAGCCACCCAGGGCTTGGCCAGCACACAGATGTGGGAGCGCGGAAGCGTCCGCCTCAGAGCGTGCAGGGCGGGCGTAGCCAGCAGGGCATCGCCCACCCAATTGGGAAGCCGAACCAGCAGGTTTTCGCCGGCAGCACCCTCAAGCGGCTTGTGGACTCTGCTCATTCCGGTCCTTATCTCCGCCGGCTCCGGCGGCCTCCGGCCTGGTCTTCCAGCGCCTGTGCATCCAGAACCAGTGGCCCGGATACCTCCTCACCCAGCGCTCGATCACCGCCGTGAAGCGCGCCGTGTTCTCCCGGACGTCGTGTGCCCGGTCGCCGGTGCGCGCCAGCTCGACCTCCGGCTCGAAGACAATGCGGTGGCGCGCCCGCCCCTCGTAAACTATGAAGGCCGGCACCACCGGGGCGCCGCTGCGCAGGGCCAGCAGCGCAAAGCCCTTGTTGGTGCAGGCGGGCCGGCCGAAGAAGTCCACGAACACCCCTTCACTGGCCACGACGTTCTGGTCCACCAATGCCCCGACGATCTCCTGCCTGCCCAGCAGACGGAGGAGCTGGCGCATGGCCCGCCCCTTGGTCACGGAGCGGTTGCCGCAGCGCTCGCGCAGCGCCACCAGCGCGCGGTGCGCCGGCCCCCAGTCCATGCGGCGGATCACGATGTTCACCCCCCGCCCGTGGGTGAGGCTGAAGGCGGCCGGCATCAGCTCAAAGGCCCCAAAATGGCCGGTCAACACCAGACAACCCCGGCCCTTGGCCAGCGCATGGCGCAGGTACCGCAGCCCCTCGAAGTGGATCCGGTCCCGCACCTCCTCCGGGCCGAGGCGGGCCATGTAGAACATCTCGATAATCAGCCGGCCCAGGTTCTCGAAGACCTGCCGGGCCGTAACTCGCACGTCCACGCTTTCGCCGAGGCATTCCTCTATCTGGGAGAGGGCGAGCCGCCGATGGCGGCCGTCGAGCCTGAAGATGACCCGCCCGAGCAGCTCTCCCAGCCTCAACCCCACCCGCGGCGGCAGAAACGGCACCAGAACCATGGCCGCCGCCAGAACGAGGTCTCCGGCACGCTCCGAGAGGGGCAGCCGCTCCATCAGTCTTCTCTCCCGCAATTTCCCCTCACGCCCGCGGCCTTCAATACGAGGGCGGCCAATTCCGCCTCTTCTTCAACCACCAGACGCACCCCAAGCGCCCAAAAAAATTCCCCGGCTGGAGGATAGTCGGAAAGCCTCGCGGCGTCCTTTTCGGTGGTTAGCAAGATAGCCCGTTTCTCTTCGGCCACGGCGCGAAGCGCCCGCAGATCCTCCTGCCGGTAGGCGTGATGATCGGGGAAGGCCTGAAAACCCACCAGCTCCGCCTTCAACCCCTGTAGCATGCGGCGGAACCGCTCTGGTCCCCCGATGCCACAGAAAGCCACCACGCGGCGTCCGGCAAGCCACTCGGCACCCGCCTCCCCGCCCTGGTGCCAGACCCCGCGCAGCCGCTCCGGCACATGGCGGGCATGGAAGCGCGGCTTATTGGGGAAGCACTCCGCCAATACCCGCGCGAGACCCGCCCCCTGGGAGTTGGCCAGTACCAGGACGTCCGCCCGCGCCAGCGCCGAAAGGGGCTCCCGGAGCAGCCCCCTGGGCAGCAGCCTCGGGTTTTTTCGGGCAAGAGCGTCTCCCACGACGACTATGTCAAGGTCTCGTGCCAGGGCAAAGTGCTGGAAACCATCATCGAGCAGGACGACCTCGGCCCCGAAAAGCCGTATGGCGGCCCTGGCCGGCTCGGCCCTGCGCCTGCCGGTAATGACCGGCACCCCAGGCAGCAAGCGGGCCATGAGGTAGGGCTCATCGCCCGCCTCCCCAGCCGTAAGGAGCACGCCCTCGCCACCCGAGACCACATTAACCGGCCCCTTGGCCGTTCCCCGCCAGCCCCGGCTCACCACCGCGGGCCTGACTCCCGCCTTCTGGAGCAGCTGGGCCAGCAGGCAGACCAGCGGGGTCTTGCCCGTGCCGCCAGCCTCGATGTTGCCCACGCTGATCACCGGCCTGGGCAGCTTCTCCGTCTTCTTCAGCCCCGCCGCGAACAGCCACTTCCTGGCCGCCACCGCGGCAAGGTAGCCACCGGCGGCCAGACCGAGGGCGGCCAGCGCGGGCTGTGCCAGCGCCGAACCGGAACACTCCAGCTCAGCCAGTTTCTGCTCGTAAGAGGTTTTTTTGAAGACTTCTTTCATGGGCCGGGGAGCATGGCCGGCAGACTTGACTCGTTCGCGCGCCATGGAAAGCCCGGAGTATATCTCAACCTTGGGGTCGGCGTCTAACAGGCTGTTGAAAAACGCCTATCTGCGGCGTTGCGCTCATCCCGAGTCACTGCGGCGTACCCAAAACTACGCCTCATTCCTCGTGATTTCGCGCGCCTAGCATCTAGGCATTTTTGAACAGTCTGTCTTTAAATGAGTTTTTCCGCACCCTCCTATGCTCCCACGCCAGCCCTAGCCCCCCTCCTCCTGGCGCTTGATCTCCCGCTTGAGCACCTTGCCGATGAGGCTCTTGGGAAGCTCCTTCCTGAAGCGGACCACCCGTGGCACTTTGTACGCCGCCAGACGCCCGCGGCAGTGTTCCCGCACCGCTGGCTCCGTAAGGCCGGCTCCTTCCTCCACCACCAGGAAGGCGGCCACCTGTTCGCCGCGCAGATCATCGGGCAGCCCCACCACCGCGACCTCCCGCACCCCGGCCAGATCCATAACGGCGGCCTCCACCTCACTGGGATAGACATTGTAACCGGCGGTGATGATCATCTCCTTCTTGCGATCGACGATGTAGTAGTAGCCCTCGGCGTCCACCCTGGCCACGTCCCCGGTGTGGAGCCACTCCCCCCGAAGTGTTCTGGCCGTCTCCTCGGGCAGCTTCCAGTAGCCCGCCATCACCTGAGGCCCGGCCACGACCAACTCCCCAATCTCTCCGCGCGGCAGCTCCCGCTCCCCACTCTCCAGGTCCATAATGCGGCAACGGGTGCGGGGCAGCGGCACGCCGATGCTGCCGGCCTTGCGCGCCCCGGTCGCCCGGTTGACATGAGTGACCGGCGAGGCCTCGGTCAGACCATAGCCCTGGGTGATTTCCACCCCCGTCCTGGTCGCGAACAGCCTCGCGGCCTCATCAGTAAGCGCCGAGGCGCCGCTGATGCAGAGCTTGAGGGAGCTGAAATCGTGGCGCGCGGCATGGGGGTCTCGTACCAGCACCGAGAACATGGCCGGAATGGCGGGCAACATAGTGGCGTGATAGCGCTCGACGGCCTTGGTTACCTCGGTGACGTCAAACCGGGGCAGCATGACCATGGTAGCCGCCATGGCCACCGGAAAGAGCAACGAGCAGGTGAGCCCGAAGACGTGGAAGTAAGGCAGGACGGCCAGCAGGATCTCCCCGCCCCGCCGGGCCCCGCCGCCCACCCACTCCCCGATCTGCTCCACGTTGGCGAGCAAGTTGGCATGGGTGAGCATCACGCCCTTCGGCCGGCCGGTGGTACCCCCCGTATACTGAATGAGGGCTAGGTCGTCGCCGTTCGCCACGGCCGCGCTTGCGCCAGCCCGACCGCCCTTGAGCAGGTCGCTGAAGTGGCGCGCGTGGGCTGGAAGGACCGAGCGCCCCTGCCTGAACCTGTGCAGCGCGGCCAGATGGAAGGGCAGATACTCCGCGACGGCCGTGACTATTATCGAGCGCAGCCGTCGGAAGGCCGGGGCGGCGTCCGCCTGCGGCAGGAACTGATCCAGCAGGATCATGGCCTCCGCCTCGGAATCCTGGAGCAGGTAGTCTATCTCCGGCCCCGGCGAGGTAGGGTTTATCATCACGCAGACCGCGCCCAGGCGCCCGAGGGCGAAGAGGGCCATTACGGTCTGAGGGCAGTCAGGCAGCATCAGGGCCACCTTGCTGCCCCTGCCTATGCCGAAGAAACCATCGAGAGAGTGGCTCAAGGCCAGGGCGTTGTCGAGCAGGGCGGCGTAAGTCAGCCTGGCGCCGAAGAACAGGGCGGCGGTGCGGCTGGGCCACTCCGCGGCCGCGGCCGCCAGCAGGTCGAAGATGGTTCGCGGGGCGGGGCCGGCGGCGGGCAGGATGGGGTTGGTTGGGTTCATTGGCAGCCTCGGAAGTACATTTCAGCCAGCCCTGCCACCCAGAAAGCCTTCCACCTCGGCCGCGAACCGCTCCGGCCACTCCACCTGGGGCAGGTGAGCGCATTCCTCGAAGACGGTCAGTCTCGCCCGTGGGATGAGACGCGCCGCCTCCGTCAGCTCCGGCAGGGGTATGACCGGGTCATGCCGCCCGGCGACGATCAAGGTAGCCTGGTCAATATGGCAGAGCCGGTCGTGCAAGCTCCGGCGAAGATGGTCCCGAGCCGCCCGGCAAGCCGCCCTCCAGAACAGTGGATACTCGGGGTCGGCGAGATAACGGCCATAGAAGTCGATCTTGTCGCGGCATTCCGGTCCGCAACGGTAGAAGAGCCTCTCCACGAAAAACCGCGCGAAGAAGGGTCCGAAGCGGCGGGCCAGCGGGGTCAGGCCGAAGAACTGAAAGAGGCCCAGCAGCATGCGGTTGCGGGGCGGGACGGCGCGGTAGGTTCCCGCCGGGGCCGAAAGCACCAGTGCCTTTACCTCCTGGGGCCAGCGCAGGGCGTACTCCAGACAGATGTGGCCGCCCAGCGAGTTGCCCGCCAGTACCGCGGGCAGCGCTCCGGCGCCCCGGAGCATGTCGCGGAGCACCTCGGCAAACCAGGCCACGGTGTAAGGGGCGTCGGGTTTGGGAGAGAGGCCGAACCCCGGCAGGTCGGGGACCAGGCAGCGGTAGCGGCGGGACAGGCTGGGGATGATCGGCAGCCAGTTGTCCCAGGAGCCGCCGAGGCCGTGTACCATTACCAGTGGCTCGCCCTCGCCGGCCTCCACGCAATGCAGATAGAGGCCTTGGGCCAAAAAAAACCTCCGGCTCGTTCCCACCGGCGGCGTCCGTCTGAACCCCACCCCCACCGACTGCCTCATGCGTTCATCTCCGGGTGGCGGGGCCACCTGCCAGCAGCCTGCCCCCCAAAAAAAACGAGCTTCCCCTGAGCCACTACTTCACCAGCTTGAGCGTGGCAGGCCTGGTCTTGCCCTTGCCTGGGCCTTCCCGAGCCGGTTTGGCCCCCTCCTGGACGGAAGGGGTTTTTGGGGCGGCATTCTTGAGGACATTTTCGTTGAACATGAGGTTCTTGACGCGCACGGAATTGATGATGAAAAAGATGATGACCGCCCGTTCCCATTCCCGGCTGGCCTCGAAGTTGTCCATCTTGCGGCGGTATTCATCGAGCAGGCTGGTCAGGGAAGCCTCGTCGAAGGAGAGTATCTGCTCCGCCAGCCGGTCCAAGGCCTTCCGCATGTTTTTTCTACCCCCAGGCGCTCGCTCGCGCCATCCATGGAGAGAGTAATTAACAAGAAGGTTGTTTGTCAACCGCGCCCCGGTATAATAGCTCGCGAAGGTTTTTTCAGGAACAATTTCGCTGCTGGAGGGATCTCACCCCGTGCTACGACAGGTAATCTATTTCGACAGGCCCGGGGCCGACAACTCCGCGGCCTGCCTACGGCTCCTGCCCGAGCTGCTTCAGGCCGGCTACCGGGACATTGTCATCGCCTCCACGACCGGAGGCACCGGAGCGGCGGCGGCGCAACTGCTGACCGGGTTGGAAAAGAACCTGGTGGTGGTGGCCCACTCCGTGGGTTTTCGGGAGCCCAACCACGACGAATTCGCCCCCGAGCACGAACGCGCCATAGTGGACGCGGGGGCCAGAATCCTTCGGGCCACCATCCTGACCCACTCCCTGGAGACGTCCCTGGCCGCCGCTCACCAGGGCTGCTATCCCAGCATCCTCATCGCTCAGGCGCTACGCAGGCTGGGGCAGGGCACCAAGGTCTGCTGCGAAATAGTCATGGAGGCCTGCGACGCCGGGCTGATACCGGAGGGCAAGGAGATCGTGGCGGTGGCGGGCACGGCCTGTGGCGCCGATACCGTGGCCATAGTCCGGTCGGCGGCCTCCAAGCGCTTCCTCGATCTTCAGGTGGCGGAGTTTCTGGCCAAGCCGCGCAGCTGGTAGAGTAAATACCCGCACCCCCATACCGGCGTCCCCGGCCGGAGATTTTTTTGAGGAACGTGATGAGCACGGAAAAGACCCTGAGACTGGATCTCAACAACGTGATGGCCGACGCCGTCGGCACCGAACACGGCTTTACGCCGTCTGAAATAGGGAAGATGCTGCCTCGCCTCGAGGAGATCGGGCGCGACCTCGACCGGCGGGAGGAAGAAGGCGACTTGGCCTTTCGCCGCCTGCCGGGCCAGACCGAGATTCAGGCCATCGGGCAGATGGGCCGGCGCCTGCGCGCCGCCTGCGACGACTTCGTCGTTTTGGGCATGGGGGGCTCGGCCCTGGGCGGCATAGCCCTGCTCAATGCCCTGGGGCACCCGCTGCAAAACCTGCTGCCCCGGGAAAAGCGCCGCGCCCCACGGGTCTTCTTCGCCGACAACGTGGACCCGGAGGGTTTTGAGGGGCTGTTGCAGGTGGTGGACCCACGCAACTGCTGCTTCAACGTCATCAGCAAGTCCGGCGGCACCGCCGAGACCCTGGCCCAGTTCCTGGTGGTGCGCCACAAACTCAACCGCGCCCTGGGTGCATCCGGCGCGCGGGAGCGCATCATCGTCACCACCGACCCCCAAAAGGGTTTTCTGCGGGAAATGGCCGACAAAGAAGGCTATCAGAGCCTCGATGTGCCTCCCGGCGTGGGGGGGCGTCACTCCTGGCTCACGGCGGTGGGGCTGCTGCCCGCGGCCGTGGCCGGCATAGACATCGAGGCCCTCATGGCGGGCGCGGGCGCCATGAACGAACGCTGTCGCAAGACCTCGGGCTGGCAAAACCCGGCACAGATGGGCGCCCTCATCCCCTATCTGGCCCATACCAGCAAGGGTCTGAACATCTACGTCATGATGCCCTATGCCGACGCCCTCTACCGCGTGGCGGACTGGTTCCGCCAGATGTGGGCCGAAAGCCTGGGCAAGCGCCTGTCCACCACCGGGGAGGTGGTACACGCCGGCCAGACCCCCTTGGCCGCCCTGGGGGCCACCGACCAGCACAGCCAGCTTCAGCTCTACATGGAAGGCCCCTTCGACAAACTCGTCGGCTTCATCACCGTGGACCGCTACCGGCGCGAGGTGAAGATACCCGCCCACGGGCGCAAGCATCCGGCCACCGCCTATTTGACCGGCAAGGGTCTCTCAACCCTCATCCAGAGCGAGCAACGGGCCACCGAAACGGCCCTGACCATGGCCGGCCGGCCGAACCTGTCCTTCCGCCTCCCGGAAGTGACCCCGGAGATCGTAGGCCAGTTGCTCTTCCTGTTGCAGTTGCAGACGGTGTATGCCGGTGGGCTTTATGGGGTGAATCCCCTCGATCAACCGGGAGTGGAGCTGGGCAAGCAGCTTACCTACGCCCTCATGGGGCGGGAAGGCTACGAGTCAAAGCAACGGGAGCTGTCCGAGAAGGCTGGCCGCGCCAAGGCCGAATATGTAATATAGAGTCCGGGCGCCGGAGGAGATGGCAACTTTTGCCATAACTCCGCCGCGGCAGCCGCGGGTCGCCGCCATGCAGCAACAAAGAGAGCATCTCACCCATACCAAGCCCTTCCGGCTGGTAAAATACTTTTCCTTCTCCAGCTTCCTGGCCGTGCTGGTCTTTACCGCGGTGCTCTCGGCGTTCATCATTCAGCGGGCCAAGACCGTCTTCCTGCGCAAGACCGAAGAGAGCGCCCATATCCTGGCGGCCAACCTCAACCACCAGGTCTTCTATCAATTCGTCATTCCCACGGCCATGAAGCATGGGCGCATCCAGTTGCGCAACCCGGACCAGTTTCAACTGCTGGACAGAGTCGTCCGCGCCACCATTCACAGCTTCAAGCTTGACGAAGTCATTATCTACAGCACCACCGGCGTGGTTACCTACAGCACCCGCTCCTCCCTCATGGGCAGCCAGCACGCCCTGCGCCCGGAGATGAAGTCCGCGCTAATGGGCAGGGTGGCCTCGCGCATCATCTCCCGCGAAAACGGCTGGCCGGTCACCCTGTTCCCGGAAGAGGGCAAGCTCAAGACCTACATACCTTTCCGGGCCGAAGTTCCGCTTTCGGCCGAACTGGGCCCGGTGCTGGGGGTCTTCGAGATTACCCAGGACCTTACCGAGGACTACCGCAGCCTTACCAGCTTCCAGTTCCAGGTGGTGGGCATCTCCATCGCCGTCATGGCGCTGTTGTTCTTCGCGCTGCGAGCCATAGTCATCAGGGCCGAACACATAATTGACCGCAACTGGCAGGCCCAGAAGAGGCTGGAACAGCAGTTGAACCACGCGGAACGACTGGCCTCGTTGGGTGAGATGGTGGCCGCGGTCTCTCATGAAATACGCAATCCCCTGGGGATAATCCGCTCCACGGCGGAGCTGCTCAAGCGAAAGGTGGAAGGCAGCGGGGTCCGGCTGGCCGAGGTCATCATTGAAGAAGCCAACCGGCTCAACGGCATCGTGACCGAGTTTCTCGACTTCGCCAGGCCACAGGTGCCCAGGCTCGCCCCCTGCCGGCCGCGCGCCGTGCTGGAACGCTGCCTGGAGTTTCTGGACCCCGAAATCGAAAAACACGGCATAACGCTCGATGCCGTGCTGCTGGGAGACGCCGAAATAAGCGCCGACTCCGGGCTGCTATACCGGGCCTTCCTCAACGTGCTGGTAAACGCGGTGCAGGCCATGCCCGAGGGCGGCCACCTCTCCGTTACCAGCACCATCCTGCGCGAGGGCACCACCCTGGTCACCATAGGAGACACGGGAGAGGGCATTCCCGAAGATCGGGCGCGCAAGGTCTGGAACCCCTTCTTTACCACCAAGGACAAGGGCAGCGGTCTGGGGCTGCCAATAGTGAAGAACATCGTGGAGGCCCATGGCGGCGTCGTCGAGATCGACAGCCTGCCGGGCAGAGGAACCAAGGTAATAATGACCTTCCCTTGGGGCCGCAAGGGGTGAGAACCGGCAGAGTATAGAAATTTTGCTTTAGATACATCTTTATGGTATATTACTTGGCTCGATCCTTTTCCCTGAAGGAGGCTAAAGGCGTGGAAACAGGCAGGCGGGTTCTGCTGCTCGATGCCGACCCCAACGCCTTGGCGCGGGCATTGGCGGACGAGGGGGTTTTCCGCGACTGCGATGCCTCGTTTGCCACCAACGCGGCTAAAGCCAAGGCCATCCTAAAGCAGGAACCCCATTTGGTCCTCATCGCCGATCTGGGTCTGGACGGCGTCCTTGAGGTCATTGATTTTGCCCGTGACTACCATCCCCAAACCGTCGCCCTGGCTCTGGCCTCGAAGGACGTACCGGCGCAGCTGATAATAGAAAGCATCAGGAGAGGTGCCCGGTGTTGCCTGCCGAAGCCGCCCCAGCCTATACGATTGGGCGAGGCTTTTGCCTCGGCGCTCCTGGAGGCCGGCAGCAAACAAAAAATAGACGAGCATGCCCTGCTGCTGGAGCAGTTGGACCAGGGCTGCTTCATCTCGCAAGCCGGCAGGCTGCTGTATGCCAATGAGGCGCTGGCGGTCAAACTGGGGCGGCCGCGTGACGGCCTGGCGGGCATGAGCCTTCTGGCCCGCGCCCAGCTCGATCCCGACCGACACGAGGCCCTGGTGCGGGCCCTAAACGGGGAGGCCGACTTCGGCCCCGAGGAGGTCTCGTTGCTCCAACCGAACGGGGTGGCCACCCTGGTTGAGCTGCAACTCAAGCGAGCGGACTTTGGCGGGCGTTCAGCCTGCGTGGGTTTCTGCCGCGATCTGAAAAAGGGCGAAGAGCCTGGCGGCAAGCTGACCCAGGCCGAGCGGCTGGCCACCATGGGCAGCATGATCTCGGGCATCGCCCACGAGCTCAACAACAAGCTGGCCCCGGTGGTGGCCTGCGCCGAGCTGTTGGAGGGCTCAACCCTGGGCCTCAAGGACCGGCAGCGGGTGCAGATGATCGCCTCATCGGCCCTGGAGGCCAAGCGGATCGTCGAGGGCCTGCTCAACTTCGCCCGCCAGGAGGCACCGCGCCGCCGGCCGTTTGACGTCAACGGCGCCATTGCCCGCCTGCTGACCCTGCCCACCTATCGCTTCAAGCAGTGGGGAATAGAGGTCTCCTGCCGCCTGGAGCCCAATCTGCCCCAGACCATGGCGGATCCCGACCAGATAGAGCGGGTTCTCATCAACTTGGTGAACAACGCCTGCCAGGCCATGGAAGGCCAGGGGGGCACGCTCAGCCTCACCACCCGGCGCAGGCAGGACCACATCATTATAGACGTCGAGGACAGCGGCCCCGGCATCGCGCCCGAGAACCTGCCCCGGGTCTTCGACCCCTTCTTCTCCACCAAGGGCCTGGGCAAGGGGACCGGCCTCGGCCTGAGCCGCTGCCACGGTATCATCAAGCAGCACGGCGGTGACATCGAGGTCGAGAGCGCGGCGGGCAGAACCCTCTTCCGGGTAAACCTCCCCCTGGTATCTCCCGCTCCCCAACAAGTCGCGCCTCGCAAATCCGCCATGCCGCTCAAGACCCGCCTGGGTGGCAGGCTGTTGGTGGTAGACGACGAAGACAACATACTGCGGGTTCTGGCTGACGCCTTGGGCGAGGATTTCGACGTGGTCTGCGCGGCCAACGGCCGGGAGGCCATAACCCGGCTCGCGGAGGAAGTCCCCTTCGACGCCGTGGTGACCGACCTAAAGATGCCCATTGTAGACGGCATGCAGCTATACGGCTGGATAGAATCCAACCAGCCGGGGTTGGCCAACCGGGTGATATTCACCACCGGCAACACCATAGACGGCGAGACCCGGGCCTTCCTACAAGGCCGCAGCAACCCTTACCTGACCAAGCCTTTCAATCTCTCCCGCCTGCTGGCCACCCTGGAGCACGTGCTCGACTGACCGGCGACGCGGATTCCTACTCGAACCACCACCGGCAAAAAGCCCTCCTGGAAACCAGCGTTCCAAGAGGGCTTGGTTTATCTGCTTGCCGGTTACTCGCCGGGCAGCGCTACTACATCAAGTGTGGCCTCACATCGCACTGGATTTCCTCACCAAAAGAAGTGATAACACGATAAGTTCCTTCTTTATTGATTGCAATGGAACTAAGTATGCCATTAATAAATAGTTTCCCTGTGTGTCTTTCTCTTTGTGGACGTCAAACAGCGCCTCCCTTCAAGGATCCGGTGTTCTGACGCTTTGAGTTCAGCCTTGATCTCTGCGAGTAGCTGTCGATTATCGACTTCTTTCTCCAGCGCAGTGCGAATGTATTGGTTCATACTTAGGCTCGCTGAGCGAGAACGTTCATGCAATGACCTATGAAGTCGGGGTGGCAATCTGAGTAAGAACCTTCCGCTGAATTCGCTTTCTGAAACAGGCTCAGGAATCTCCATTCCCTTTTGTATCGCCGCTTCAAACCATACCCGCTTGCTTTCAAGAAGGTTTGCATATGCTTCTTCCAACGTCGCTCCATCGGCCCATACACCCGGAAGGTCTGGTCCTCGAGGCCGAAGCGCGTCGCATTCTCCTCCTCATAATTCTCCACAGTGAAGGGATAATTTAGCGACATATAGTGCTCAAGAGAGTGTTCAGCTTTCTTTTTCACTTTCTATTAACCCCCATACCATAAGCACACCGGCGGGGGGGCCACGCCCCCCCCCCCCAC
>JAZDOA010000107.1:0-14454 GCA_043799175.1 Pseudomonadota bacterium | reverse complement strand
CACGAACAAAGAATGATTCAATGATCCCAGTCACTTAATGCTCGCCCTTCGATACCTCAGGGCGAACGGTTGTCAACGCGGGGACTTATTCAGACCTTCCTTAGACGGGAGACCATGAACAATTCCGGATCGCAAATGGAGCGGCACATCCAGGCATTTAGGGAAGAGGCCGCTGATCTGTTGGTCGAGCTGGAATCGGCGGTGCTGGAGCTTGAAGACCAGCCCGACGACAGGGCCACATTGGACCGCATCTTTCGGGCCATGCACACCGTCAAGGGCTCGGGGGCGATGTTCGGGTTCGACCGGGTCGCCAGCTTCACTCATCATATTGAAACAGTTCTGGACAAGGCCAGAAGCGGCCAAATGGCCGTCACCCGGCGGCTCATTGACCTCATTCTGGCCTCCCGTGATCAGATCAGCGCCATGCTGGACGACCCCAACGCGGGCCAGGAACAGCGGGCTGAAATAGAGGCCGCGCTCAGCGAGCTGCTGGCCTCGACCGGAGCCGGTCCCGCGGCGGTGAAGGAAACGCCGAAAGAGGCGGCCCCCGCCTACTTCCGCATCCGCATCAAGATGCCGCGGGAGGCCACCACGAGGGGGGTGGATCCGCTCACCCTGCTGCGGGATCTGAAAGATCTGGGAGACTGCGAGACAACCGTCTTTACCGATGAGCTTCCGGCGCTCCCGGCGGTGGAGGCCGAGCAGCTCTACTTCTACTGGGATGTGATCCTGACCACCTCGGCCGGGCTGCCGGCCGTGAAGGACGTCTTCATCTTCGTGGAGGAAGACGGCGGCATAAGCATAGAGGAGGTCAAGCCGGAGAAAGACGGTAAGCGCATCGGTGACCTGCTGGTCGAGAAGAAGGACGTCTCCCGCACCGACGTGGAATATGTCCTGGCCGAGACGTCGCTCGCCGGCGAGAAGCTGGTGGCCTCGGGCACGGTCAGCAAGGAAAAGGTAAAGGCGGCCCTCAAGGAGCAGGCCGCGTTGCGGCAGGGCGCGGCGCCGGCTCAGGTCACCAGCATCCGGGTCGCGGCCGAGAAGCTCGACCGCCTCATCAACCTGGTGGGAGAGCTGGTCATCACCCGGGCGCAGCTCTCGCAGAGCGCGGCCCGCTATACCGACAGCCGGCTCATTGCCCCCGTGGAAAACGTGGAGCGTCTGACCGACGAGCTGCGGGAGTGCGTGCTCAATGTGCGCATGCTGCCCATAGGGGCCACCTTCGAGAAGTTAAAGCGGCTGGTCCGTGACCTGGCCGCCGGGCTGAACAAGGAGATCAACCTGGTCGTCTCGGGCGGCGAAACCGAGCTGGACAAGACGGTCATCGAACGGATCAACGACCCCCTGGTACACCTCATCCGCAACAGTATCGACCACGGCATCGAAACCCCCGAGGAGCGGGTGGCGGCGGGCAAACCGCGCCAGGGCACGCTGAGCATTTCGGCCAGCCACGCCGGGGGCTGCGTGCTCATCAACGTGGAGGATGACGGCAAGGGGCTGGACCGCAACGCCATCCTGACCAAGGCCCAGACGATGGGTGTCATCGAGAAAGGCCAGGATCTCACCGACAACGAGATATTCAACCTCATATTTAACCCCGGCCTGAGTACCGCCAAGAAGGTGAGCGGTGTCTCCGGACGCGGGGTGGGAATGGACGTCGTCAAGCGGGAAATTCTCCATCTGCGCGGCACCATAGACGTAAATAGCTGGTCGGGGGAGGGCACCCACGTGAGCATGAAGCTCCCGCTCACCCTGGCCATAATAGACGGCCTGCTGGTGGAGGTCTCCGGCATCCACTACGTCATACCCCTGTCACACGTGCGGGAGTGCGTGGAGCTGACCCGCCGCCAGGTGAGGGCGGCCCATGGGCGATGCCTGGTCAGGGTTCGGGATGAGCTGATTTCCTACATCAGACTGCGCCAGGCTTTCTGCCTGGGAAGCGGGTGCCCGGACATAGAGCAGATCGTTATCGTGGAAGACCAGAACGTCCGGGTAGGGGTCGTGGTGGACAACATCATCGGCAACTCCCAGGCGGTCATCAAGGCCCTGGGCCGGGTCTTCGGCCAGGCCGAGGGCGTCTCGGGGGCGACCATACTGGGCGACGGGACCGTGGCCCTGATCGTGGACATAGCCGGCCTGGTGCGGCTTGCCCAGGCCGAAGAGGCCGCCTTCATCGCCGGCCACCAGGTGGCTGGCCAACAGGCGGCGCCCATACCGCCGAGCCTCGCCTGAAGAGTGCTCTAACAGTCTGCGGAAAAACTTATTTTGGGGCAGGCTGATCAAAGAGGGAGCCTCCGAGCAGGCCTCCAGCATCGAGGAGGTCTCCATCTCCATGGAGGAGATGAACGGCTCGGTGACCCAGAACGCCGACAACGCCAAGCAGACCGCTGCTATCGCCGAAAAGGCTGCCCGATCCGCTCGGAGCAATGGCGGCCTTACGTCCGAGCCCCACGAGACAGGCGCGGGTGTGGAGGTAAACCTGACGGATACGTCCGATAAAGACTTTGAGCGCTATTAAGCGAGAGGAGTCGAGATAGCAATGGCGAGATCACAAGCAACGGAATCCGGGCAGTACCTGACCTTCGCCCTGAGCGGAGAGGAATTCGCCCTGGAAATCGCCAAGGTACGCGAGGTGCTCGACTATCCCCATATCACCAAGGTGCCGCGGATGCCGGAATACCTCCGCGGGGTCATTAACCTCCGCGGCAACGTGGTGCCGGTCATCGACCTTCACTTAAAGTTCGGCATGGCGGCGACCGAAAGAACGGTTGATACCTGCGTGGTGATAGTCGAGGCCGCGCTGGAAAACGAGGTAACCGTCATGGGCGTCCTGGCCGACTCCGTCCAAGAGGTGGTCGATCTGTCCACCACGGAGATAGAGCCGCCTCCCAGGATGGGCACCCGGCTGAATACGGACTTCCTCAAGGGCATGGGTAAGCAAGGCGAAAAGTTCATCATCATACTGGACATAGACAAGGTCCTTTCCAGTAGTGAGATCTCTCTCGTGACCGGCGCCGGAGAGGTTGCCGCCAAGACGGGTACGGCGGCTGCCGCGGAGGCGGTGGCCCAGTAACGTCAACCGATTCGCGGGGCAAGGGGGGGCATGCCTCCCCTTGCCCCGCCATTAAAAAAGACGGGTTGGAGCAAATGAACGATTACCAGCGCATCGAAATCAACTCGTCCGGCTCGGAACTGAAAGACAGGGACTTTTCCCGCCTCAGCCAGCTCATTTACAAAGAATGCGGCATCTGGCTCCCGGCGGCGAAAAAGACCATGCTCAGTACCCGCCTCGTCAAACGGCTTCGTACGCTGCGCCTTTCCTCGTTCGCCGACTATTACGACTACGTCACCAGCCTTGAGGGGCGCCTCAGCGAAATGCCCCACATGATCGACGTGGTCAGCACGAACAAGACGGATTTCTTCCGGGAGTCCTCCCACTTCGATTACTTGCAGCAGACGTTGCTGCCGCAGCTGGTCCGGCGCAAGTCCGTCGGCCGAGCCATCAGGGTGTGGAGCGCGGGCTGCTCCTCGGGCGAAGAGCCCTACACCCTGGCAATGACCTTGGTCGAATGGATGGAAAGGAACACAACCGTCAATTCCTCCATCCTGGCCACGGATATCTCCCGCCGCATACTGGAAAAGGCACGCCTGGCCATTTACCCCAAGGACTGCCTGCGGGCGGTCCCCCCTCATCTTTCTCACAGGTTCTTCATGAGGGGGAAAGGCGCGCAGTCTAACATGGTGCGCGTGGTCCCGGAGATACGCAACCTGGTGACCTTCCGCTGGCTCAATCTAATGGAACCATTCATAAACATAGATCTCATGGACATTATTTTCTGCCGTAATGTCATCATATATTTTGACCGCGATACGCAGTCCCGCCTGATGGACAAGTACATGAATGCCCTGGTTCCCGGCGGGCACCTGTTCCTCGGCCATTCAGAGACGCTAAATGGCATCAATGACCGTTTTATCCCTATAAAACCAACCATATACCAAAGGCCAGAGGAATGAATGACAGCGCAATATGCCTGCAACCCTCGGAAATATGCGTTGTGATGCGTCCGACGGTTATTCATACGGCGCTGGGTTCATGCGTGGCCATATGCCTGATGTCCGGTGCCTTTGGCGCGGGCGGGATGTGCCACTGCCTGATGCCCAACAGCAACGGGATGACCGAACCCAAGGGGCGCTTTGTCGATCTGGCCGTGAAGGCCATGGTTTCGCGGTTGGCCGAGAATGGAATCATGCGGGATGACCTGGAGGCCAAACTGTTCGGCGGCGCCCAAATACCCGGTACATCGCGCAGTCTTGCCGCGGGACCGAAGAACGTCGCGGTCGCCCATTGCGTGCTGGAGCATCTCGGTATTCCCCTGGTGGCGGAGAGCACGGGAGGCATCCTGGGCCGCAAGATTTTCTTCGATACCGGAACCGGAGAGGTCATTCTCAAATGGCTGCATAGGGACTCTTGCAGCACAACTGGCCTGGAGAAAACAGGATTCTGCTAATGAGCGAGAAGATTAAAGTCCTAGTCGTGGATGATTCGGCGGTGGTGCGGCAGACGCTGACCGACATACTGAACGCGGACCCCAAGATCGAGGTCGTGGGTTCGTGCGGCGACCCCTACGCGGCCGCCAGCAAGATGCGCCAGGTGACCCCGGACGTCATCACCCTGGACATGGAAATGCCGCGCATGGATGGACTCACCTTCCTGAAGAAGTTGATGAGCCAACATCCCATCCCCGTGGTCATGTGTTCGAGCCTGACGGAGGTGGGTTGCGAGACGACCCTGAAGGCCTTGGAGTACGGGGCCGTGGACATCATCCTCAAGCCCAAGCTGGGGGCCAAGCAGTTCCTGGAAGACTCCAGGATAACCATCTGTGATGCCGTGAAGGCGGCGGCCAAGTCTTGCACCAAGGCCTACCGCGAGCACCTGGTTCAACCCAAAATAACCGCTGACGCCATGATGCCCAAGCCCAGCGGCAGGGCCATGGCCCGGACCACGGAGCGGGTGGTCCTGGTCGGTGCCTCAACCGGCGGCACCGAGGCCCTGAAGGTGCTGCTCGAGGGCTTGCCCAAGGACGTTCCCGGTACGGTCATCGTACAGCACATGCCCGAGCACTTCACCGCCGCCTTCGCCAAGCGGCTGGACGGCAGGTGCGGCATTGATGTCAAGGAGGCCGTCGACGGGGATCGCGTCCTCACCGGGCGGGCCCTTATCGCCCCTGGCAACAAGCACACCATGCTGCGGCGTAACGGGGCCTACTATTACGTCGAGGTCAAGGACGGGCCGTTGGTCTGCCGGCACCGGCCGTCGGTGGACGTGCTCTTCCGCTCCGGGGCACACTATGCCGGCGCCAATGCCATCGGGGTCATCATGACCGGCATGGGCGATGACGGCGCCCGGGGGATGCTGGAGATGAAACAGTCCGGGGCCCAAACTCTGGCCCAGGACGAGGCATCCTGCGTGGTCTTCGGAATGCCCAAGGAGGCCATCGATCGTGGGGGGGTCGACAAGGTCGTGTCCCTGACTGGGCTGGTGCCGAATATCATGCGGTTGGCCAAGGAGTGAGGCCCCCTAATCTCCGGCTAAGATTTATATAGATGCAATTTAGTATTTTGGGAGAGCGAAGTTACTGGTATAACGGTCACTTCACGGTTTCACCCAATGGGTGAAAGGGGTAAAAGGGTCGAACCGCTTGGGCGTCGAGAGCCAAGCGAGGTCGCACCGCAGAGACTCGCCGACCCCGAGGCGTAGCACCGCTACGTTGAGTGGGTCGGTGAGGCCCGAGGACGCGGCATTCGCACCGGCTATCGGCGGCCAGACGACCTGCATTCTTACCCGGAGATTCAGGTGGGAGGCCGGATATGGACAAGCTCAAGGAGATGTACCGGGAGGTGAAGGGTGATTCCTTTCCGGCGGAGATCAGCATAACTATCGGGGAAGAAACCCTTCGCTACCGCAAACGTACCTGGAAGATAACCGCCGAAGACGGTCGGGTCCAGGATCTGGGTTTGCGCTACGGCGAGAACCCCGATCAGGAGGCTGCCCTATACGGCCTGGCGGAAGGGCACCTGGAGTTGGCGGGCTGGGGGCTGGTGGCACCCGGCAGGGGCGTGGCCAGCGACATCGCCTCGGAAGACCTCATTCAGTCGGGTAAGCATCCCTCCAAGACCAACATCACCGATCTCGACGCGGGCCTGGGGATCCTCAAGCGCCTCACGGGGCGGCCGGCGGCGGTCATAATAAAGCATAACAATCCCTGCGGGGTGGCCTATGGCGACAGCCTCGATGAGGCCTACCTCAAGGCCTATCTGTCCGACCGCATCGCGGCCTTCGGCGGCTGCCTGGTGGTGAACCGCTCGCTGGACCGCGCGGCCGCGGAGGCCATTGCGGGCCACTACCTGGAGGTGGTGGCCGCGCCGGAGTTCGAGCCGGGCTCGGTCGAGATCCTCAGCCGTCGCAAGAATCTGAGGATCGTGCGCCTGGCCAGGTACGACCGCCTGGAGGCGCTGGCGGCCGGCCGGCAGTTGCAGATTGCCACCCTGGGTGACGGCGGCATCATCCTGCAGCAGTCACAGACCAGCCGTATCCGGTGCCCGGAGGACCTCCGCCTGGGCGAGACCACCTACAAGGGAGTGACGTATCGGGTGGAGCGTGCTCCTTTGGCGCGCGAGGCCGCCGATATGATCTTCGGCTGGGCGGTGGAAATGGGTGTCACCTCGAACAGCGTCATTTACGTCAAGGACGGGGCCACGGTGGCCATCGGCACCGGCGAGCAGGACCGCGTCGGGGTGGCCGAGATAGCCATTTTCAAGGCCTATACCAAGTATGCCGACCGTCTGGCCGCGGAGTTGTGCGGAATGTCCTACAAGGCGTTGGAGCAGGCCGTGGCCGAGGGCAGCCAGCCGCTTTCCGTAAAGGAAGGCATAGACGAGCGGGTAAAGGCCGAAAGGGCGGGGCTGCCGGGCGCGGTAATGGTGTCGGACGGTTTCTTCCCCTTCCGTGATTCCGTAGATGTGGCCATCAGGCAAGGGATCACGGCCATCGTCCAGCCCGGCGGCAGCCTGCGTGATTTTGAATCCATCGAGGCCTGCAACCAGGCGGAGCCTCGGCTGAGCATGGTCTTCACCGGGCAACGGCTGTTTAAGCACTGAGCGGGCCGAGGTCTTATGAGATATTTTCTCACTGAAAACCAGGCCTTTACTTGTGATATAATCTTTTTGTGATAAACCCACCTCAATGAGGAGAGTCTACGACTTCCTGGATTCCCAATCCCGGAATGTCATCAAAAGATGGGCTGATGCGCTGGGCTTGCAGAAGCGTGACAGGGCAAGGTTTGACCAACGGGTGGACAGGCTTGAGCAGGACGCGGAGTTGCCGCCGCATCTGCTGACGGGAACACCTCACGGCCACATACGTAAATTGCGGGTGAACACGAGCACTTTTGCCTTGCGTCCTATGCTGTGCTTTGGCCCTCACGATATCGACGGCGAGTGCACTTTCCTGCTTGGGGCACATGAGCACGACGGGACTCTTGTTCCTGCTCGCGCTTATGACCTGGCTGAGGCTAATCGGGTGACTTTGCTCCATAATGCCAATAGGAGAGAAGAACATGAGCGGCTTGGATGAGCGTCTGAAGAAGGCATTTGAAGACGCCGAATATCGCCACGCATACTGGGATGATTTCCTGAACACGCTTATCAGTACGCAAATAAAGGTCTTGCGTGAACAGCGGCGATGGACTCAGGCCGATCTGGCTGAAAAGACAGGAATGAAACAATCCCGCATTTCAATGCTAGAGAACGTGAATTACGCCGGTTGGAGTCTGAAAACGCTCAAGAAGATAGCAGAAGCACTTGATGTCGCACTCATGGTGCGATTTGATAGTTTCGGAACGGCGCTGGCTGAAATCTCAAGCTTCAACAGGAAGCGCCTGGAGCGTCCTTCTTTTGACGAGGATCCCATTTTCCAGGGACTCCCTCCCTCGGTTAGCCCACTGATACCGAGAGTGTTAACCGCGACAACTCAGCGGATGGCCGTATCTCAGCCGTCCGTATCGCCCAGTCTGAACAATATGGCCACGCCGAGGGGAAATCGCGGAGGTGAGGAATCCGGAAGATACTCATGGGGAGCAGGTAGGCAGCAGCATGTGGAACTACAAGACTACATCGGGAGGCTATCATGAAACTCTTGTCCATTGGGGTGTCGCGTTCTCTATGGGTTCTGCCTCTTATTGATCTTAATCCTCAAGGGAAAAGCTTATATAATATTATGACCCCCTTGGTGGAACGCTATGGTTTCTTGAAACATCCCCAAAGTGCTGAGGATTTTGACACCCAAAAAGGTATAGATTTTCGGCAGGGAACGTTCGTTAATGACAAGGGGAGTGCAATAACTGTTGACTTAGTCATTCTTGAACACGCTGTTGTTGCGGAGACCCGTTCTTCTACGGAAGACGGCGATGCTTTCCTATCTGATCTTTTGCTATGGCTTTCCACGGAGCATGGTCTGGTGCCGTACGATGGGCTGGTCCGTTTCAGAGGTTATGTGAGCGAACTCTATTTCGCTATGGAGAAATCTCTTTCACAGATAAATCCAGCGCTTAGGGGCTTGCAAGACTTCCTGTCTGCTGGAGTTTTTGCAAGTCCACAATATGAAACAATCGGCCTTACGCTTTGGGTTGAGCAAGGGGCTGGTGGTGTCCTCAGACCAGGACCGCTACGCATCGAGAGGGCGGAAGGTTTTAGGTTTTCGGAAAACAGGTATTATTCCAGCGCTCCCTTGCCCACGCAGAAGCACCTGAATGCTTTGGAGATGTTCGAAAGCATGCTACCATAGCCCTCACTTGGATGCCCAACAACGGGACACGCCGCCAAGCGCGGACTGGCCACGGACCACCGGCAGTACGGTGTATAAGCTGGTGGTCAACATCCTCAAGGACTGAACTGAACCGACCCGGTAACGCCCGGACGTATTTGTTCCCGCTCACTCCCACAGGTAGCAGAAGTCGTAGTTCCAGAAAATATCGAAGCCCGTGGTGCGCTCCGAGCCGAACTGGCTCTCCAGGCTGAACCACCTGCTCAGGCGGTAGTTGAGCAGGATCTGATTCTGCTGCTCCACGCCGAAGCTGCGCTCGAAGGTCACGAAGAGGTCGTTGGTGAGATACTTGCCGATGGTTATGGTTTCGGCCCCCAGTTGTCCCTCGGTTGGAGTGAACTCCAGCACGTCCAGCCCCAGTCCCTGGCCCAGGGTGCCGGCCAACTCCTGCGCGGCCGCGCCGCCGACCAGGCCCGCCACCTGTTGCTGCAGAACCCTGCCCTCTCCCGTGCCCAGCTTGTCCGCCGGTCGCCCGAAAAAGAGGTAAGAGTAGACGCTTGTCTGGTCCATGGGGGGCTCGCTGGAGATCTGTATCTCGGGCTTGCTCAGGTTCCCGCTGACGGCGATGACTATGGTGGTCCTTTGGGTGGACTCGTAGGTAAGGCGTGCGCTCAGCTCGGGGTTGAGCGTGTCGGAGCCGGTGAAGAGTGCCTGGGCCTTCTCCACGGTCAGCCGCTTGTTACGCAGGCTGTAGGTGCCCCGGATGACGTCGGCGGATCCGGTAATCCGCAGGCTGCCGTCGCGCTCCTTCACGGCCTCCATGTTCAGCTTGAACTCGGCATCCAACCCGCGGCCCATGATCCTCACCCCGCGGTCGGCGACGAGGCCGACCTCCACCGCCACCTTGCGCCGCAGGCTGCTCATGAGCCCCTCGGGCTGGGGCGCGGGACGCTCCATCTCCGCGGGGGTGTCCACCACCCGTACCTCGTGCAGGGAGGGTATGAGCTTCTCGGGGATCAGGACCTTGGCCTCTTCCACCTCCACCAGGCCCCCGATGGTCGGTTCCAGTCTGCTCCCCGTAAGGGTGAGGTAGGCGTTGACCCTGGCCCAGCCGTCGCCTGGCAGGTTCACCTTGAAGCCGCGGGCCTCGACGGCCAGGTCCAGGGGCATGGACCGCTGTAGCCCGAGGACGCCCCGGATCTGGGCCTTGCCGCTGTCCGAGGCCACGGTCAGCTTTTCTATGCTGAGGTGGTCGCGGTTGAAGGCCAGATCCCCCTCGATTTCCTTCAGCTTGAGCGGCAGCCCCTCGGCGGTCAGCGTTCCCTGGCTGATGTAGGCCCGACCTTCGAAATCAGGCTGGTGAGGGTTACCGCTGGCCGTGACGGTGGTGCTGGCAAAGCCCGACATGGCCACCTTGGGGCTGATGGCCGCCGCGACCGCGGCCAGATCGAGCTTGCCGGCCTTGATGAGCACGCTCAGGCCACTTTGGCCCAACTCAAACTTGAAAGGCCAGAGGCTGAGCCGGGTGGGTACGGTGCCGGTGGCGCTGACCAGGCTCATCCGCGGGGTGATGGCGGCGTCGAACAGCAAGCCGGATGGGCCGTATTCGAACGAGACACGGGCCTGCTTCAGGGGAATGGCCGGGCCGCCTTCGCGTTGCAGGGTCGCGTCTTTCAGCTTCAGTATTCCCCGCAGCAGAGGAACCTGGGCCGACCCGGTGATATTCACCCGGCCGCCGACGAAGCCGGTGACGGATGAGCCCTGGGGCAGCCATTCGGCCAGGGGCAGATGGACCACATCAAGGGTCAGTTGCAGGGCATCCAGGGAGTTGCGGCCGCCCTTGAGTTTCAGGGTGCCGTCGGCGTTGGCCAGAGCGACGTGGGAGACGGCGATTCCCTGGGGTGAGATTGAGAGCCGCAGCGGCGAGGTATTGCCGATGGTGAGCCGGGGCAACCGGAGCCTGACTTCGGTCAGAGACATCTCGGTCGAGGTCCAGGCCTCGGCGCTGCCCACGCCGACCACCCGCAGCGAATGGTCGTCGCTCAAGGAGGCCGCCAGGGTGAATTGGGCGCGGCCGTCTTTCAGGGAGCCTTCCAGGGTCACTTGCTTCAGCTGCTTTTTCCCCAGCGCCACGCCGTCGGCCTGTAGCCGGATGCTCTTTGCCCTTCCGAGGTCGCGCGCGTTGGTGGCCTCCAGGGAGAGCCGCAGGCTGTCTACCGTAGCGCTACCGTAGCGCATGCCGGAGCCTTGCAGATCCACGGTAACGCCGGGGGTGCTCCAGCTGCCGCCGAGCCGGCCCTGGGCGACGACCGCGCCCGAAGAAACCTCGGACCAGCGGGGGTCGATCAGGCGCGCCAGTCGGCCGGGTTCCTCCGTGTGGGCGGAAAAGGTGAGGTCGGGACCCTTGGCGGAGGCCGTGCCGCTGGCCGAGAGCGAGAGGAGAGGCGACTCCAGGTTCAGGCTGGCCACTTCCAGCCGTCCCGCGCTGTAGCTTCCCTGAAAGCTTCCCGCTTGCAGGGGGTGCGACATGAATGTCGAAAAAACCCCCTCGGCCAGTTCCACCTTGCCCGCCACGACCACGGGGCGCGCCGGGAGGCGGTCTATGCTGGTTTCGAACCGGGCGTCGAGATGGCTGGCCAGCCTGTTGTTGCCCGTCAGGGCCGCCAGGTCGAGGGCGGTGGCTGTCCCGGTCAGGCGGGCCTTGAGCTTGCCGTGCCCGAGGCCGGCCAGGTGGGAGACAACGCCGCTGGCGGCCAGACGCCCGAAGGGGAAGGCGAACTCTCCGGCCTCTATTTGCAGGTTGCCACCGGCGAGCAGGGTTTTGAGCCTGCCGCCGAGTAACTCCCGTCCGGCCATTCGGGAGCGGTCCAGCCTTGCCGTGATCCTCCTGCCTTCAGGGGTCGAGGTCACCTTCAACCAGGCATTGATGTTACCGTTCAGGCCCGCCTTTCCGGCCGCCGAAAATACCACCTCGGGGTTGAACCTGGCCAGCTTGATGGTCAACTGAGGGGCGTCGCGCGCGGGGGGATCCAGCGTACCGAGGCACTCCACCCGGGAGCCGTTCATGGCCAGGCGAAGCTTCGCCTGGGCGGCGCGCACCGGTCCTTCGAGCGCCAGGGAGCCGGCGAGGGAGCCGCGGGGGGGGACTGCCGGCACGAATCGCGACAGCTCGGCCATGGCCAGGGGCGAGGCCTGGGCGGCCAGCTTTATGGTGCGGCCGCCGTCGTTCGTCTCGTAGCGCAGGCTCAGGCGCGAGGCCCTGGTTTCTATCATCAGGGCGGTCTTCAGCAGGCGTCGCGCGGGGGTGATACGGGCGGTGGCTGAGGCCCGCGTCACTCGCAGGGGTCTCTCTCCGGCCAGGGTAAAGGTGGCCTTCGGCAGCCGAAGGTCGAAATCGGGGGCGATGCCGGTAACGATAACCGCCGAGGCGCTGCCGTCGAAGAAATGCTCCAGCACGTATTCGCGTCGGGGGGTGCCTTCCAGCCTGATACGCACCGTGCCTCCCGCCAGGGAGACTCTGTCGAACCTCAGCAGGCGCCGGGCCGAGGGTTTTTTGAGCAGCTTCTGGAGGTTGAGCCTGCCGTCCGCGCAACGGACGACATTGAGTCGGAAGCCGTCGAGGTCGAGCCTCAGTGGAATCTCCTTCGGGGCCAGCAGCAGCCTCAACAGGGAGTAGCTCACCCGCATTCTGGTGGCCGCCAGCACCTCCGCGCCGCTCGAGGAGGAGAGCCTGAGGTTGTGGAAGGTCAGTCCCCGGAGGGGGTCTCCGCTTATGCTCCCGATGGTCAGCCTGGCGTTGAAGTGGGTCTCGACGCCCGCTATCAGCTCGGTGCGGATCTTGTGCTGAATGTAGGAGGACTCGATTAACAGGTAGACCCCGGCGGCGATCAGCAGCAGGGCAACGGTGGCCACTGTGACCCACTTCAGCAGGCGGCGCATCAGAATGCCTGCCCGACGCTGAAATGGATGTGCCAGCGGCCGGGCTCGCCGTCCGGCTCCGGGTTTAGTTTGTAGGCCCAATCCAGCCGGATGGGGCCTACGATGGTCTGATACCTCAGGCCCGTGCCGGCGCAGAAGCGCAGGCCCGCGGGGTCGTAGTCGAATTCCCGCAGGGAAACCTGGCCAAAATCCACGAAGGTCACGCCGAAGAGCTTGGCGTGGATGGGGTAGCGCAACTCTATGCTTCCTTCGGTCAGGGACACGCCGCCGGTCGGTTTGCCTTTCACGTCAAGAGGTCCCAGCATTTGGAAACCATAGCCGCGCACGGAATCGGTGCCGCCACTGAAGAACCGCTTGTAGATCGGCACCTCCAGGGTATTCTCGGTGGGCGAGACCGTGCCCAGCTTCAGCCGGGTGGCCAGCACTACCTTGGGCCAGAGAGATTGATACAGCCTGCCCTCGGCCACGCCTTTAACGTATTGTATCTCGGATAGCAGACCTTGGGTGGCCTGCTCATAGGCCAGAAAGAAGCGGCTGCCTTGTTCCGGGTAGTAGGGATCTGTGGTCGTGTCTCTGGTGGCCCCTGCCTCGGCGGCCGAGATGATGGAGTCGTGGGGGATCGTGCCCGGCACCGCGTCTTCTTCGGTGACGTCCATGAGGCGGTTCATCTCCAGCCGGTGGCCGCCGTATACCGTCCAGTAGCGGCTCAGGGTCCGGTCTACTATCAGGCGGTTGTTGAGTGCCTCCGTGGTGTAGGCCTCGAGGGTGTTGCGGATCAGCTCCAGGTCGTTATAGAGGTTGGACTTGCGGTCTATGAAGTAGGGTTGTGTGAAGCCTGCCTGGAGGCCGGCCACCAGCGAGGAGTACTTGGCCGTGAGGGTGAGGGTGCGCAGATCGCCCATGAACTTCCTGACGGTCCAGGAGGCTCGGCAGCGGAATTGATCCTCGCTTCCGTAGCCTGCCCCGACCCGGGTAGTGTAGCGCTTGCGCTCGTTGACCGCGACCTCGATGGGGATGGTGTTGCCGTCCGTCTGAGAGACCAGGGGGCGCACCAGCGCGGTATTGAAGAGGCCGAGGCGGTAGATACGCCGTTGGCTCTCATCGAGCTGGCGTTGCCGAAAGATTTGCCCCGGACGGTAGGCCAACTCCCCGCGCACATATCCTTCGTCATAGAGAGACAATCCTTTGACGGTAGTCTCTCCAAAACAGCCGACGTCTCCGGTGTCTGCCTTGATGTTGACCGTGGCCTCCTGGGTGCTGCGTACCACCACGACATCTCCGGTGACGTTCACCCTGGGGTAGCCTTCGTTGAGCAGCCGGTCGGCCAGGACGGCCTTTGCCCGCTGGTAGCCCTCGGCGGTGAAGGGGTCACCAGGGGCGAGAGTGAGCAGGGGCCGGAGCTGGTCGCGCCAGAAATCGGGCCGGTCTCCGGTGACCTCGAGGTTCACTTGACGCACCAGTGTTCGGCCGCCTTCGCTGATCTTCAGACTGACGGCCGCGCGGTCGGCGCTGAGCTGGTGCAGCTCGGAGGCTATCTGGGCATTGTAGTAGCCTTCGGAGTGGTAGAGTTCCTCCAGCCGCCCAATGCCGGCCTCCAGGTCCGTGGGGCTGTAGTGGGGCTGCTTGCGGTACCAGGTGGTGGGGTTCCACCAGGCCGCGGTCTCGAAGTGCAGGACATCCCGGATGGTCTTGGC
>JAZDOA010000085.1:0-2073 GCA_043799175.1 Pseudomonadota bacterium | reverse complement strand
TGGCGAAGACCTGCAAGGATGGGCTGATCCTTGTTCTCTCAGTGCATGCAAGGAACGCCTGCGATGCGACTTGGCGGGAGCTCCCGCCGGATGCCCGCGCCGCCCTGGGGTATTGCTCAGGGTGGAAGCGCAAGCGCATGTCATATGGGGACTGGAGAAAGCAGAAGGCCAAACGTGGTAAGGGGTTTAGGAATGGATAATAGCGAGACCTATATCAAGAAGTGTGAGAAGGCGCACTGCATCTCAGATGGCTCAACCATCTTTGGGCCGACCTCTTGGGGTTTTTCTGGCTACCATGCCCGATATGCGGGCAGATGTTCGGGGGCCACGAAGGGCATGGTATCAGCCTGATGATAAACCGCCAGGAAGGCCAGGGTGTATGTCCAGCTTGCCATGAAGAGGCTAAGCGACGAAACCTTGAGAAATTCGGGGAAACCGGAGAATGGTAACAATAGCGGACCCTGACCACCTCCCGGTGGTCATTGCGGGTATTTTTCATGAAAGACTTGACAAATCCGCGCCTGGTGCTATAATAAGGCCAGTGGTAGAGGTCTGCCCAGGAAGCAATTTGAGTCTGTCAAAGCCCATGTAAAACTCGATACGTTTTGCTGAATCTCGGCTCCCCCCCCTTAAAGGAGCGGCAACACAAGAAGCCCCCGGCAAACATCCGGGGGCTTCGTCATTTAGACGCGGGTAGGACAAAGAGTAAGTCGTCAGCCCCATAAGCTGAAGAACCGGGCGCGCCTCCCGGACCCGCCACCAAATTTCAGGGCATATATCGTGAAAGTAGCAACACCAGGACACTTCGAAGACCTCACCGCGTCGGAGTTTGACCATTACCCGGACAATGGCTGTGAGTTCAGCCCGAAATGCGTGGACTGTCCCTTACCGTCATGCGTTCTTGATGAACATAGCGGCAAGCGCCGGCTGCTGATGGAAGCCCGTGCCAGGCAGTTCGCACAGCCCAAGAGGCAAGGTAGGAGCATGGCAGAGATAGCCTCCATGTTCGGCGTGCATAAGAGAACCGTGGCGAGATCGCTCAATTGTAAGTAAGTCAACCTGCCGGCTTCGCTCACCGGCAGCCTCCTCCTTACCGGCCCCGGTGGGTGTCCTTCTCCACCTGCCGGGGCCACCCTATCTCACTAGGTATTTCGCAGAAATAAGATGCCTCACCGACCCGCGCGCCCCTGCCGCTATCCCAGATGCCCCGCCCTCACCAATGACCCCTCCGGCTATTGCCCCGCGCATCTCTCGCTGTCCCGCCGGCAGCAGGACCGCGAGAGGGGCACGGCCGCGGAGCGCGGGTATGATTGGCGCTGGCACAAGGCCAGCCGGGCATATCTCGCCGCCAATCCCCTCTGCGCGATCTGCCTGAAGAAGGACCCGCTTGTGATCAGGGCGGCGAGCTTGGTGGATCACAAGATTCCGCACAAGGGTGACATGGCCCTCTTCTGGGACGAGTCCAACTGGCAGTCGTCATGTGAAGAGTGCCACCGCCTCAAGAGCGCCAGCGAAGACGGCGCCTTCGGAAATCCGAGGAGGAGTTAGTTCATGCGCATTGATATCAAGAAACCCAGAAACCGTGAAGGCATCGACATCGTAGTTAAACTCACGCCGAAGGAAGCACACGCTGCGTTATTCCTTTCGCAGTTCTTGGCGAAGAATCTGGAAACCAAGAAGCAGGGAAAGGCCGGGGGATGACATGGGCGGCAGAGGTTCGGGCGGCCACAACCGGAAGTCGGCCCGGGTCAAGGAGCTCGAGGGCAACCGCGGCCATCGCCCCATCGGCGAAGAGGCCGTCGTCAAGCTCCCCGTCACCCGCCCCAGATGCCCCAAGACCCTCGACAAGATTGCCAAGGGGGTCTGGCGCGAGATAGTTCACGAGATGGTCAAGGCCGGAACCATCACCCTGGTGGACCGCTATCTCCTCGCCTCGTATTGCTCCGCCTGCTCCGTCTATCTCCGCGCCAAGGGTGACATGGCCCTCTTCTGGGACGAGTCCAACTGGCAGTCGTCATGTGAAGAGTGCCACCGCCTCAAGAGCGCCAGCGAAGACGGCGCCTTCGGAAATCC
>JAZDOA010000059.1:0-6767 GCA_043799175.1 Pseudomonadota bacterium | reverse complement strand
CTGGTGGCGATCCACCGGGACGCCTCGGGGAGCGCGATGAAAAACGCACTCGCGTACGCGAAGGGCATCGGCGCCACCCGCGCGGGCGTCATCGAGACGACCTTCAAGGAAGAGACCGAGACCGATCTTTTCGGCGAGCAGGCCGTGCTCTGCGGCGGGGTGAGCGCCCTGGTGAAGGCGGCCTTCGACACCCTGGTGGATGCCGGCTATCAGCCCGAGATAGCCTATTTCGAATGCCTGCACGAACTAAAACTCATCGTTGACCTCTTCTACGAGGGCGGCATCTCCTACATGCGCTACTCCGTCAGCGACACCGCCGAGTACGGTGATCTCTCCCGTGGCCCGCGGGTGATAGACGAAAACGTGCGCATGACCATGGCCGAGCTGCTCGAGGAGATCCAGAACGGTGAGTTCGCCCGGGAGTGGATTCTGGAGAACAAGGCCGGGAGACCGGTGTTCAACGCGCTGCGCCGGCGCGAGGCGGAGCACCCCATTGAAGAGGTGGGTCGCAAGCTGCGCTCCATGATGAGCTGGCTCAAGAAGAAGTAGCCGGACCATGAGGCTTGCCCGGCAGGGATGGCCGCTGGTGTGTTCCGCGGCGGCGGCGGCAGTGGCGGCCTTTCTGTGGGCTCCCCTGGCCGTGGCGGTGCCGCTTGGGGCGCTGGCGCTTTTTACGGTCTGGTTCTTTCGTGACCCCCAGCGCGTGGTGCCGGCGGACGATGCGGTGATTGTCGCGCCCGCCGATGGAAGGGTGCTGCGGATCGAAACCGTCTTCGAGCCCCGGCTGCTGAAGGCGGATGCCGTCAAGGTGAGCATCTTCATGTCACCCCTCGACGTCCACGTCAATCGCGTGCCGCATGGGGGCGAGGTGGTGGCCGTGGCCCACCAGAAAGGGCGTTTTTTCAACGCCGCCGCCGAGCGGGCCTCGCTCATGAATGAAAACAATGCCGTGCTGATCTCCTCCGGGGCACGAAGGTTGCTATGCGTCCAGGTTGCGGGTTTCCTGGCGCGGCGTATTGTCTGTTGGGTCGCGCCCGGCCAGCGCGTGGGCACCGGGGAGCGTTTTGGGCTGATCCGCTTCGGCTCCCGGGTAGATCTCTACCTTCCGCCCGAGAGTGAGATATTACTTCGGGTCGGCCAGCGGACGCGGGCGGGGGAGACTGTCGTGGGCTATCTTCGCTGACGCTTCTTGAAATAGGCTTTCTCGCGGGGTCGCGGATGACTGCTTTTTTCAACGGGCCGCGCCGAAGGAGTAACACGCCAGGCATGAACGACATGAAAAGACGCCGGAAAGGGAATCGCAAGGGCGTAGCCATTCTGCCCAACCTGTTTACCAGCGCCAACCTGTTCTGTGGCTTCTACTCCATCATCGCCTCGGTGAAGGGGGACTTCTACCCGGCCGCCGTGGCCATTCTGGTGGCCCTGGTGATGGACGGGCTCGATGGCAAGGTGGCCCGCTTCACCCGAACCTCCAGCCGCTTCGGGGTGGAGTATGACTCCCTGGCCGATCTGGTCTCCTTCGGCGTGGCACCGGCCATGCTGGCCTTTATGTGGGCGCTCATGCCCGTGGGCAGGCTCGGTTGGCTGGCCGCCTTCCTCTTCGTGGCCTGTGGGGCACTGCGCCTGGCGCGGTTCAACACCCAGGTGGATACCGTCGACAAGGGACGTTTCGTGGGGCTGCCCATACCGGCGGCGGCTGCGGTGGTGGCCACCGGAGTCATACTGGCGGGGGATTACGACCTGGCCATCGAGCCTCAGATACCGGTGCTCGCCGCGCTCTACGGTCTGTCGTTCCTGATGGTCAGCACCATTCCTTACCAAAGCTTCAAGTCATATGATCCGCTCAAGCGCCGGCCCTTCAATACCCTGGTGGCCGCGCTGCTGATCCTGGTCGTGGTGGCCATGGAGCCCCATCTCATGATGTTCCTTCTCCTGGCCTGCTACGTGGTATCGGGGCCGCTGTTGCTCGTCGTCCGGCGGCCGGCGGAAGCGAAGAAGGATCGGGAGTTGAGACAGGTATAGCAGCCTGTCGGATGACGTTTCAGCAGCCACGGTGGTTATAGGGCGCCGCGACCGGCTGGCGGCTCTGCCGCCGCTGGAGCCAGGGACATGGAACGCATAATAATCTTCGATACCACGCTGCGCGACGGCGAGCAGTCACCGGGCGCGGCAATGACCACCCCCGAAAAGGTGCGCGTCGCCCAGCAGTTGGAGCGGCTGGGGGTTGATGTAATCGAGGCGGGGTTTCCGGTCTCATCCCCCGGCGATTTCGAAGGGGTGAGGGATGTGGCCCGGGCGGTCAGGCTGCCCCAGGTGGCCGGCCTGGCCCGCTGCATCAAGGCTGATATCGACCGCTGTTGGGAGGCGCTGAGCGATGCGGCCAACCCCCGCATCCATCTCTTCCTGGCCACGTCGGATATCCACCTCAGGCACAAGCTGCGCAAGAGCCGGTAGCAGGTCCTGGAGCAGGCATCCGAGATGGTCGCCCATGCCTGCCGCTATACGCCCAACGTGGAGTTTTCGGCCGAGGATGCCTCGCGTTCCGACCTGGCCTTTCTGGCCCAGGTGGTGGCGCGGGCAATTGCCGCCGGGGCCACGACCATCAACGTGCCCGATACCGTCGGCTATGCCCTGCCCGGTGAGTATGCCGGGATGATCGAATACCTCAAGGCTAACGTGCCCGGCATCGACCGCGCCGTGCTCTCCGTGCATTGCCACGACGACCTGGGGCTGGCCGTGGCCAACTCCCTGGCGGCCATGGGGGTGGGGGCAAGGCAGGTGGAGTGTACCATCAACGGCATCGGGGAGCGTGCCGGCAACACCAGCCTCGAGGAGATCGTCATGGCGCTCCATACCCGGCGGGAGACCCTGGGGTTCACCACGGGTGTCCAGACGGAGCAGATATACGCCACCAGCCGCCTTGTCTGCCACGTGACGGGTATCATGGTGCAGCCGAACAAGGCCATAGTGGGGGCCAACGCCTTCGCCCACGAGGCCGGCATCCACCAGGACGGGATCCTGAAGGAGCGTACGACCTACGAGATCATGACCCCCGAGAGCATCGGCATCCGGAAGAGTTCCCTGGTGCTGGGAAAGCACTCCGGCCGTCATGCCTTCCGGGAGCGACTGCGGGACTTCGGCTACGAACTATCCGAGCCGGACCTCGACCGCGTCTTCCAGCGCTTCAAGGAGCTAGCGGACAAGAAAAAGGAGATTTTCGACGAGGACATCGTGGCCATCGTGGCCGACGAGGTTCTGCGCATACCCGACAAGTTCAAGCTGTGCTATCTGAATGTCTGCACGGGCACCCTCACCGTGCCCACCGCCACGGTGCGTATAGAGGTGGACGGCCAGGTGGAGGAGGTCGTGGTGGGTACCGGAGTGGGTCCCATAGACGCCACCTTCAACGCCATCGGGCAGATCACCAAGGTCCGGGGCCGGCTGCAGCAGTTTCAGGTCAGTGCCATTACCGGGGGCATGGATGCCCAGGGCGAAGTGAGCCTGAGGCTCGAGGAAGACGGCCGGGTGGTCACCGGCCAGGGGGCGGACCCCGACGTCATTCTGGCGGCGGCCAAGGCATACGTCAACGCATTGAACCGCCTACACTATCTGCGCGAACATCCGCGCGAGAAGGTCAACGGCTTCTGTAAACCATGAGCATGACGATTACCGAAAAGATCCTGGCCGCCCACTGCGGTAAGGAACGGGTGGAGCCGGGCGAGATTATCATGGCCCGCGTGGACGTGGCCCTGGCCAACGACATCACCGCCCCGCTGGCAATATCGGCCTTCGAGCGGACGGGGGCGCCCGGTGTCTTCGATAAGGGCAAGGTGGTGCTGGTAATGGACCACTTCGTGCCCAACAAGGACATAAAGTCCGCGGCCCAGTGTCAGCTCATACGCCAGTTCGCCCAGCGCCAGGGGCTAAAACACTTCTACGACGTCGGGCGCATGGGGGTGGAGCATGCCCTGCTGCCGGAGCAGGGCCTGGTGCTGCCCGGAGACGTCGTCGTCGGTGCCGACAGCCACACCTGCACCTACGGCGCGCTGGGTGCCTTCAGCACCGGCATGGGCTCCACCGATCTCGGGGCGGCCATGACCACCGGTGAGGTATGGCTGAAGGTCCCTGAATCCATGCGCTTCACCTACACCGGCAGGCTGAAGCCCTGGGTGGGCGGCAAGGATCTCATCCTGCACACCATCGGAGACGTTGGGGTCGATGGGGCGCTCTACCGGGCCATGGAGTTTGCCGGGGAAGTTCTCGAAAACCTTCCCATGTCCGACCGCATGACCATGTGCAATATGGCCATCGAGGCCGGGGGCAAGAGCGGCATCATCGCCCCCGACGCCACCACCGAGACCTACGTGAAGGAGCGAGCCAGGCGCGAATACAGGTTCTTTGTCTCCGATGAAGGTGCCCGCTACGCCGACAAGCGGACGTATGATGTCTCCCAGATCGAGCTGCAGGTGGCCTTGCCCCCGCTGCCCGAAAAGAGCATGGGCATCTCCATGCTGGGCAGGGTACCGATAGACCAGGCCGTCATAGGCTCCTGCACCAACGGCAGGCTGGAGGATCTGCGGGTGGCCGCTGACATTCTGCGAGGGCGCAAGGTTGCCTCCGGGGTGCGCTGCATCATCATTCCCGCCACCCAGGCCATCTACGCCCAGGCCCTCGCCGAGGGGTTGCTGGCCGCCTTCGTCGAGGCGGAGGCTGCCGTGAGCACGCCCACCTGCGGGCCGTGTCTGGGCGGCCACATGGGCATACTGGCCGAGGGGGAACGCTGCATAGCCACCACCAACCGCAACTTCGTGGGCCGGATGGGCCACCCCAAGAGCGAGGTCTATCTGTCCGGTCCGGCGGTGGCGGCGGCGAGCGCGGTGGCGGGATACATCACCGGCCCGGATGGTCTGTAAGGCGCGAGGCGCGCCAGCCAAACGCAGCGCCCATGAGCCTCGGTGACAACCAGACCGGCTGCGAGGGCGCCGAAAAAACCGTCGTCGTCGGCGACGGGACGAAGAGGTATTGCACATGAAATTCATCGGTCGTGTCTGGAAGTTCGGCAATGACGTCAACACTGACGAGATCATACCGGCGCGCTATCTGAACAGCTCCGACCCCAAGGAGTTGGCCGCCCATGTCATGGAAGACGCCGATCCGGAGTTTCCCTCCAAGGTCAGGCCGGGCGACATCATTGTCGGGGGCAAGAACTTTGGGTGTGGCTCCTCGCGGGAGCACGCCCCCCTGGCCATCAAGGCGGCTGGCCTGCCCGTGGTGCTGGCTGGCAGTTTCGCCCGCATCTTCTACCGGAACGCCTTCAACATGGGCCTGCCCATTCTGGAGGCGCCCGAGGCGGTCCGCGAGATAATTCAGGGTGACGAGATCGAGGTGGACCTCGATTCGGGACGCATAGAGATCCTTCGCGGAGGTCAGGTCTTTCAGGCTCGGCCCGTTCCCCCGTTCATGCAGGAGCTTGTCCACGATGGTGGGCTTATAGAGCACATCAAGAAGCGAATAGCGAGTGATCAGAAGAAATGAAGAAGATCCACGACATTGCGGTAATCGCTGGAGACGGGACGGGCCCCGAGGTAGTCGCCGAGGGAATCAAGGTTCTTGAGGCGGCGGCGGTCGAGGGTTTTGGGCTTAATTTTCACCACTATGACTTCGGTGGGGAGCGCTATCTACGTACCGGAGAGGTCCTGCCCCCCTCGGCCATAGATGACCTAAGGCAGTACAAGACCATTTACCTGGGCGCCATCGGCCACCCCAAGGTGAAGCCGGGCATCCTGGAGAAGGGCATACTGCTGAAGTTGCGCTTCAGCCTCGATCAGTACATAAACCTCCGGCCGGTTGTCCTCTACCCAGGGGTGGAATGCCCCCTGAAGGACAAGGGGCCGGAAGATATAGACTTTGTGGTGGTGCGCGAGAACACCGAGGGGCTGTATGCCGGCGCCGGCGGCACCCTCAAGCAGGGCACGCCCGATGAAGTCGCGGTGCAGGAGTCGATCAACACCCGGAAGGGTGTCGAGCGCTGCCTGCGGTTCGCCTTCGAGTATTGCCGCAAGCGGAACCGGGCCAGAAAACTCACCCTGTGCGGCAAGACCAACGTCCTGACCTTTGCCTTTGACCTCTGGAAGAGGGCCTTTGACGAGGTGGCCGCCGAGTACCCCGACGTGACCGTGGACTACGCCCACGTGGACGCCCTGTGCATGTGGATGGTCAAGAACCCGGAATGGTTCGACGTGATCGTCACCGACAACATGTTCGGGGACATCATCACCGACCTGGGGGCCATGATCCAGGGGGGTATGGGGTTGGCGGCCGGCGGCAACATCCATCCCGGCCAGGTTTCCATGTTCGAGCCCATTGGCGGGTCGGCCCCCAAATACACCGGCCAGAATATCATCAATCCCTTGGCGGCCATTGCCGCCGGCCAGATGATGATCACGGAACTCGGGGAAGTCGAGGCCGGCCGGGCGATGGAAGCGGCCATCAAGAAGGTCGTGGCCCAGGATCTTAAATCCGTTTCCGCCGGCAAGATGGGCCGGTCGACTTCGGAAGTCGGGGACCTTGTGGTTCGGTACGTGCTCGCATAGAAGACACCTGTTCCGGGAGCCACCCGGGCGCCTGGAAACGGACCTTTAAAAAAAATAGAACCTTCAAGATAGGGAGACCGCTGTCATGAGCGATCGATACCATGTGGCCGTGGCCGGAGCGACCGGCGCGGTGGGGCAAGAAATGATCAAAATCCTCGAGGAACGGGATTTTCC
>JAZDOA010000050.1:0-4632 GCA_043799175.1 Pseudomonadota bacterium | reverse complement strand
CATCGAGGCAGCCTGCCAGCAGTATCCAGATGATCCTGCGGCTCGGCAGGTTTTCCTGGAGGAAATTGGAAAGGCAGTCAACGCCAAGATGAGGGAAACGTTTAGTGGTCTAATGGGGTTTTGCTGAGAGGGTGAAGTGAGCAGAGTTCCCATCACAGACCTGCGTGACGCCTATCTCCTGCGCCTCCGCTTCTGGATAGAGCGCGGGCTGGCACTTGATGACGAGCCGTTCCTGGGCACCGTAAGCCCTGCACATAAAGGTTCTGGGTCAACCTCAAACCCTGCCGGGCACCGGAAAGCCCTAAAACCGGGGAGGTTGTATGAAGGACGAAGAGACCACGAATCCCGAGACTGAGGAGGCCCTGGCGGCTGCGCTGGACGGGGAGGAGACCGCCCCCGCTGCCGAGGTGCCCCCGGCTGCCGCGACGGCCCCAGAGACCCCCGCAGAGGCCCCCGCTGAGGCTGCGAAAGCAACGCCCGAAGCGGAGGCCACCAAGCCTGCCGAGGAGACACCGGCAGCGGAGGTCAAGCCTACCACCGAGGAGGAGGCCAAGCCCAAGGAAGAACTTCTCCCCGGCGAGGAGCCCCTGGAGAAGCCGCCCGTTCCTTACAGACGGTTCGAGGTCATGTATGGCCGCGCCAAGCAGGCCGAGGAGCGGGTTGAACAGCTTCACGGAGACCTCAACGCCTGCTTCCAAGACCCCGCTCAGATAGGTCGCATCAACCCCGACTTCGACCGGGTGCTGTCCAAGTATTACACCGGCCTGGCCCGCAAGGAGTTCGAGGCCGAGCAGGCAGCCCTCGCCGAGATGGACCCCAACGACCCCGAGTATCTACTCAAGGTCGCTGAGGCCCGGATGGAGCGGCGCCTAGCCAGCGAGAGGCAGCAGCAGGAGCGGGGTGAGCAGGAACGTCGGCGCCAGGCGAGCATCGACCAGGACGTGGCCGACCTTCGGGACACTTATCGGGGCATCACGGATGACCAGGTTCGGAACGTCATTGCCTTCGCAGGCAAGAACCGTCTCGGAAGCCTCGTGGCCGCCGCCGACCTGATGACCCGCGACTCCGACATCAAGAAGGCCAGGAAGGAAGGCTACGACCAGGGCCTGGCCGAAGGCAAGAAGGCCGTGACTGGCGACCTGGCCCGCACGGTGAATGCTCCGGTGAGGGCAGGGGGCACCGAGGCCGGCAAGGTAGTCGAGACCGACCCGGAGAAGATGAACCCGAAGCAGCGGGCGGCCTACGAGGACGCCCTGGCGGAGGCACTTGGCTGACACGCGGTAACATAGCGGGTCCGCACTCAAAGCCTAGCTAACCCCTAGGCAGCTTGAAGCGCCCGAGTTGGACGGCTCAACACCGTCTGGCTCGGGCTTTTCGTTTTCAGGAGGGAATAACAGCAATGGCTCTCACGACCATCAACAATCTCACGGCCGAGACCAAATGGTCCTCCCTGATCTTTCAGGAGGCATTGGCGGCCACCGCGTTCAACAAGGGCGCCCCGTTCATGGGCACCGGGCCGGAGAACATCATCCAGATCAATGAAGACTTGGGTGAAGGCAAGTCCGGCAACCAGATCAAGACCACCCTCTTCATGCGCCTGCGCGGGCAGGGCGTGACCGGCGACAACGTCATGGAGGGCCAGGAGGAGCAGCTTGTCTCCTACGAGATGGCCGTCTACATCAACCAGCTCCGCAACTCCGTGAAGCTCAAGGGCCGCATGGAGGAGAAGAAGACCAAGATCAACCTCCGCAAGCAGTCGAAGACGGCCCTGCGGCAGTGGCTGGCGGAATACTCCGAGCAGCTCATCTTCGACCACCTCTGCGGCAACACGGCGGCCACCTTCGGCCAGACCGCCACGGCTCCGCTCCCCGCGTCCGGCAACAACAACAGGCTCCTCTACGGCGGGGACGCCACCACCAAGGCCACCATCGCCACCACGACCACCTTCGGGGCGCAGGAGATCGATCGGATGGTCACCTACGCCAAGATTTCCTCTCCGAAGATTCAGCCGGTGAGCGTGGAGGGCGGCACCTACTTCGTCCTCTTCGTTCACCCCTACCAGGCCAATGACCTTCGCAACGACTCGCGCTGGCTCAACGCCATGTATCAGGCCGCCGACCGGGGCTTGAAAAACCCGATCTTCAGCGGGGCGCTGGGCATCTACAACGGCGTGGTCGTTTACGAGAACGAGCGCATCCTGACCGGCTCCGACGCCGGGTCCGACTCTCTCCAGCCGTGGGCGCGGGCCATCCTGCTCGGACGGCAGGCGGCCATTCTGGCGAAGGGCGGCGGCGATTCCTGGAACGAGGAGACCGACGACAGAGGGAATCAGCAGGTTTACACCATCGGCTCCATCTTCGGCGTGAAGAAGAGCGTCTTTCCCATCGACGGGTCGGACCGCGACCTGGGCGTCATCGCGTGTGACACCTACGCGACGGTTCCGGCTGGCGTGGCCCACTAAGGCCAAGGGGGTAACTGAGACATGAATGCAGCGAAACTGTTCAATATCGGCGTCTTCGAGGAAGACGGCCTGCTTCGGAAGCAGTTGGAGTCCGGCGTCCTGGTCTTCGTCTTCACGGCGGCCCCGGCTCGCACGCTGGCGACGATCTATGCCGACGCCAACCTGACCTCCAAGTCGAATCCCATTACCGCAGCCTCCTTTGCGGCCGATGACGAGATCCGCTTCTGGGGGACGGCTGCCAGCTACGACATTCTCGTCGTCTACCCGGCTGACGGGCGCTGGGCCGAACTCAAGGCGGCCACTCCGGGTGACCACAACGTCCTCCTGTCGAAGTTCGACAAGGAGCGGCTGTATGTGGCGGCGGCCACCTTCAACAACGCCGTGGAAACCGACTCCGGTCTCGACCTGCTGCCCGGCGACCGGGTCTATGACGTGGGTGTCCTGACCATCACGGCGGACACGGGTGAGACCATCGACATCGGTCTGCTCTCCACCGGGACGGGGGGTGACGCGGACGGCTTTGCGGCCCTGACCACAATCGCCTCGACGGCCTACGTCCACTCGACCCTGCCGGTCTTCACCGTGGGCAGCAGTGAAACCTACGTCTCGACGGCGGCCACGGTGGGTATCCTGCTCGGGCGTTCCGTGGTGGGCACCGATGCCAACGAGGACACCGGCATCCATTCCATGCACGGCTACCGAGCCAACGGGACCAACACGAGCCAGGTGACTTACACCTGTTCGTCCGGGACCGACGTCTTCGCGGGCTACATCTTCCTGTATGTCCGCAGGGGCTACTAGCCAAGGCTGGGGGCGGGCTTCGGCTCGCCCCCTTCTCTAAAGGAGTGAGCACATGAAGAAATGGATTCGTGCCGCCGCCCTCACGTCGCTGGCCCTCTTCATGGTCTGCGCGGTGTGCTGGGGCACGGCCAAGATAAACCGTGACCTTGAGCGTGGCTTCGGAGGCGGGGGCGGCACGGCCGGCCTGTTCAACATTCTCAAGAATGGCCTGTATGCCGACATCACCACCCTGCGGACCTGGGCTACCTCCACGGGCACCCTCACGACCGAACTGGTGGCGGACCATGCTACCAACGTGACCTGGGACACGGCAGCCGACCTATTGATGACTGAGCTGGTAGCAGACCACGCCACCAACGTCACCTGGGATACTGCCTCAGACCTTCTCCAGACCGAACTCGTGGCCGATCATGCCACGATCATCGCCCTTGAGGCCGACCTGAAGACCCTGGTGAACAACCTGCGAACATTCACCCTTAATCACCGCAGTGGTGGCCTCGCCCCCACGTTTGCCATCGACACCAACTTTGACGTCAAGAACACCGAGGTCACCGAATACGTCGCCAACGGGGTGCCAGTCTCACTCGCTGATAATACCAACTGCGACACGGGCACCACCAAGACCATCGCGGCCGATCAGTGGGCGGGCATGCTCATCACCGGTAGTTCGGCCGGGGCACTAACTGGCGCCTGGACGGCTGATTGCGCCTCTGAGGCTGCGGCCATTACTGCCGTTAAGGCGCTCTCGGCAGCCAATCAGTGCCCGCTTGGCTACGTCACCGTCCTGACGGCCTCGGGTCAGCCCTGGATTGCTGGCACCTCGGCCCTTGAGACTGGCACGGGCGGCAACGTCTCAGCCGATACCAACTACTACAACTACGACAACATCATCACCATCACGGCGGCCGTGGCCACATCGCCGCCGGCTACTCTGGAGGCCCCGGCACCTGGCACCCACGCGGCTACCCTGGGTGCTCCGGCGCCTGGAACTCATGCGGCCACCCTGACGAACGGGGTGCCCACGCTTGGGACTGTCGCCACCACCTCTGACTAAGGGGGCAACCGTGCGGTTCACGCATCTGAGAGCAATCAACAATTACCGGCGGGGCCGCAAGCGCCCGGCCTTCGTGGTGTTCCAGGGGAAGACCTACGGCTTCATCCCCTTCTGCGAAGTCACCGAGCCTGCGGCCATCGCCCATTTTCTGACCCTGCCGGAGCTGAGGGCTGAGGGGCGGCTGCCTGCCGAGGTGGCCGCTCCCAAGGCCCTGTGTCCCTGCGGCTGCGGGGGTGAGGTGAAGTCCGGCAACACCTATGCCGCTCGGGGTTGCTCCTTGCGCTTCAAGAGGGCCGTAAATGGCTGACCACCTGAC
>JAZDOA010000021.1:0-4751 GCA_043799175.1 Pseudomonadota bacterium | reverse complement strand
CCTCGTCGAAGCGGGTGGTGTCGTCGGCCGTGCTCCAGCGGGAGCTGATCAGCACCGGAACCGGATGCCAGCTGTGCCGCCCCATGGCGGCCGGGGTGGAATGATCGCCGGTCACTATCAGGACATCAGGGGCCAGCCTCTCGATGCGCGGCAGCAGCCGGTCCACCTCCTCGATGGCGGCCACCTTGGCCTCGAAGTTGGCGTCCTCGCCCCGGCTGTCGGTATGTTTGATGTGGAGGAAATAATAATCGTAGTGGCCCCAAAGCCGCTCCAGGGTCTCGAAGCGCTGCTCCATCCCGCCGGGGGGCGGCACCGCCTCCATGCCCACCAGCCGACTGACTCCACGGTACATCGGGTAGTCGGCAATGGCTACCCCACTGAGCCTGAAGCGTTCCTTGAGGCCAGGGAACGGATGGTACTTTCCGAAGCCGCGCAGAAGCAGCATGTTGGTCTTGGGCTCCGCGGCCAGCACCCGCCGGGCCTGGGCGATGAAGTCCTCGACCACGGCGGCGGTGGGTCCGGCGTCCGCCGAGGCCGCCCTCACCGGAAGCGGCGGCTCCCCGGTGCGTTGAGGATCGGTGTCGAGCAGTTGGTCTGAAAGGTCTTTCCCGCGCAGAACGAGGACCGCCCGGTGCTCTTTCTCCGTATCGAAGAACAGCCGCACCCCGTGGCCCTCCAGGCTGACCTGGGAGCGTATCATCTCCGCCAGGCGGCGGTTGGTGGCGTCGTCTATCCGGCCGGCCCTCCGGTCCACCACCAGACCCTGACCGTCCACCGTGCAGAAATTGACCCTTGCCGCCACGTCGCCCGCCTGAAGATCGAAGTCTATGCCCAGGGCGCCCAGCACTCCCCGCCCCACGACATAGCGCAGCGGGTCATAGCCGAAGAGGGCCAGATGCCCCGGCCCCGAGCCGGGGGTAATGCCCGGCCCGACTATGTCCAGCAGACCGCAGGAAGACCTGGCCGCCAACCGGTCCAGGTTGGGGGTGCGGGCCACCTGGAGCTCGCTGCCGCCCTTGCCCTCCAGCTGGAGGCCGCCCACGCCGTCCATGACCAGCAGCACTATGCGCCCACCCTCGGCTCTCGCCAAGTCTTGCCAAACACCGCCTAAATCCATGCCCCCAAACCTCCCGCGAATGCTTTGAGAGTCAGATCGCCTTTCCATAATTGGTCGGGTGGCGGCTCATTGTCAACCCGCCACGGACAACGTTGGAGCAAAACAAAGCCGCCCGCTTGCCTCTCGCAAGCGGGCGGCGACGCTCTGGGCAGCCGTGATACCTGGTTGCTACCCTCTTTTGATCATCCGTTTCCTGCCGTAGGCGCCCAGCCCCGCGATACCCGAGGCCAGAAGCGGCAGGGCGGCAGGCAGGGGAGTGGGTTCAGGACCACCCCCCGTCAACTGTAGGCCAGATTCCCGCAGACCCTGCATGCCATTAAGCCGGTAGCCCCTGTAGATTCCACCGGTGACATCCCACTGCAGCTTGACCTGGTTCCAGGCCAGCGGGAGGATCAGCAGTCTATCCGCATTGTCATTTGAGTCACTGACAATGACATCCTGATATATTACCTCTCCTCGTAAAGTCAGCGCATAGTCATAACCCCATACCGTCATGAAATGGACAAGTTTAGAGGAATCATTTTCTAAGTTAGCCACAACCCCATACTTGTTGTGAAGGCACCAGTCAATACTCTTCATCGCGTTCACACGGTTCGCGCACTCCGTGTAATAATCGACTATTTTGCGTTGCGGCCAGTAATTACCTCCACCGGGGACGTCCGTTTTTTGGGAATGAAGCCCATTGAGCCACCATCCCCACGCCTCATTCGACAGGCCTAAGTCGTTCGGCCAGTGGGTCACGATCTTGCTGAAAATATCGTCTGCCGTGCGGTATGTGGGTGTGCTCCATCCCCCCCAGGCAAGAATGTTCGCGGCCGCCGCCGCCCAGCACATGTTGTCATCGTCATCTATGGCCGGGGTCTTGTCGGCATCGCTCCACGTGGTCCTCGGCTTGGCGTACCAGGCATAGTAACTGTAGCCGAAGGCCGGTGAGGTCATAAGCAGGCCGGCCAGAAGGACCGGCATCCACATTGCCGCTTTGATGGCTTTCATGCTTTTTTTCCCTGGAGGATGGTCTTAGGATACCTTTTGTACAGCAATCTGCAAAAAACTGCTTCCCGCGCCGGCCGTTAAATAGCACCCCACGTGCTACCCGCAAATGGGTGGATCGAGACAACCCCCCAGAAGCCTTTCGCGCCGTTACCGCTGGTTTGTGCAGGCAGGCAACTAAGTTGGATTAACTTAAGAATCTGGCGTCGCGAAGATGCTCCGCAAATCCAATTGGACGTTATAATTATAACATATATGTTCTTGTGACGTCAAGCAAAATTACGGTTGCCGGAGGCCCTCCTCCCTCGCCCAGAATACCTGCATCTTTAGCCGGAGATTGAGGACGTTGCCACTCCTCTTGACCTCAAGCCCACACGGAGCTATTATTCAATAATCATAATTGGAGGCCTCAGGGTGCCCAGGTCAAGCAACCCCTCAGAGGATAGCGCCATGGCTCAAGACCCAGCGCTGCGGTTGCTCCTGGATTTATGCCAGGCCGAGACCGGGGGCTTAATCACCAAAGGGCAGCCACCCGTGGGCGTGCCCCTGTACTACCACCTGCCGGAAGACGCATCCTCTTCATTATCCAGTCAGGTCTCGGACGGCGTCAGAGACGCGGCTGCGCTGCGAGCCGTGTTGGCCGCGGCCGGCTACTGTTGCGTGCTGGTTGAAGAGGTCTCGATAGAAGGCGTTGGTCCCGGCTACGTGTACATGGCGGCCAGAAACCGCGACGCCCTGGCCCCTTCGGCGGACAGGCTGTTGGGGCTTTTCGGGGCACATGCCATCCTGCTGACGGCCAACGCCGTCCTGCGCCGCCAAACCACCAGGAAAGACCGACAGCTTGACCGGCTTGACCGGAAACTGAAAGCGACGCAAGATCTCACCCAGCGCTTCTTGTCCAGGATAACCCACGACCTGAAGACACCGCTCGTGCCGGTGCTGGGGCTGTTGCGGCTGGTGGCCAGCGGGCGGGTGGGCGACCTGAACGACCAGCAGGCACAATACATGGCGGTATGTCTGCGCAATCTCGACAAGCAGGTCAATATCATAGAAGACCTGGTGGATTTCAAGAATGCCGGCCGCGGGCGGCTGGAACTGTCTCAGGAACCGACCGATCTGTGCCGGATGGTTTCGGAATCACTAGATTCCCTGGAAGTGACGGCCAGGGTCCAAGGGGCGTCCTTTGAGGCCGACCTCGGGCCGGAGCCGCTCTTCATCATGGCCGACCCGCTCAGGCTGAAACGGGTACTGGGCAATTTCATGCACGGCGCCATGAGACTCAGTCGGGAGGGTGACCACATCCGCCTGAAGATTTACGGGCAGGAGCGGCAGGCCCTGGTCGAGCTACAGGGCACTGGGGTCACCGCGGAGGATCTCGAGCCCTTCCTGGACGCCGGGGCGACCGAATCCAGGCGTGACGGAAGTCTGGCCCTGAGCGTGGCCAGGTCCGTGATTCATCTTCATGGGGCGTGTATATCGGTGCAACCCCAACCCGAGGGGGGCAACTCGCTGGTTGTGGCGTTCAAGGTGGCGAAGGAGACGTCTTTGAAGGAGAAGAAGCCAGGGGTCCCGCCCGTGGGACCCGCGACCGACAAGCGGCAGATTCTCAAGAGAGTACCCAAGTTGCGCAAGATAAAACCAGGCAAGCCGGCGGGCGGCAGAGTGGCCAGACCCTGAGTGGTGGTGGCAAGCCGCCACCCGCCGTTCCCAACCCCGGCCACCGAAGCATCTCCACGCGTCGTTGTTGGCCTTTGCGTCCTCGCCCGCCTCTCCATACCCGAACCGGGGGTTGGGAGCCCCCGGCGGGGTTGTCTCGCCTGCGTGCTGACCGCATAATGAAGTAAAGAAGTTGATGGTCCTCACGCCCCACCGCGGCACCGGAAAATATGAAATGTACGCGCTCGTTGCCGGTGGCAACAGAAAGCCGTCCGCCGCCTCTGCCTCCGCCGCGGTTTCGAAAGCTTTGAACTTCCCCAGCGGAGTCCGCTATGACAAGCATTTCCGCTAACGAGCTGTACGAGATCTACCGGGCGTGCGTTGAGACCACGCTCCTTCCCTCCTCCGTGGCCCACAAGTTCGAGCGCTACGAGGAGGCCCTGCGCCGCCAGACCAGCCCCGAGGAAGTCAACTACCTTCGGCTTCAGTTCAAGGGACCGGTGGACAAGGTCGTCCAGCGGGTCCTCGACGCCGAAACCGAAGACGAGGTTGAGGCCATATTGCGGCGCATGAACCCCCCGGTGGCCGTGCTATATAATGAGCGCCTCCGTGACGTGCTGGAGTTCCTTCAGGAACTGCCTCAAAGGGCCAAAGTGGTCAGGCTCAACGGCAGCTGGAGCGAGACCCTGCGGATCCTGCTCATCGGTTCCTACGCCCGTTACCTGGCCGGGCTGGATTCTTAGCGGGCCGTTTTTCAACGGGTTGCCAACCCCAACCCGGTCGGATCAGGTCGCCCCCCCGCCTTGGGGCGCGGGCAAGACGGCGTTGTTTTTCACGCAAACCTGTGCTACAAATTCCACCTTGGGGAAGCATTTTATCTACCTCCAGGGATGGCTTGGCATTGGCTGAACCCAACGGCTGGGCGGTCGGCCTTCACCCCGACCGCGACGTTTGGTTGATGCGCCAGGCGCTTGAGGCTGCCGCTGAG
>JAZDOA010000015.1:0-45619 GCA_043799175.1 Pseudomonadota bacterium | reverse complement strand
AGGCCCTTGGGCCAGCTCCCGCAGGTAGCGCTCGAAGAGCAGCCGAAAGAGCCGCTTGATCTTGGCCATTTCGGGCTTGATCCTGGGGTTGCGATAGATGCTTTCGGTGTTGAAGCGCTTGAGCTCAGCCAGGGCCTGGGCCGACTCCGGGCTGAAGGCCACGAAGGGCTGGCCGAGGCTGGTACGGACGAGGTCGGCCACCAGCCGGTAGATGATCGTCCCGTTGGTGTGCCCCAGCACGGCGGCCGCGCCGGCGGGGATGTCCTCCCGCGCGATGAGCCCCACCCGGATGGCGTCTTCGATATCGCGGCCGATGTAGCTGATGGTGTCGCAGAGGCGGACCACGCAGCCTTCCAGGGTCATGGGGGTCAGGTCGGCCGGAGCGCTGGTGCGGCGCAGCTCGGCCTCGCGGTCGAGGTCGGCGAAGGTTTTTCTGGCGGGTCCTGGGGCGAGGTGCCAGTCATGGGCCTCGCCGTCGTGGCACAGCACGCCGTCAAGCACCTGCAGAGACAGGTTCCAGCCGGCTCCCTTGCGCTCTATGTGGTCAAGGAAGCGCACGCCCTGACAGGCATGATGGAACAGACCGGCGCTGTACTCCCGGCAAAGCTCGGAGAGGCATGCCTCGCCCTCGTGGCCGAAGGGACAGTGGCCGATGTCGTGGGCCAGGGCGATGGCCTCTATGAGGTCTTCGTTGAGGCCCAGCATTCGGCCCACGTTGCGGGCGATCTTGGAGACGAACTGCACGTGGAGGACGCGGTGGGTGATGTGGTCGTTGTCTATCAGGGAGAAGACCTGCGTCTTATCTGCATAACGGCTGTAGGCCAGGGAGTGCATGACGCGGTCGGTGTCGGTGGAAAAGTTTTGGCGGTGCCCTTCGGTCAGCTTGGGCTCCGGCCGGCGGCGCAGCGCCTGGCTGCTGCGGGTGGCCAGGGGCGAGAGGCGCAGACCCTCGGCGTCGTCGAGATCCTCGCGCAGCCGGCGGAGGATGTCCGCCCCTAAGACCGGGGCGCTGGATGGTTCAGCGGGTTTCAAGCCTCAGGGTCCGTCGTCAGCTCTATTTGGGGGTTCATTCAGGGGCTCATTGTCCTCGGAGCAGTATCCAATCCGTGGGCCGTTTACCTTACCCCAGGAACGGGCTGGTCAAAGAGACTCAAGTCAGTCTGCTCCACCTCCGCCTTGAGCGGAAGAAAGGCCAGAATCGCTTCCTTGCGCGCCCTGTAACCTCCTTTTTCATAGGCCACGAGGCCCATGCTCACCAAAGCGCTTACGTCCCTATTGAGTGTCCTGTAGGTCTTTCTGGCGTAAGCCTTGGCTATACGAGGGCTTATTTCCGAGAGCTCGGAGAGGGGGACGGTTGTATCTTTCCTGGACAGATCCAAAACCAGTCGTCTCCGACGGTCAACTGTGGGACCAGACTGGTTAGAAAAGCTCTGATGCACGTAACTTCGCCAGGCAACGTCCCATTGCTGCTGCCTGATAATCTCCAACTGATTTGTAAGACCATCCATGAGACCTTGAACAGCATACATAATAAATGGCAGAACATCGCCGCCGGACCTGCTTGCCGCATCCAGTTGGCGGTAATATTCGGATCTTGTTTGGTTGTAGTGGTTACTGAGAATGTGGGTGGCCGGGGCAGGAACGCCGGAGGCTATCAATATCATGAACTCTATGAGGCGCGCCGTACGGCCGTTTCCGTTCCCAAAAGGATGCACCCAGGCCAGATATAGGTGCGCCAGGATCGCTTTCAGTATAGCGTAGGAAAGCTCCATGCCATCTGGAGCGGCAAAATGTTCGCCATTCAGCCAGGTGCAGAGATGATCAAGCAGATATTCGCAATCTTCCGCTGGCGCACCCCGATAAAGGGCTACGACCACGCTATGCTTGCGTATTTCACCTGGCCACACGTCTTCCTCAGGTGGCAGCTTGTCGAGTACTGTCCTGTTGAGTTGGCGAATTGTGTTCGCGTCCAGCTTTAATGGAGAACCCGACCGGATACCAGCCAGAATCTGATTGCACCCCTCGACGATGTTGTCAATCTCCTGCGCCAGGTATTCCTTGGAAGGTGGAAGCTTGAGCTCTCCCTTGAGGTGTCTTAGAACCTCTTCTTCGGAGAGCGTATTGCCCTCGATGGCGGTCGTCCCTTGGCTGCCCTTGGCCAGGTAGAGCTGGTAGAGCTGTTCCGCCGTGCTGGGCCGCAAAGGCACGGAGGCAATATACTTGCACTTAGACTGGCATTCCCCCAAGGCAATCCAGAATCTGGGGGGCGCCGCCTTCAGATTCACCGAGAAGGACAGCCAGGGATGTGTCCGCTCGTATGTCCGCATTTTTGTCCTCGGCATCAATTGTTATATCAACCAGTTACCGCAAGTTAGTCCCTGAAAATGTCCTAAGGAGTGTCCCATTATTCCGTAGGGCTGTTGGACTGTCAAGGCGCCCTCTCGAACGGTGTGGCTGCAATATGATTCTGTCACCCCCCTGAGTCATCGTGGAAAGTACCTCCTGGAGGGTTGCGCCGATTCCGGCATGGCCTGACAATTGAGGAAGAGGAAGCGATGCAGGCATCTATTGGCGCTGAGCGCCTGAGGAGAGGACCGCCAGAGTCCTTTCCGTTCCCTTGTGAATACCTGGTTGACAATGAGTATTCTTTAGGCTATTTATAACCTTCGCGTCCAGTGGCCCGTGGTGGGAAGGCAGGTCTCCGGCCAGGCCGCGGGGTTGGCGGGAACTCTGGAATGAAGACAGACTAAACGGCTGTCGTAACGGGGGCTTTCGGCCCTGGGCGGTTTCCGCGCCGTTGAACCTCGGTTTGAGACCGTTTATCGACTTCATGTTCTCTCCGGCCTGTTTTGGCTGGCTTCTGGGCGGCAACCTGAGCAAGATTGCGCTGGGCGAGTGCGGTTCCACGCTGCAAGCTGCGGGAAAAATCCAAATAACAGCGGTAAGATGCGAGAAATAGCCACAGCTGACATAACTGCGGCTGTCAGTCGCTTGGCGGTCGAGGCCAACCGAGTCCTTGGGGACGACGTCTTGGGTGCCCTGAGCAGCGCCCTTGGGCTCGAGGAGTCCGATGCGGGTCGCGACGTCCTGCAACAACTGCTGGATAATGCCCGAATCGCCCGGGAGCAAGGGCTTCCGCTCTGCCAGGACACCGGCTTTGCCATAGTCTTCGCCGAGGTCGGCCAGGAGGCGCGCATCATCGGGGGCGGCCTGGCCGAGGCCATAAACGAAGGGGTGCGCCGCGGCTACCGCGAGGGCTACCTGCGAACCTCCATCTGCGACCCCCTTACCCGCAAGAACACCGGCGACAACACACCCGCGGTCATTCACACCGAAATCGTCCCCGGCGACGGCTTGAAGCTGACCTTCGTGGCCAAGGGTGGCGGCTCCGAGAACATGTCCCGCGTGACCATGCTGGCACCTGCCGCGGGTCTGGCGGGTATCGAGGATTTCGTGGTGCGCCGGGTGGAGGAATCCGGCTCCAACCCCTGCCCGCCCATCATCGTCGGCGTGGGGGTGGGAGGCACCTTTGAGAAATGCGCCCTGCTAGCCAAGAAGGCGCTGCTGCGCGAGGTGGGCTCCCCCCATCCGGAGGCCAGGCTGGCCGAGATCGAACGCCGCCTGCTCGCGCGCATAAACAATCTGGGTATCGGCCCCCAAGGGCTGGGGGGGCGCATGACCGCCCTGGCCGTGCAACTGGAGATGATGCCCTGCCACATTGCCTCGCTGCCCGTGGCGGTTAATATCCAGTGCCATTCGGCCCGGCACAAATCGATCATTCTCTGAGCCAAGGAAAGACGACGAGAAGTTCAGTGGACGAGGCGGAACACACAAAGGGCAGGGTCATCAGGCTGACCACGCCGCTTACGGATGCCGACGTGGAGCAGCTTCGCGCGGGTGACAGCGTGCGCATTTCCGGCACCATCTACACCGGCCGGGACGCCGCCCACCGCAGGTTGTTCGAAGTGCTTCAGCGCGGCGAAGAATCACCTATTCCTCTTCAGGGCCAAATCATTTACTATGTCGGCCCAACGCCGGCCCCTCCGGGGCGGCCCATCGGCTCGGCGGGGCCAACCACCAGCTACCGCATGGACCCCTTCGCCCCGCTGCTCATGGAGCGCGGCCTGAAGGCCATGATCGGCAAGGGCATGCGCGCGGCTGAGGTCAAAGAGGCCATGCGGCGGTACAAGGCGGTCTATTTCACGGCCACGGGTGGGGCGGGTGCCCTTATTTCGGGGGCCATAAAGCAGGCCGAGGTGGTGCTCTACGAGGATCTGGGGCCGGAGGCTGTCCGGCGGCTGGTGGTGGAAGACTTTCCGGTGCTGGTGGTCAACGACATTCATGGGGGAGATCTGTACCTCGAGGGCCGGCGGCGTTACGCCCGCGAGGTGACAGCCTGATTAAGGAGGAGGCGTGCGGCGGCTGCGGCTCTCAGCGGAGACGCTGAACAACGAATTCGTCAAGCGCATTCAGCAGGTGGCGGGCCAGGGGGTCTATGCCTGCTACCAGTGCGGCAAGTGCACCGCCGGCTGCCCCATGGCCGCCGAGATGGATCTGACGCCCAATCAGGTCATGCGCTATGCCCAGTTCGGGCTGGGGGAGAAACTAAGAGGCTGCCGGACGGTATGGCTGTGCGCCTCCTGCTTCACCTGCTCGGCCCGCTGCCCCAAGGGAGTGAAGATCGCCGAGGTGATGGAGGCCATCAGGGTGGTGCTCATCCGAAACGAACGGGGTGGGCCGGGGCCTCAGGCCGTGAAGATAAACGAAGACGGGCTGCCGCCCATCGCCATTATCAGCGCCTTGCGCAAACTGACCTTCTAGAGGCGGACCAGACAGGTGGCCGACAAACGAGATACTGAAAGGGAAGGGGCCGGGCCGGTTCGGGTGCCCTATTTCCCTGGCTGCACGCTCAAGAGCCACGCCCGCTCCTTCGAGCGGACGGCACTCGAGGCCTCTCGCGCCCTGGGAATCGAGCTCGAAGAGATGCCGCGCTGGGTGTGTTGCGGCACCGTCTACTCCATGGCCACGGATGACCTCATGCATCAGGTGGCGCCGGTACGCAATCTGGCCAGGGTGGCGGCCGGCGGGGCGGGGCGGGTGGTCACCCTGTGCTCCATGTGCTACGGCACCCTCAAGCAAGCGGCGGCCCTTATGGAGCGCGAACCCGCCAAGCTGGAGACCATCAACGGCTATCTGGAGCGGGACGAGGGCGAGCCGGGCCTGCGCGGCAGGGTGCGGGTGCTGCACCTGCTGGAGCTTCTGGCCGAAGAACTGAGGCCCGAGGTGCTGGAGGCCAAGGTCGTCCGGCCGCTCGCCGGGCTGAAGGTGGCCCCCTACTACGGCTGCCTGCTGGTGCGGCCTGCCGAAGGTTGCATGGAAGACAGCCCGGAGAATCCCAGCCTGATGCAGGATCTGCTCCAGGCGCTGGGGGCCGAGCCGGTGGCCAACCCCTACGCCACGGAGTGCTGCGGCTCCTACCACACCGCGCTGGATTCGGGCATAGTGGCCCGGCGGGCCTATCAGATAATAGAGGCGGCCCGGGCCCAGGGGGCCGACATCATCGCCCTCTCCTGCCCCTTGTGTGACTTCAATCTGGACCGGCGCCAGGCGGAGACCCAGCGGCTCTACCCGCATTTCCAGCCGATGCCGGTGGTTTACTTCACCGAGTTGCTGGCGCTGGCCCTGGGGCTTGCCGCCCCCGACCTGGAGGGGCGGGCCGTCGACCCCCGACCGCTGCTCTCGGGGCTGTCGTTGTGGGGGGGGCGCTGATGCGACGCATAGGGGTCTTCGTTTGCCACTGCGGCAAGAACATCGCCCGCAGCGTGGATGTCGAACGAGTGGTGGCCGAGGTGGCCGCGCACCCCGGAGTGGCCTTCGCCCAAAACTACGTCTATATGTGTTCGGAGCCGGGCCAGGCGCTGATAAAAGAGAAGATCGCCTCCGAGAAGCTGGAGGCGGTGGTGGTGGCGGCATGCTCGCCCATGCTGCACGCGGTCACCTTCGGGCGCACCGTGGAGCGGGCGGGCGTGAACCGCTATTTGATGGAAATGGCCAACATTCGGGAGCATTGCTCCTGGGTGCATGCCGACCGCGACGCGGCCACCCATAAGGCGGCGGCCCTGGCCAAGAGCGCGGTGGAGAAGCTGAAACAGGCCGCGCCGCTCACGCCCATACGCACCCCGCTCACCCGCCGGGCCGTGGTGGTGGGCGGCGGCATAGCCGGCATCCAGGCCGCGCTCGACATCGCCAACGGGGGCCACGAGGTCTATCTGGTGGAGAAAAGCCCCACCATCGGCGGCCACATGGCCCAGCTCTCCGAGACCTTCCCCACGCTGGACTGTTCTTCGTGTATCCTCACGCCGAAGATGGTCGAGGTGAAGCAGCATCCCAACATTCACCTGCTCACCTACAGCGAGGTCAAGTCGGTCGAGGGCTCCATAGGCAGCTTCAAGGTCACCGTGGAGCGCAAGCCGCGCTACGTGCTGGAGAATCTGTGCACGGGCTGCGGGGAGTGCGTTCCCGTCTGCCCGGTGGTGGTCCACAACGAGTTCGAGATGGGCATGGGTGGCAGGAAGGCCATCTACATACCCTTCCCCCAGGCGGTGCCCAGCGTCTACACCCTGGATCTCCACTCCTGCTACAACAGCGAGAAGCTGGTGGTCTGCGAGAACTGCTACAAGGCCTGCGGCCCCAAGGCCATCAATTATCTCATGGAGCCCGAGATTATCGAGATCGAGGCGGGGGCGGTGGTGCTGGCCACCGGCTACGACCTCATGCCCATCGCCAACATCGGCGAGTACGGCGCCGACGGCTACGAAGACGTAATAGACTCCCTGCAATTCGAGCGCATGCTCTCGGCCTCGGGCCCCACCGGAGGCGTGGTGCGGCGCCCCTCGGATGGCAAGATCCCCCAAGAGGTGGTCTTCATCCAGTGCTGCGGCTCGCGCGACCCCCAGCACGGCGTGCCCTACTGCTCGCGGGTCTGCTGCATGTACACCGCCAAGCACGCCCTGCTCTACAAGCACGCGGTTCACGGCGGGCAGGCTTATGTTTTCTATATAGACATTCGCTCCGACGGCAAGGGCTACGAAGAGTTCGTGCAGCGGGCCATAGAGGAAGAGAAAATCCTCTACCTGCGCGGCAAGGTGAGCAAGGTCTTTCGCGAGAACGGCAAGCTGGTGGTCTGGGGCTCGGACACCCTGACGGGGCAGCAGGTAGAGGTGGCCGCCGACCTGGTCGTGTTGGCCATGGCCCTGGTGCCCAACGAGGCCACCAGGGATCTGGCCCGAAAGCTCAAGGTTGCCACGGATGAATGGGGCTTCCTGTCGGAGGCCCACCCCAAGCTGCGCCCGGTGGAGACCATGACCGCGGGCGTATATCTGGCGGGGGCGGCCCAGGCCCCACGAGACATTCCCGATACCGTGGCCCAGGCCTCGGGCACGGCGAGCAAGGTGCTCTCGCTCTTTGCCGCCGATGAACTGCTGCACGACCCCCAGGTGGCCAATGTGAACGCCGTGCTGTGTCGGGGCTGCGGCTACTGCGTGGCCGTGTGTCCTTACTCGGCCATAAGCCTGCGGGAGCAGACCGTTCGGGGCCGCAAGATGCCCGTGGCCTACGTTAACGCCGCGCTGTGCAACGGCTGCGGTACCTGCGCGGCCACCTGCCTGTCGGGGGCCATAGACCACCTGGGCTTCACCGATCAGCAGATTCTGGCCCAGATAGAGCAGCTTGGAGAAGGCAATGGATAGGGCGGTGCAGGCGGCCGAGCCGCAAGTATGGACCCCCAATATTGTCGCCTTCCTGTGCAACTGGTGCTCCTACGCCGGGGCCGATCTGGCCGGCACGCGGCGCCTCCAGTATCCGCCGCACGTGAAGGTGATCAAGGTCATGTGCTCGGGCAGGATCAACCCCCTGTTCGTGCTCAACGCGCTTCAGCAGGGGGCCGACGGCGTTCTCATCTCCGGGTGTCATCCCGGAGACTGCCACTATCAGCAGGGCAACTACATCGCCAGGCGGCGCATCACCTTGCTGCGCCGGCTGCTGGAGTACATAGGCGTCGATCCTCGGCGCGTGCAGATGAGCTGGGTGTCGGCGGCCGAGGGCAACAAGTTCGCCGAGGTAATCCGCAACGTCACCGAGGAGATAGCCAAGCTGGGGCCGATGGGCCAGTTCAGGAGAGTGCGGTGATTCCGCGGGATCTGCGAGCCAAGCTGAAGGAGATTATCCAACGTCCGGAGGTGCGCTACATCCTCGGGTACGGTGCCGGCACCTCGAACCTGCGGGCCGAGGTTGTCGTGGCCAGGACTGCCGAGGATATCGACCGGCTCGACTTCTCGCCGCTGTGCGCCAACAACCTGGCGCGGCACATCCGCAATCAGCTCCGGGCCGGCGAGGGTGAAGACGGCGTCCTGGCCGAGGGCGAGAAGATAGGCATTTTTCTCAAGGGCTGCGATGCCCGCTCGGTGGTGGTCCAGATCTCCGAAAACGCCATAGCCGAAGACAGCCTGATCATCATCGGGCTGCCGTGCTCGGGCACCATCGACCCCTGCAGGCTGAAGAAGTACGTGCGGCATGCCAGGCAGCTCGCGGCGGTGGAGGAAGAGGGGGGCTATCGCATCATTGCCGATGGCAAGGAGCAATTGATCCCCCGGGAGGAGCTGGTCTTCGACAAGTGCCGCCGCTGTGAGTTTCCCAACCCGGTGATCTACAACCTTCTGGCCGCGCCGCTGCTGCCGCCCGGCCTGGTAGATGATTTCGCCGACCTGGCCGAGATGGAAGGCTGGGATCTGGCCCGGCGCTGGGAGTTCTGGGAAGGCGTCTTTGAAGACTGCATCCGCTGCCAGGCCTGCCGCAAGGTCTGCCCGCTGTGCTACTGCGAAAGCTGCGTGATCGACTCCCGGGCGGTGACCAAGTGGCTCAAGGACGCCGCGGACGTCTCCGAGAATACCATCTATCATCTGGTGCGGGCCTATCATCTCTTCGGGCGCTGCGTGGGCTGCGGGGAGTGCGAGTTGGCCTGCCCCAGGCAGTTGCCGCTGATGAAGCTCATGCGCAAGGTGCAGAAGGAGGCCATAGACGTCTATGGCCACAAGGCGGGCACCATGATCGCCGAGAAGCCGGTGCTGACGACCTTCCGGCCCGACGACCCGGAGGAGTTCATCAGGTGAGTGGCGAACCGCCACGGGCTGTTTCCGGCCCCGTCAGTGCCTGGTGGCGGCTTCAGCGAACGGAGAGGGGCCGGGATCCCGCCGGCGTTGCCGGCGGGTCGGTGGTTTGAGGGGAATCAAAGCCTGGATTCATAATCCAGCATCGGGAGTGAACAGCATGGCCGGGCCCCAGCGCAAGAAGGCAAACAGATTCTGGCGAAAGCCGCTCGACGCCGAACACTTCCGGCGGCCGCGGGGCGAGGTGCATACCCTGGCCGACCGCTGCAAGGGCTGCGGCCTGTGCATAGAGTACTGCCCGACGGAGGTGCTCGACTGGTCGTTCGAGTTCAACCACAAGGGCTACCACTACCCCGTGGTGAAGGCCGGCAAGGAGGCCGACTGCATCGGCTGCAAGTTCTGCGAGGAGATCTGCCCGGACTTTGCCATCTTCAACCTCAAGGTTGAGGAAGGGAGCTGAGGAAACACGGAATGGCTAAAGATGTAATGACCGGAGTTCACTTCATGAACGGCGACATCGCCTGCGCCGAGGGGGCGCTGGCGGCGGGCTGCCGGTTCTATGCGGGCTATCCCATAACGCCTTCCAGCGAGGTGGCCGAGCGGATGTCGGTCCGTCTGCCGCAGGTGGGTGGAGTATACATCCAGATGGAGGACGAAATCGCCTCCATGGCCGCCATTATTGGGGCCGCCTGGGGCGGTGCCCGCTCCATGACCGCCACCTCGGGGCCGGGCTTCAGCCTGATGCAGGAGAACATCGGCCTGGCTCACATCACCGAGACGCCCTGCGTGGTGGTCAACGTGCAGCGGGGGGGGCCGTCCACCGGCCTGCCCACTCTGGTCGGTCAGGCGGACGTCATGCAGGCCCGCTGGGGCAGCCATGGAGACTACGAGGCCATCGCCGTGGCCCCCTCCAGCCCGCAGGAGTGCTTTGATTTCATGATCAAGTGCTTCAACCTGGCCCAGACCTGGCGCATGCCCGTGATCTTCCTGATGGACGAGGTCGTGGGCCACATGGCCGAGCGGGTGGTCATTCCCGAGGCCTCGGAGATAAAGCTGGTGGAGCGTCGCCGGCCCACCAAGTCGCCCGAGGAGTTCCTGCTCTACGAGTACGGCGAGGATCTCGTCCCGCTGGCCATGCCGGTGGCCGGAGAAGGCTACCGGATTCACGTCACGGGCCTCACCCACGACGTGCGCGGCTACCCCCAGGTGACCGAGGAGTGCCAGGAGTGGCTGGTGCACCGCCTGGTGAACAAGATCCGCCTCAACGCGGACAAGATCGTCGAGATTGAAGAGACCATGGTGGACGATGCCGACGTGGTCCTGGTGAGTTATGGCATCTCGGCCCGGCCAAGTGCCGCGGTGGTACAGGCGGCCCGGGAGCGCGGCATCAAGTGCGGGCTCATTCGGCTCATCACCATCTGGCCGTTCTGCGAGACGCGCATCCGGGAGCTGGCGCCGAGGCTGAAGGGTCTGGTGACCGTGGAGATCAACTTCGGTCAGGTGGCCTTCGAGGTCGAGCGTTGCGCGGCCGGGCACTGCAAGACACGCCTGGTGGGCCACGCTGGAGGAGGCATTTCCGAGGTGGAGGACATCCTCAAGGCGGTGGAGGAGGTAGCAAAGTGAAACCGGCTCCTGAGCAAGATACCCAGGCCGTGCTGAAGCATCCCAAGGACGACCTGCTGCGCGGCGAGCGCATTCCCCATATATTCTGTTCGGGCTGCGGCATCGGCACAGTGGTCTCCAGCCTGGTGGAGGTGCTCCACGAGCAGGAGGAACCCCACAAGAACATCGCCATGGTCTCGGGCATAGGCTGCAGCTCGAGGGTGCCGGGCTACCTGCGGCTGGACGGCTTCCATACCACCCACGGGCGTTCCATTCCTTACGCCACCGGGCTGAAGCTGACCAACCCCGACCTCAAGGTATGCGTCTTCGCCGGTGACGGCGACCTGGCCTCCATAGGCGGCAACCATCTCATCCAGGCCGCCCGCCGTAATATGGACCTCAAGGTCATCTGCGTCAACAACTTCAACTACGGCATGACCGGTGGCCAGGGCGGCCCCACCACGCCGACCTCGGCCTGGTCCTCGACCACAGTGTACGGCAACATCGAAACACCCTTCAACCTGATCCATTTAATGATCGCCTGTGGGGCCTCTTACGCCGCCAGATGGACCAGTATACATACCCACTACGTCAAGGTGGCCATGACGGAGATGTTCGAGCGCGAGGGCTTCTGCTTCCTGGAGGTCATCGCCCCTTGCCCCACCAATTACGGGCGCAAGAACAGGCTCGGCGTTGGCTCGGACATGGTCAAATACTTCCTGGACCACTCCATTGCCAAGGTCAACCCCGACCCCGCCGAGGCGCTCATTCAGTTTGGCACGCCGATCATCTGCGGCAAGTTCCTCGACACCCACAAGACCGGCCACGTGCGGCGCATGACGGAGCATCTGTCCAAGAAACTGAAGGTGCCCGCCTTCCGGGGCGACGGCCGGGTAAAGATCGAGGAGGGGCCGGTTGCGGCCCCAAAAACCCCCGCCAGAAAGCAACTGGATCCGGCCACGAGGCCGAATATAGACCGGGTGCAGATCAAGATCGCGGGCGTGGGCGGCCAGGGCCTGGGGCTCTCGGGCTTCATCATGGGGCGGGCGGCGGCGATTTTCGACGGCAACCAGGTCGTCTATACCCAGGAGTACTCCCCCGAGGCCCGCGGCGGGGCCTCCAGTTCCTCGCTGGTGCTCTCTCAGGGGCGGATTCACATGCCCTACGTCACCAGGCCGGACATCCTGATCATCATAGCCCAACAGGCCTGGGAGAAATACTTAACGGAAATCACCCCTGGATGCTCCGTGCTCATAGATTCGGAGCTGGTTGACCCCCACGACATGCCCGAGGGCGGGCGGCTCTATAAGATACCGTGTACCCGCATGGCGGAAGAGTTGGGCCGCATCATCGTGGCCAACATCGTCATGCTCGGCTACTTCAGCAGCCTGTTTGACTGCATCCGGCTGGAGGCCATGAAGGAGGCCCTGAAGATGTCCATCCCGAAGGGCACCGAGGAGTTCAACCTGAAGGCCTTCGAGACCGGCCACGAATACGGCCGAACGGAACGCGCGGCGGCGGTGGGGGAACGATAATGCCTACGGAGAAAGGCCGACAGATGGCTGCCCACCAGGAACCCAGGCCACAGGCCGAGACAGCGCCGGCCAAGCTGATACCCGTCTTCATCATGGGCAAGCGCTATGATGTGCCCGAGACGCTGACCATCCAGAAGGCGGTGGAGTACGCCGGCTATCAGTACATCAGGAGCAGCGGCTGCCGCGGCGGTATCTGCGGGGCCTGTGCCACCGTCTACCGGACCAAGGACGACTTCCGGCTCAAGATCGGCCTGGCCTGCCAGACGGTGGTCGAGCCCGACATGTATCTGGTGCACATCCCCTTCGTGCCGGCCAACAAGAAGATCTACGACCTGGATACCCTGCGGCCACTGATGGACGACGTCAAGCGGATCTACCCCGGCGTCTTCCGCTGTCTGGGCTGCAACACCTGCACCCGGGCCTGTCCCATGGATCTGCCGGTGATGGACTACATCCAGGCCATGAAGCGCGGAGACATCTCCGAGTGCGCCAGGCTCTCCCAGAGCTGCATCATGTGCGGCATCTGCGCCCTGCGCTGCCCGGCCGAGATCCAGCAGTTCAATGTGGCCATGCTGGCCCGCCGGCTTACGGGCCGCTACATTCAGCCCCCGGCCGAGCACCTGGCCCGGCGGGTGGAGCAGCTCGATGCCGGACGCTTCGACGCCATGATGGAAGAGTTGCTGAGTCTTACCGAGGCCAAGGTGAAAGAGCGCTATGCCGAGCGGGAGTGGGAACCGGAGCCGTACGAAGACCCTGACTGGCACCCCAAGGATCTGAAGCACCTTGTCCTGGATGAAGAAGGAGAGGCCGATGGAAGCTGCTAGCAGTGCATTCGGGTATCCGCCCCAGCTCAAAGAACTGATCCGCGTGGTGGAGAAGACCAGGCCGGAGCGGCTGGCCAAGGTGCGGCGCAACGAGCAATTCCCGAAGCTGGACGCCGAGGGGCGCCAGAAGGTGCTCGGCGGCTACCACCCCGACTACAAGAGCGGCGGGCGCCGCGCGCTAAAGGTGGGGCCCAACAAGGGCCATGATCTGCCCGACGAGATAGCCGATCTGCTCGAGGCCCATGGCCGCGTTGCCCCCGCGCTGCTGACCCCTCTGCTCGAGTCGCCTGACCACGACACCGACGTGCTGATCATAGGCGGGGGCGGGGCCGGATCCGCGGCCGCCCTGTTTGCCATGCAACAGGGAGCCAGTGTCGTCCTGGCCACCAAGCTGCGCCACGGAGACTCCAACACCGTGATGGCGGAGGGTGGAGTCCAGGCGGCCGACCGCCGGTTCGACTCGCCCTACTACCACTGGCTGGACACCATGGGTGGCGGCCATTTCACCAACGACCCCCGTCTGGTGAAGGTGCTGGCCATGGATGCCCCTCTGGTCATGAAGTGGCTGGAGGGCCTGGGCATGATGTTCGACAAGGAGCCCGACGGTTCCATGAAGGAACTCAAGGGCGGCGGCATCTGCCGCCGGCGCATGCACTCGGCCGCCGACATGACGGGGGCGGAGATCATGCGGGTGGAGCGCGACGAGGTTCGCAACCACCCGGACGAGATCACGGTCATCGAGTTTTCACCGGCGGTGGAGTTGCTGCTCGATGGCTCGGGCCGGGCCTCCGGCGCCGTGCTCTACAACATGGAGACCGAGGAATACTCCGTGGTACGGGCCAAGGCGGTGGTGCTGGCCACCGGCGGCTCCGGGCGGCTGCACATTCAGGGCTTCCCGACCACCAACCACTACGGGGCCTGCGGCGATGGGCTGGTCATCGCCTATCGGGCGGGGGTGCCGGTCAACCACTTGCGCTACGCCCAGTATCACCCCACGGGCATTGCCTTCCCCGAGCAGAACATAGGCCTCCTCATCACCGAGAAGGTCCGCACCCTGGGCGCCCACGTCCTGAACAGCGACGGCGAGGAGTTCTGCTTCCCACTGGAGCCGCGTGACGTGGAAAGTGCGTGCATCATCCGGGAGTGCGCCGAGCGCGGCCTGGGCGTTCCCACGCCGGCGGGTCGCATGGGCGTCTGGCTAGACTCCCCGATGATCGACCTCCTGCGGGGGCCGGGCACGGTGGAGCACGCCCTGGCGGCCAAGTTCATTCAGCTCAAGCGCTACGGCATAGACATCAGCAAGGAGCCTGTCTTAGTCTACCCCACGCTGCACTATCAGAACGGCGGGCTTGAGATCGGGGAGTGGGGCGAGACCAGGGTGCCCGGCCTTTATGCCGCCGGCGAGGTGAGCGGCGGCATCCATGGCGACAACCGCCTGATGGGAAACTCCCTGCTCGATATTAGCGTTTTCGGGCGCCGCGCGGGCCTCAAGGCGGCGGAGTTCGCGCTTTCCCGCCAGGTGCCGGCCGCGCTGAGCCTGGAGCACGTGGTCAACTATCAGCGCGAGTTGGCCGAGGCGGAGGTTGACACCCACCGGCTGGCTCCCATGCTGCTGCCTGACTATACCAACCCGGCGGTCAAGGCAAGGCAGTTGACGCTCAACTGTTGTGGCACTATGCGTGGTCGTTCCATCGCTCAAGAACTGCCCGAGCTGGCACCGGCCTCAAAAACCGCCACCGTAAAGGCTTAGACATCCGCGCCTGACAGCCAGGAGGAGGGGGGAATTTCATGAGAGGGCATTCGATAAAAGCACCAGGACGTGGCATCTCGCTGGAAGCGTACAGGTTCGCACTGCTCAAGACGGTGGCCGTTTTTGGCCTGGCCTTGGCCACGGCCCTGTCGGCCCACGTGCGGCTCCCGTTGCCCTTCACCCCCGTGCCGCTGACTCTGCAGACGTTCTTCGTCCTTCTCTCGGGTGCCCTGCTGGGCGCCGGGGCGGGGGCGGCCAGCCAGGTCGGGGCGCTGGGGCTGCTGTTGGCCTCACCCCAACTCTTGGCCGCGTCCGCGCCGGGCGGGCTCCTGGGGCCTACCGGTGGCTATCTGCTGAGCTTCGTGCCCGCGGCCTGGCTGGTGGGACACCTGAGTGGCAAGGAAGGCTCGTGGGCCAGGATGCTTGCGGCCATGGTGGCGGCCACGCTGATGATTTACTTCTTTGGGGTGCTGCAGCTGGGGCTGGTCGCGGGTCTGTCCGCCGGGGCGGCGCTTAAGGCGGGGGTGTTGCCTTTCGTGCCGGCTGACGTCCTGAAGCTGGCGGCCGCGGCGGTCTGCGCGCGCACGATCAAAAAGGGTAAGTAAATAATGAAGGTTCACGAGTATCAGGCAAAGCAGCTTTTGGCCAGGTTTGGGGTGTCCACTCCCCGGGGCGACGTGGCCACGTCTGCCGACGAGGCCGTGGCCGTGGCCCAGGAACTGGCCACGCTGCCGGTGGTGGTGAAGGCCCAGATACACGCCGGGGGGCGCGGCAAGGGCGGCGGGGTGAAGCTGGCCAGGTCGCTGGATGAAGTCCGGGAGCTGGCGGGGAGGATTTTAGGCATGCGCCTGGTCACCCCGCAGACCGGCCCCGAGGGCAAGGTGGTGGGCAAGGTGCTCATAGAGGAAGGGCTCAACATAGCCAAGGAGCTCTACTGCTCCGTGTTGCTTGACCGTTCCTCGGTCTCCCCGCTCATCATGGCCTCGGAGGCGGGCGGCATGGAGATCGAAGAAGTGGCCCGCACCCGGCCGGAGATGATCCTCAAGCAGGTCTGCCACCCCACGCTGGGCCTGCTGCCCTTCCAGGCCAGGCGGCTGGCCTTCGGCCTGAACCTCAAGGGGGAGGCCTTCAAGGGTTTTGTGAGGCTGATAACCTCGCTGCACCGGGCCTTTCTGGATCTGGACTGCTCGCTGGCCGAGATCAACCCCCTGGTGGTCACGGCGGAGGGCAAGGTCATCGCCCTGGACGCCAAGATGAACTTTGACGACAACGGCCTTTACCGCCACCCCGAGGTGGCCGGGCTGCGAGACCTGAGCGAAGAAGACCCGCTGGAGGTCGAGGCCCACAAATTCAATCTCAATTACATCAAGCTGGACGGCAACATCGGCATCATGGTCAACGGCGCGGGCCTGGCCATGGCCACCATGGACGTCATCAAGCTGGCTGGGGCGCATCCGGCCAACTTCCTGGACGTGGGCGGCGGGGCCAGCGCCGAGATGATCACCAACGGCTTCAAGATCCTCCTGTCAGACAAGCACGTGCGCGCGGTCCTGATCAACATCTTCGGCGGCATACTACGCTGCGACGTGCTGGCCGAGGGCGTGGTCACCGCCTGCCGCGAGGTGAAGCCGCAACTGCCGGTCATAGTCCGGCTTACCGGTACCAACGTGGAAAAAGGACGCCAGATCCTGGGCCAAAGCGGCCTCGACTTCATGGTGGCCACCGACGTCAAGGACGCCGCGGACAAGATCGCCGGTTTGAACCTCGGCTGAGGGAGCGGGTTTTCATGAGCATCCTTATAGACGAAAGCACCAGGGTAGTGGTCCAGGGTCTCACCGGACGCGAAGGCAGTTTCCATGCCTCTCAGATGGCCGCCTATGGCACCAGGGTGGTGGCCGGGGTGACGCCGGGCAAGTACGGCCAGCAGGTGGAGGGGGTGCCGGTCTTCAATGCCGTGCATGATGCCGTTCGCTCCACCGGGGCCAATGCCTCCATAATCTTTGTCCCGGCCCCCATGGCCGCCGACGCCATCATGGAGGCGGCCGCCGAGGACCTGGGGGTCTGCGTGTGCATTACCGACGGCGTTCCGGCTTTGGACATGGTCAAGGTGGCGGCCTTCCTGCGAGGGCGGACCACCAGGCTGATCGGCCCCAACTGCCCCGGTCTCATCTCGCCCGGCAAGAGCAAGCTGGGCATCATGCCGGGGCCTATCCATAAGAAAGGCCCCATAGGCGTGGTCTCGCGTTCCGGCACCCTGACCTACGAGGTGGTGGACCAGCTTACCAAGGTCGGCCTGGGGCAGAGCAGTTGCGTGGGCATCGGGGGGGATCCCATTATTGGCTCCAACTTCATCGACATCCTGACCCTGTTTCAGGCGGATCCCGAGACCAGGGGCGTGGTCATGATCGGCGAGATCGGCGGCAGCGCCGAGGAGGAGGCCGCCCACTTCATAGAGGCCAACATGACCAAGCCCGTACTGGCCTTCATAGCCGGGCAGACCGCGCCTCCCGGCAAGCGCATGGGGCACGCCGGGGCCATAATCTCCGGCGGCAAGGGCACGGCCAAGGAAAAGATGGAGGCCCTCAACGCCCACGGCATTCCGGTGGTAAGAAACCTGGCCGAACTGGGAGATATGGCCAAAGAGGTGTTTTGGGGGCAAGGTGGCATAGCTGTCTCCAGTGACCTTAGAAAAGAAGAAAGCTGACCCCCATGGACTTCAAACCCACGCCGGAGCACGTTGCCCTGGCCAACCGGGCCCACGCGGAGTTTGGCAAGGTGCTTCCTCCGGAACTGGTGCTGGCCATAATCGCCAAGGAGAGCGGCGGCAGCTTCTGTGCCTGGAACCCGGAGCCAAAATACCGCTACCTCTGGGACGTGCGCAAGAACGCCGCTTTCCGCAAGCTGACGGACACGGAGGCCGCCGCCAAGTTTCCCCCGAAGGACTTTCCCTGCCTGGCCGGGGACCCAGACCAGGAGTTCTGGGGGCAGCAGGCGAGCTGGGGTCTGTGCCAGATCATGGGCGCGGTGGCGAGGGAGCTGGGATACAGGCGGCCGTATCTGGCCGAGCTGGTCCGCGACGAATGGGCGGCCATCTACCACGCCATGAAGCATCTGTCACACTACCTTACGCGATATGGCCTGGAGCGTGGCATCTCTTCCTATAACCACGGTCCGGGCTGGCAGGGAGATCCGGCCCAGGACGTCTACTGCCAGACGGTACTGGCCTATATGAAAGACCTGAAGGTGGGGCCATGAATGAGACTGTAGATCCCGCGGACGCCGGACACGGCAGCGACCCCCACGTGCAGCATAAAGAGGATGCCATGAAGAAGACCGTAGCCATTGGGCAGCGCAAGTACCGATTCAGCCTATGGACGCTCACCTGTTATACGGGAACCGTGGCAGGCATGCTCGTCACGAGAGTGGACGTTCCTTTCGGCTATATGGCCTTGGGCTTCTTTGCCATCGCCATGGCCCACAACGGCACCAACGCGGTGGGAAAGTTTCTGGAGAACTACCACCTGCTGGGGCAGGCGCCCCCCCCGCCGAAGGCTTGAGGGACAACCACGCGGCACGGACAAATCCAGCGCGACCCCATGGGTTGCCGTCCCCCAGGAGGATGTGGCCGGGCACACAATCGTTTTGGCTGAGTACACAATCGTTCTGGCGAGCACGCAATTGTCTTTGATGATTGCCGTGGAATTCCCTGGCGGCAGGCGGCGTGGGTGTCACTTGCCGGAGAGGGACCACGGAATTTCTTTGTTCAGCACTTACCGCGTACCATCGGCTTAATCCCCAGACCCATTCCATCTGTCGGTATTGCCATAATCCCTGGCGTGCTACTTGCTTGCATCCATTATTACCTTATGCGGGCTGGTCAGGGAGAAGTCATGTCCTCAAAACCTTGCTTCAGGATGGCCACTGCCTGTCTTCTTGGGTGGTTGCTGGCGTCGTCAGGCTGTGCCTGGGTGAAACCACTGCCGGATCGGGACGGATTGGCTGCCGCCCAACAGGCGCGGGTAGCCCAGGACTACGGCAAGCTGCCGCTTTATTTCATCGCCAACCAGGGCCAAAAGGCGCCCCAGGTGCGCTACTATGCCGAGGGCGGGGGAGGCGGCATCTTCTTCCGTGGCGATGAAGTGATTCTGGTGATGAACCGGCGGGGTGACGACAACCACTCAGCGGCGCTTGAGCACCAGCCACTATCCCATCAGCCCCAGCCAGACCCGCAGGAAGGCGCGGCCCCGGTGGTGCTCCACTGGAAGCCCCTCGGCATCCGGCCAGAGGTGGAAGTTACCGGCACCGAGCCGCAAGAGGGCAAGGTCAATTACCTGGTGGGCAACGACCCAGCCCAGTGGCACCGCGACATTCCCACCTGGGGGGCGGTGCTCTACCGGGGGGCCTACCCAGGCATAGACCTCAAGTTCTACGGCAATGGCCGCGAGTTTGAATATGACGTGGTCGTGGCGCCGGGGGCGGACCCCGGCCGGGCCAGGTTCCAGTACGAGGGGGCGGAGTCCCTCGCGCTCAACGCCGAAGGGGAGTTGATCGTTACCCTGCCCGGCGGCGGCAGGAAACTGGTCCAGAAGAGGCCCGTGGTCTATCAGGAAATAGAGGGCCGGCGGGTGGATCTGGAGGGGGGCTACCGGCTTGAGGAAAGCTCCTCAAAAGACACCTACGGCTTCACCCTGGCCGCCTATGACCCCCGCTACCCCCTGGTCATTGACCCGGTGACGCTGAGTTACTCCACCTACCTGGGGGGAAGTGGCGACGATGGGGGGGGCAGCATCGCGGTGGATGCGGCCGGTTGCGCCTATGTTATGGGCAGCACTAGTTCCAACAACTTTCCCACCAAGAATCCTTATCAGCTGAACCAGCCAAGCGGCGACGTCTTCGTGACCAAGCTGAGCGCGGCGGGCGATACCCTGGTCTATTCCACCTACCTGGGGGGAAGTAGTGACGATTTCGCCTGCGACATCGCGGTGGATGCCGCAGGCTGCGCCTATGTCGCCGGTGGTACGTACTCCAACAACTTCCCCATGAAGAATGCCTTTGACAATGCGTTTGGTCTGGCCAGGGTATGGACTAAGGGTTTCGTGACCAAGCTGAATGCCGCAGGCGACGACCTGGTATACTCCACCTACCTAGGGGGGTCTGTTCAGAACGCGGCTACCGGCATCGCGCTGGATGCAGTTGGCTGCGCCTATGTCACGGGAAATACCGTCGATGCCGATTTTCCCACTCAGAACGCCTTTGATAATTCTTACAATGGCGCCTCGGATGTCTTTGTGACCAAGCTGAATGCGGCGGGCGACGGCTTGGTCTACTCCACCTACTTGGGGGGAACTAGTTCGCAATGGAGTGCCGGCATCGTGGTGGATGCCGGCTGCTGCGCCTACATCGCGGGCACTACTTACAACGACAACTTTCCCATGGTGAACTCGCTTGATAACTCTTTCAACGGAGGCATGACGGATGTCTTCGTGGCCAAACTGAGCGCGACGGGCAACGCGCTGGTCTACTCCACCTACCTGGGAGGAAGTGGTTTTTATGATGACTGCTGTGGCATCGCGGTGGATGGCGGCGACTGCGTCTACGTCACGGGTTATACCGATTCCGTCGACTTTCCCATGCTGAACGCTTATGACAACTCTCAAGATGGCGCCTGGGATGCCTTTGTGACCAAGCTGAGTGCCGCGGGCGATTCCCTGGTCTATTCCACCTACTTGGGGGGAAGTAGTGCGGATTACGGCAATGACATCGCGGTGGATGGCGGCGGCTGCGCCTGGATCACGGGCGTTACCTGGTTAGACTTTCCCATGGTGGATGCTTTTGATAGTTGTCACAATGGCCCGGGCGTGAGAGATGGCTTCGTGACCAAGCTGAGCGCCATGGGCAACACTCTAGTTTACTCCACCTACCTGGGAGGGAGTGATGAGGACTTCTCCGGGGCCATCGCGATAGATCCGAGTGGCTGCGCCTATGTCGTTGGTAGTACGTACTCCAACGACTTTCCCACCGTGAATCCATATCAGGCTAACCGCAAAGGTACCAGTGACGTCTTCGTGACCAAGTTCAACGTCCCGCCCGTCGCGGTTTGCATCCGGGAGGGTAGCTACAACGCGCCCCTCCTGTCGATAGACAGCACGATGCGGAGCCAGAACGGGGACGACCTGTACTTCACCTACTACCGCTCTTCAAGCACGGACTGGACTGGGAACCTGAAGCGCTACAAGCTCAAGTACATGGCCAATACCTGCCCCGGGGGCAGCGGCGGAAAGGAATGGATCCTGGTGGACAGCACGGGCACGCGGGCCACCAACTGCTCCGACGAGTTCATAGCGGCCAGGAGTTCCGCCTGGAGCGCCGCCGATGGCGGGCAGGTGAACAAAGGGGGAGGCGGCGAGGTGCTGCACGACTCCATTCCCGATCTCCCGTCCGCCAACCCTTATACCCGGGCGGTCTACACCGCGAATGGTATGAACTTCAAGGACTTCAAGGCTTGGGTAAACAAGGCCAGGCTTGGTGTCGGCACGAATGCGGAGGTGGACAGAATCATCAACTATGTTTACGGGTTCACCTACGACCGGGCAGCCGGCGGCGACCCGGTGGCCAAGCGTGCCTGGCAATTGGGGGACATTCAGCACTCCGAACCCATCGTGATCGACTACTTTTCAGGCGCCGCTCCCCCCGTCTGGCAGAAGAGGCTGCTTGCCGTGGGGGCCAACGACGGCATGTTGCACGTGTTCGACGACGCCGATGGCAAGGAGAAGCTGGCCTTCGTGCCCCAGAACCTGTTGACCAGGCTTAAGGAGTTCAATCCCGCCGGCGGCCTGGCCGGTACCGCGCGCTACTTCGTGGACGGACCGCTGGCCCTCTATTCCCAAGGCAGCGACAAGATCCTCATGCTTGGAGAAGGGCGAGGCGGCCGCACCTATGTGGCTCTGGATGTTCATGATCAGGATCCCACCAAGTGGAAGCTGTGCTGGTCGTGGACAGGCGTAGGCATGGGCGGGGGGGATCTGGGCCAGACATGGTCGAAGCCGCAGTTCGCAAAACTGGCCGGGGGGACACCGGTTGCCATCTTCGGCGGGGGGTATGACCCGGCGGAAGACAGCGACCCTCCGGGGGCGCCCACCATAGGGCGATTCGTCTTAGTGGTGAACGTGAAAACCGGCATCGGGATATACCTCTTCACCAATGCGAATGATCCCAACCTGCGGTGCGTGCCGGGATCGGTATCGGTCATCAATGACAACGAGAACTGCCTGCGCTGCTTCTACTTTTGCGATACCGGCGGCCGGGTGTGGAAAACCAGTTATGACAAGACAACCAATACGTTTTCCACCAGCACGGTATTTGCTTCGCCCGCGGGTTTGGGCATAAAGATGTTTTATCCTCCCGATGTCTCCCTTGGCAACAAGTTCACCGATAACCCAGTGCTCTATGTGGGAACGGGAGACCCGGAGCATATTCTGGATACCACCGCGGCCAATCGTATGTATTGCATGGTGGATAGCTCCGGCGCCTGTCTGAGCGAGGCGGATCTGGTCGACGTCACCAACGATGGACTGGACGTGGACTCCGGCAAGACGGCGGTGGAAAAAGAGGCTATCCGCACCGATTTGCAGACAAAAGCGGGATGGTACATCAAGCTGGACCAGCTCAGTCTGGCGGCGGATCACCTCGGTGAAAAAGTCCTCGGCCAGCCGGTGGTGTTCGACGGGGTGGTCTACTTTAGCACCTGGACGCCTGACACCGTGCCGGATCCGTGTAATCCGGAGGGCCACGCCAGGACTTATGCGCTCGACTATTCCTGGGCTATTTCGGCTTACGACTACGTTGACGACGGATTGCGGAACAACTCCGACCGGGCGTATGACGTGCATGATGTACCACCCTCCCCAGTGCAGATTGTCCTGCGTAATGGGGAGGCGGGAGGTTTTGTGAACACGGGACTGCGAATTCACCCCATCGGGCTTCAGGGTTCGGCCATACGGCAGCCGAATAAGAACATCAAACGTATGTTATGGTATGAACTGAATTCGGGAGAACCCGGCACGACTTATGGTCAGTGAGCCGGCGGGCTCTCCGGCGCGCTACTTGCTTGCACTTCATTATTAGGGAAGGTCTGAATAAGTCGTTTGGCTGTTCCCGTTCGTGCTGATGTATAGAAGCATGAACGAAAAACGGTCAATGATTCGAAGCCATTTTGTGCTCGTCCTTCGATACCTCAGGACGAACGGTTGAGGATTCTGAAGTTTATTCAGAGGGTCCTTAGCTGTCAAGAGGGCGCTTGATGCTATTTCATTCCCTGGTCCGCGGGCGAGGGATGACGCTGTGCCACGAGTGTCAGGGAGAAGTCATGGCCACAAGACCTCATTTCAGGATGGCAATTGGTTGTCTTCTTATGTGGTTGCTGGCGTCAGGCTGTGCCTGGGTGAAACCGGTGCCGGATCGGGACGGATTGGCTGCCGCCCAACAGGCGCGGGTAGCCCAGGACTACGGCAAGCTGCCGCTTTATTTCATCGCCAACCAGGGCCAGAAGGCGCCCCAGGTGCGCTACTACGCGGAGGGCGGGGGAGGCGGCATCTTCTTCCGTGGCGACGAAGTGACCCTGGTGGTCAATCGGAGTGGGAATGACGGTCCCTCGGCATCCGCTGGTCATGAGCCTTCCCGGCCGCCCCGGCCTTCCCATGAAACTCACTCCGGTTCCCAGGAAGGCGCGGCCCCGGTGGTGCTCCACTGGAAGCCCCTCGGCATCCGGCCAGAGGTGGAAGTTACCGGCACCGAGCCTCAAGAGGGCAAGGTCAACTATCTGGTGGGCAACGACCCGGCCCAGTGGCACCGGGGCATTCCCACCTGGGGGGCGGTGCTCTACCGGGGGGCCTGGCCGGGCATAGACCTCAAGTTCTACGGCAATGGCCGCGAGTTTGAATATGACGCCGTCGTGGCGCCGGGCGCGGACCCCGGCCGGGCCAGGTTCCAGTATGAGGGGGCGGAATCCCTCGCGCTCAACGCCGAGGGGGAGTTGGTCATCACCCTGCCCGGCGGCGGCAGGCTGATTCAGAAGAGGCCCGTGGTCTATCAGGAAATAAATGGCCGGCGGGTAGGCCTGGAGGGCGGCTACAGGCTCGAGGAAGGCTCCTCAAGAAAAGACACCTACGGCTTCACCCTGGCCGCTTATGACCCGTGCTACCCCCTGGTCATTGACCCGGTGACGCTGGGTTACTCCACCTACCTGGGGGGAAGTAATTACGATAGCGGTTGGGGCATCGCGGTGGATGCGGCCGGTTGCGCCTATGTCACGGGCATTACCAGGTCCGGCAACTTTCCCACCCAGAACCCTTTTGACAACTCGTACAATGGCGGCTTCAACGGGGACGCCTTCGTGACCAAGCTGAGCGCGGCGGGCGATACCCTGGTCTACTCCACCTACCTGGGCGGAAGTAGTGACGATGAGGGTAACGGCATCGCGGTGGATGCGGCCGGCTGCGCCTATGTCACGGGTGCAACCTGGTCCGATGACTTTCCTATCCTGAACCCCTACCAGACAGACCAGCCAAACAACGAGGACGCCTTCGTGACCAAGCTGAGCGCGGCGGGCGACACCCTGGTCTACTCCACCTACCTGGGGGGAAATGGTCAGACTGAGGGTAACGACATCGCGGTGGATGCGGCCGGCTGCGCCTATGTCACGGGTCTAACCAGTTCCAATAACTTTCCTACCGTGAATCCTTATCAGGTACTAGGCAGCGGCGCCTTCGTGACCAAGTTCAGCGCGGCGGGTGACACCCTGGTCTACTCCACCTACCTCGGGGGGGGAGCGAGTGGCGCTCTAGGCCGCGGCATCGCGGTGGATGGGAGCGGTTGCGCCTATGTCACGGGGGTTGTACGCGGTGGCGGTTTTCCCACTAAGAATCCTTTTGACAACTCTTACAATGGCGGCAATTATGACGTCTTCGTGACCAAGTTCAGCGCGGCGGGCGACGCCCTGGTCTACTCCACCTATCTGGGGGGCGCGTTGGACGATGAAGTCTACCACGGCATCGCGGTGGATGGCAGCGGCTGTGCCTACGTCACGGGCTGGACCTACTCCAACAACTTCCCTATCCTGAACCCCTACCAGACAGACCAGCCAGGCGTGGACGCCTTCGTGACCAAGTTCAGCGCGGCGGGCGACACCCTGGTCTATTCCACCTACCTGGGGGGAAGTAGTATGGATTGGGGCTACGGCATCGCGGTGGATGGCGGTGGCTGCGCCTGGATCACGGGCGATACCTTTGCCGACAACTTTCCCCTCCAGAACCCTTTTGACGACGGGCACGATTTTTCCGACTTTCTTGATGTCTTCGTGACCAAGCTGAGCGCGGCGGGCAATTCCCTGGTCTACTCCACCCTTCTGGGGGGAAGCGATTTTGAGGGAGGCCGCGGCATCGCGGTGGACGGTGACGGCTGCGCCTATGTCACGGGCGTTACCTATAACTGGGACTTCCCCACCCTGAATCCGTATCAGGCTAACAACAAAGGTTGGAGCGAAGCCTTCGTGACCAAGTTCAAAGTGGCACCCCCCGGTTGCATCCAGGAGGGCAGCTACAACGCGCCCCTCCTGTTTGCGGACAGCACCATGCAAAGCCAGCACGGAGACGACCTGTACTTCAGCTACTATCGTTCTTCAAGCACGGACTGGACGGGGAACCTGAAGCGCTACAAACTCGCGTACCTCCCCAATACCTGTCCTGGCGGCGGCGGGAAGGAATGGATCGTGGCGGACAAGAGTGTCCCCCCCGTACGGGCCACCAACTGTTCCGATGAGTTCATAGCGGCCAGGAGTTCTGCCTGGAGCACCGCCGATGGCGGACAGGTGAACAAAGGGGGGGTCGGCGAGGTGCTGCACGACTCCATTCCCGATCTCCCGTCCGCTGCCCCTTATACCCGGGCGGTTTACACCTTGAATGGTGTGAACTTCAAGGCCTTCAATGGGTGGGTAAACAAGGCCAGGCTCGGTGTCGGCACGAATGCGGAGGTGGATAGAATCATCAACTATGTTTACGGGTTCACCTACGACCGGGCAGCCGGCGGCGAGCCGGTGGCCAAGCGTGCCTGGCAACTGGGGGACATTCAGCACTCCGAACCCATCGTGATCGACTACTTTTCAGCCGCCGCTCCCCCCGTCTGGCAGAAGAGGCTGCTTGCGGTGGGGGCCAACGATGGCATGTTGCACGTGTTCGACGACGCCGATGGCAAGGAGAAGCTGGCCTTCGTGCCCGATAACCTCTTGACCAGGCTGCAGGATTTCAGTCCTGCCTCCGGCCTGGCCGGCGATGCGCGCTACTTCGTGGACGGACCGCTGGCCCTCTATTCCCAAGGCAGCGACAAGATCCTCATTTTCGGAGAGGGGCGAGGCGGCCGCGTCTACTATGCCCTCAACGCGAGCGATCAGGATCCCACCAAGTGGACGGTGCGCTGGAGCAAAGATAGTACCTCCCCCGGCTTTGCGGAGTTGGGCCAGACCTGGTCGAAGCCGCAGTTGGCCAATCTGGCCAATCTGGCCGGGGGGACAACACCGGTCGCCATCTTCGGCGGGGGGTACGACCTGGCGGAGGACCACAGGCCTCCGGGGACGCGGACGATGGGGCGGGCCGTCTACGTGGTGAACGTGAAGACCGGCGCCTTGATATACAAATTCACCAATGCCAACCTGCAGTGCGTGCCGGGGTCGGTATCGGTCATCAACAAATCTGTTACCAACGACAACAAGAATCTGCTGCGCTGTTTCTACTTTTGCGATACCGGGGGGCGGGTGTGGAAAACAAGTTATAACAGCGCAACCAACAATTTCTCCACCAGCGCGGTCTTTAAGAGTTGGGGTGGTGTGAAGATGTTTTATCCTCCCGATGTCTCCCTTGGCAACAAGTTCACCGATAATCCCGTGCTCTATGTGGGAACGGGAGACCCGGAGCATATTCTGGATACCACCAGCGTGTGGTCTGATCGTATGTATTGCATAGTGGATAGCTCTGGTCCCTGTCTGAGCGAGGCGGATCTGGAGGACGTCACCAACGATAGCCTGGAGAACCCCCTCTTGACGGCGGTGCAAAAAGAGGCTATCCGCACCCAGTTACGGACGAAAGCGGGATGGTACATCCAGCTGGGCTTTCAAGATCCGGCGGCGGATCACCTCGGCGAAAAAGTCCTCGGCCAGCCGGTGGTGTTCGACGGGGTGGTCTACTTCAGCACCTGGACGCCTGACGCCGTGCCGGATCCGTGTAATCCGGAGGGCCACGCCAGGACTTATGCGCTCGACTATTCCTCGGCCATTTCGGCTTACGACTACATTGACGACGGATTGCGGAATGGCTCCGATCGGCAGTATGACGTGCACGGCGTACCACCCTCCCCAGTACAGATTATCCTGCGTAATGGGGAGGCAGGCGGTTTTGTGAACATAGGACTGAAAATTCACCCCATCGGTCGGCAGAGCTCGGCCATACGCCAGCCGAGTAAGAACATGGAACGCCTGTTATGGTATGAATTGAATTCGAAAGAACCCGGCAAGACTTACGGTCAGTAAGCCGCCAGATCACGGCCGGCCGAGAAGGAAACCTTGGAGAAGATCTGGCGGCAGAGAGTCTTGTCCCGCGCCCGGTTTTCGAAGGGTGGGTCACAACGCACCTGTGCTGGACCACATAACACAACAACGGTCGTTGACACGGTCCGCGCGCGGTGGTATATGGAAATGCCTACGGGGGGCTGTAGCTCAGCTGGGAGAGCGCTTGAATGGCATTCAAGAGGCCGTCGGTTCGATCCCGATCAGCTCCACCAAAAATCTCAAGGGGTTAGGCTCTGGGGCCTGGCCCCTTTTTATCTCTCGGGAGCACTTCTCGGGTCCGGCGGCCCGCACTAGCGTGACAATTGCGGCCCGCACTGAGGTGTCCTGGCAATAGTGGACACGCCCGCTTGGTCAAGCAGCGGCCGCTTGGCCTGGCGGTAGCCCAGGCCCATCAGCCCGGCTCCTTGGGCCAAGGTCATTCCCCCCTGGACCACCCGCGCCAGCACCTGCCCCCGATGTAGCTCCTCTTTCCGGCTCAAAACTACCTCCCCTCCAAGGTTCTCGCCTCCTCGAAGGGGGACATTTCCCCTGGGCTAACACCGTGCCGCGGTGGTGGCCTGTCCCTGATGGTGGGCGCGGCCCGCCGCTGAAGAACCTCCAAATTCACTTTTGTAACCTCAGTTACCACCCAGTGTCTCATGCCTCGGCCGGCGGGCTTCGAGCCTGTGGCGCTCAATCGGATAACATTCCGGGATAACAGCCATTTTTGTCCACGAAAGGTCGGCCGGCCGCACGGCACGGGCCTTGCCGTTTCCGCTGGGGCGAGGGGGAAATTGGCCGTGGAAAAATCTACTAAGAATCGATTGCCGTTGATCGAGGTCGTCTGTCTTCTGTTGGGAGTGATCCTGCTGCCGGCCCCGCCGCCGGCCTTTGCCGCCCGCCTGACGGTGACCTGGGCCCCGAGTCCGGAAGCCGATGTCGCCGGCTACCAGATCCATTACGGTACTGCTCCGGGCAGCTACAACGGGCATGTAACAGTCGAGGAGCCGGTCACCTCGTTTCAGCTCTCCGCGCTGCAACAGGAGACCACTTACTACGTGGCCCTGACCGCCTTTGATGCCTGCGGAAACGAGAGCGCCCCATCCGCGGAGGCGACTGGGACAACGGACTGCGACACCCGCCACACCTATTACCGCGACTATGACGGAGACGGCTATGGGTGGTCTGGAGACAGCCTTTCGCTCTGCGAGCCGCTGCCGGGCTACGTGAGCAACGCGGCGGACTTCGACGACTCCAACCCCACGATCTACCCCGGTGCCCCGGAGCGCTGTGATGGCCTGGACAACGACGGCAACCGGCTCGTGGACGAGGGTCTGGTGTATGCCCTGTACTACCGGGATGCCGATGGTGACGGCTACGGAGAGGGCGCGGCCGTGAAGGCCTGCTACGCCCCGGCAGGCTACGTGGCCAAGCGCGCTCTTTGCAGTGCCCGCCCGAGCCCAGTCGGCCCGGCCGCCAAGAGGGCGCCCGCCTACGGGGCCGCGAGCCACCAGCCCACTAAGCAGCAGCCGTCAGCCAAGACCCAGAAGAAATCGGTCTCCAAGGCCAAAGCCAAGGCCAAGGCAGAAGCGAAAGCCAAAGCAAAGACCAAGGCAGAAACGAAAGCAAAGGCTAAGACCAAGACAAAAGCGAAAGCAAAGGCTAAAGCAAAGATTAAGGCAATACCCGCGAAGAAATCCGCCGGCAACTAGAATCCGGGCGTCGCGGAGCGGCCAGGCTCCGCGGCGCCCGCGGCAGGTCCAGTAGCGCTTCCAGTGCCACCCGCGCCTTGAAGGCCGACTTGTACTTGTTCCGCTTGCCTTCCATTTCCGGGATCCTTCCCAAGTCGCCCAGAAGCTCGGCACCTTGTCCGATTTTCGGGGTCCACTTCAGCATCGTGCCAGCACAAAAAACAGCCAGGCTTGTCGCACGCATATTGACACTGACAAGCCTTCCTGCTATACAGCCCCCCAGGTCGCATGAAAACGGAGGATATTTCTAATGCTCAGAGGCATCAGTGCCAGGCAAATGAAGACAAGACAGTCTGTTTTTCATCTGCCTTATGCAGTATCTCGATTGCTGCCTGCCTGTTGCCCTGGCGGCCGGGTTGCTGAAGAGGAAGCCAAACCATCCCCGAACCACGCGGCAACCCGGAACAAGTGCCGCCGCGGGTCATGCTGAGGCCCGTGGGTTGCACGGGCGGGGCCGGGGCGGGACCATTCCCGCCCTATTGTCGAACAACGATGCCGCGGCGAACACCCGAGCCGCACAATCTTCAGGAGTGTGCGATGCCCCCCACCTTCCCATGCCGCCCCGTATGCTACGGAGGCGCCGTATTCCCCTACAACGTCGATGCCATCAAGCTCTCCAGATGCCCCCAATATGCCCAGTGCATGTATCAGTCCGCCTGCGCGGGGTGGGAGCAATTCTCCTGCCGGCGATGTCCCGCCGCCAAAGGCCTTCTGAACTACAAGCTGGATGAACTCTTCCCTCTGGTCTACTGGGCGCGCCACCTGGACGTCTCCCTGAGGGCGCTCCGCAAGCGATTCGACCGCGTGGCTAACCGCATACCATATGAGCGCGACAGCGATGGCACCCGCTACGTGTCTTTGATCGTAGCCGGTTGGCTGTGCCCTAAAAAAATGCCCGGATATACAGTTGCGCTTGCTACGAAACGGGAGGCAAATACAGATGCCCCAGCGATGTGCTAGATGCGGCGGGTTCATGACCACGGAGCCACTGGGTCTGGTTTGCCTCAACTGCGGCCATCGTTGGTTCCCCGACGCCCCGGAGCCCTTGTTGGCAAGGTGGCGGCAGCTTCGGCTCAATTCCGCCTGGCGGGGCCGCATAGAGTGCCCGGTACATCCACCCCGATGGTTTGTATCCCTCTTCCATGAAGAGCAGGCCCTGGAGGACTACGTGGTCAGGCGACCGCCGTCTTCCCAGGCAAAACTGTAAGAAGGAGGAACCCCTTGATGAAACGCTTGTACCTCGCGGGTCCGTACTCCGTTCTGGGTCGGGTATGGCTGGTGCCCGGTGGGGATGTCGCCCTCGGCGCGCCCCGTGAAGAAGCCAAGGCCCTTCCGATAAACATACCCGTCAAGACCGGCGGGGCCGCACCGGCACGGACAAGGCGGGGTTCAAACCTCGGCGGGTGTTCTTGCGAAACCTGTCGCCGCCAAAACCCACGACCGTCTTCCGGCGACAACCGGAGGCCGGAGGCCAGCCAGCCGGTGTTTTTTCTGGCCGACCTTCCCCCGGACACCCTCATCGGGTGCGCCTCGATCATCGGCAACGCCTGGGGAGACTACTATATCCTGAGCCGCATCGAGGGAGACGCCTCCCGCGCCAGACTCATGCTCATAAGCCTACACTCCGGAAACCACTGGAACGAAGGGTTTTGGGTCAGACTCCGGCTGGGAGAGCCGCCGGCCGTCACCGTGTTCACCCTCCTGCGTGAGGTCCTCGGGCACCCCTCGCGGGACGAGGGCTGGCACGTCATCGCCCGCCTCGCGGACCCCAAAGATTCTGTTGACAACCCCTGAGCGAAGCCGGTAAGGCTCAGTGGTCGGCCTCCATTTGCCGCACATAATATTTGCCAAGTAACCGTTCCGCACTGGGCTCGATGACGCCCGTGGGGAGGGGTCTGGCGCGGGGGCCGCGTTTTTTTGGAAGAAGGAGTGAGCGCCAATGCCACCCCAGGAAGTTGATTTTACGGAAATCCTTGTCACCCCGGTAAGCGAGATGATCCGCCAGATAGCCGCGGGCATCGCGGAGGCCCAGCGGCAGCTAGACTCGGCCGCTCTCGACATGCAATCCAAACTAAAACAGACTCATCCGGAGCTGGCCGCGGTAGGCTATCAGGTGCCCTGGTACACCATGCCCGATGTCGAAGTGGAACTGAAGCTGGCCGCTCACTACGAAACCAAGGGCGACGGAGGAGGCAAGGCAAGGCTGCTCTTTGCCTTGTTCAACGCCAAGTATCAGAATGCCTTCAACTACACCGCGGACGGCACCAGCACCCTGAAGGTGAAGATCGTCGCCGTCCCTCCTCAGATCGTTGAGCAGCCCGCCGGAGGTTAGAACCGATGCCGCCGCAAGACCTGGAAGCAAAGCTAAAGGAAATGGAACTTCGGCTGGCTGGTTCGGACAAAGAAACCAGGCTGGCCAAAGAGCAGCTTGACGCCACCAAGGGCAGGCTGCGGGAGGGTGAGACCCGCATCGCCGAACTGCAGGCTCAGGTGAACGCCTCCGGGGCGCGGATGCAGGAGTGGCAGGCGAAGGTGAAGGCCTCGGAACAGCAGGCGGTGGAGAGCCGCGCCCAGGCGGGGGCCGCTCAGAGCGCGGTCACGATCATGTCGCGGCGGCTCAAGGACAGCGAGGCGGGCCTGGCCGAGGCCAAGTCAGCCCTGGCCCAACTGGCGGCCGAAAGGGATGAACTTCGCGGAAGACTGGAAGCGGGGGGCAAGGCGCGTCCAGGCATTGAGGTTAACGACCTCCTGCGGCAATTCAGAAGCCATCTGGAGGAGGTCAACCAAGAACTGATGCGCCAGCCGGGTCCCAGGGTAGTGGTGGAAAAAATGGAGGTCGAACTCAAGGCCGGGGTTGATCTCCAGAAGGGCATTCGCCTGACCCAGTTGGAAGCCCCCGAGATGTCTCCGCGGAGCGTGAGCACGGTGCGTTTTTCGCTGCGCCCGGCCGCCGGCATCAAAATTATCGATGATCAAAATGACTGAGAAAGGAACGGTGCCAGAATGGCGAACCAAGTTGGACAAGAGTTACTGAATGTCCCATTCCCGGAGATGGTCACCAAGCTCGCGCTCGGCATCGCCGAGGGCCAGTTCAGGCTCGACCAGAACAGTACCGAAGTGGCCAAGTTCATGGCCGAGACCAAGATCCCGCTGCCCAGCATAAAGGATCCCTCCAAGACCATAGAATTCCCTCTGATAGCCCTGGGCTTCTTCCCCGGCTACTATCAGTTCCAGGAATCCACCATCGAGGTGAAGATGGCCATAACCATGGCCACCACCAGCACGGCCAGCGTCAGCGCTTCGGCCAAGGGTGGGTGGGGGCCATTCGCGGCCTCGGTGAACGCCTCTTACTCCCGCAAGTACGAATACAAGGTAGAAGGCTCCAGCCTGCTGCGCACCAGGCTCGTTCCGGTGCCGCCGCCTACCATCTTGCAGGAATACATGGAAGCGCTGATGAAGAAGATGTCCGCCCCCGTAGAGGCGGAGAAGACCGAAACCCCCTCCTGAGGCTCTCAGAGGGGAGGCATACGAAATCGTCTGGTTGATGTGTTTTTGGGGGGAGGCGGGCTGCCTCCCCCCACGTTGTTTTACGTAAAAGGGGTCTGTTCCCCCCCCCCGCGCGCAGGCCAGTGCCCCCGTCAGGCCTGGCGGCCGGAGAAGGCCCCCAGCCCCGGGAAGATGGCCCCGCCACCCAGTTCGCTTTCGAGGCGTAGCAGTTGGTTGTACTTGGCGATGCGCTCCGAACGCGACAGGCTGCCCGTCTTGATCTGGCCGGCGTTGACGGCCACGGCCAGATCGGCGATGAAGGGGTCTTCAGTCTCGCCGGAGCGATGCGATATCACCGTGGCGTAGCCGGCCCGCTTGGCCATGGCAATTGTCTCCAGGGTCTCGGTGACCGTACCGATCTGATTGAGCTTGACCAGCACGGCATTGGCCGCCCCGCGGCTTATGCCCTCGGCCAGGAGCCGGGGGTTGGTGACGAACAGGTCATCGCCCACTATCTGGATCCGCTCACCCAGGCGCCGGGTCATCTCCTCGAAACCGTCCCAATCATTTTCGGCCAGGCCGTCCTCAATCGAGACAATGGGATAGCGGGAGATAAGGTCTTCATAGTAGTCGATCAGCTCACTGGTGCCGAGGACGCGCTTCTCACCGGCCAAATGGTACTTGCCGTCTTGATAGAAGGAGCTGGCGGCGGCATCCAGGGCCAGATAGACGTCCGTTCCCGCGCGGTAGCCCGCCTGCTCTATGGCGGCCACGATGAGCCCCAGGGCCTGCTCGTTGGAGGTCAGGTTGGGGGCGAACCCGCCTTCGTCGCCCACCCCGGTGGCCAGCCGCATGTCTTTGAGAATCTTGTGCAGGTTGTGGAAGGTCTCGGCCCCCATGCGCAGCGCCTCGCTGAAGCTGGGCGCCCCGGCGGGGACAATCATGAACTCCTGAATATCGAGGTTGTTGTCCGCGTGCACTCCGCCGTTGATGATATTCATCAGGGGCACGGGCAGCACGCGCGCCACGGCTCCGCCAAGGTAGCGGTAAAGAGGCAGGTTGGCGGCCATGGCCGCGGCCCGGGCACAGGCCATGGAGACGGCCAGAATGGCATTGGCCCCCAGGCTGGATTTGTTCTCGGTGCCGTCGAGGGCAATCATGACGGCATCGACCTGGGCCTGATCCGAGGCGTCGAGATCGAGCAACTGAGGGCCGATGATCTCATTGACGTTCTTCACGGCCCGCAGGACGCCCTTGCCCAGATAGCGCTCCTTCTGGCCGTCGCGCAGCTCCAGGGCCTCCCGTTCGCCAGTCGAGGCGCCGGAGGGCACGGCCGCCCTGCCGTACTCACCATCTTCCAGAATAACCTCGGCTTCCAGCGTGGGATTGCCCCTCGAGTCCAGAATCTCGTAGGCACGTATATCGATTATCCCTGTCATGTCCCCTCCCTTGAGAATATGCGCGTCAGTCACGACCGGATTCGCCGTGGTAATGGATGATCAGCCAGGGGTGCCGCCCATAAGCGCCCGGCGGGCGGCCTTGACCTCCTCGAGCACGCCATAGGGAATGCGCAGGTTGCCGTGGCCCTTGCCCAGCTCGGTGTCTTCCTTGTTCGCGCCATGATAATCGGAGCCACCGGTCATGATGAGGCCGCAGCTTCGGGCGGCCTCGGAATACAGCCGCTCCTGCTTCTCGGAGTGCTCGGTGTAATATACCTCCACCCCCGAGAGCCCCAGATCTTTAAGCTCGCACAGCAGGGAATTCAGCCGCCTGGGGTCTTCGTCCAGAAACAGGGTGAAAGGATGCGCCAGCACGGCCACCCCACCGGCCTTTCTTATGAGAGAGATGGCCTCGGCGGGCGGCAGGCGGAACTTGGTGCTGTAGGCCGGGGCACCCTTCTTGAGGTAGCGCTCGAAGGCTTCATCTATAGAGCCTACCACGCCCTTCGAAAGCAGCGCCCTGGCAAAGTGCGGCCGGCCTACCTGGCCGTCTTTGCCCGCCAGGCGCAGGACGTCCTCGAAGCTCAGCTCGATTCCGAGCTCGTTGAGCTTGGCCAGCACAACCTGATTGCGCTCCGCCCGGACCCGCTGCAGGCGCGACAGCTCCTGAAGCAACCCGGGCTTCGAGCAATCAAGGTAATAGCCCAGTATGTGCATGGTACCGCCGGAGTAATATGAACTCATCTCGACCCCCGGCACCAGCTCCAGGCCGAAGCGCTCGGCGGCGGCGGCCGCTTCGTTGATTCCGGCGATGGTGTCGTGGTCCGTGAGGGCGATGGCCCTCAGGCCGAGGTCCCTGGCGTGCCTGGCGAGTGCGGTGGGGGCCAGCGAGCCGTCTGAGGCGGTGGAATGGGCGTGCAGATCTATCAGGTCCACAAACAACTCCTCCCAGGCCGACTATAACGGAAGGGAGGACTTTTTTGTAGTCAAACCCGCGGGCCGCGCCAGGCGAAATTCCGCCTCCGCCCTCCTCGCCAGCCGTTTGTGCTATAGTCGGGCGGTCTGATGCCGATTATGTGGGAAGAGACCTGAAGCCGCGCCCAACCATGGCGGACGTCTTCCCGGAGAACTGAGCTACGGTGCGACGCGAGCGCTACAGCACGACGTTGTCTGCCGCCTATCTGGTGACCGGCCCCGCCCAGCTACTAGAAATGTTGTTCTATTACTTTCTCTTCCGGCTGCTGGCCGTCGAGGAGGTAGGGTTCTACAGCTGGGTAATGGCCGTGATGACTTTCTTCGGCCTAAGCCTCGATCTGGGTATGCGGCAAGTCCTCGTAAGGGAGTTTGCCACGGGCGAAATCGCTCTCGGGCAGGCGGTCCGGGGCGTCGGGCTGACCCGGCTGCCCATGATTGTGTTGGGGCTGATTGCCCTGCAGCTCTGGTGGTTCCTTGCCCGGCCGCCGGCGGAGACCTACTGGGTCATGGCCCTGGCCGGGTTTCTGCAGATTCTCCTCTGCGCGCAGACCGTTTTTCTTGCCTGGCTGCGGGCACACCAGCGGCAGAACATGGCCAACATCATCGAGGCCACGGGCTCGCTGGGCAGGTTCCTTGTGGCCGTGGTACTGCTGGCCCTCTGCGGCCTGCACTCCCTTCTGTATCTTTTGGGAGGACTGGCGCTTGTCCGGTGCCTGAGTGTGGCCATGGGCGCGCTGGCGGCCTATCGCACCAAGCCTCAAACGCCCCCGGTACCAACTAGAACGAGAAGCCTCCTGAGCCGGATGTGGAAAGTGGGAGCGGTCTTCGCAATATTGGGCGTCGTGAGTCAGACTCAGGCCCGACTTGACTGGCTGCTGGTCTCCAGCCTGGCATCCACTGCCGCTCTGGCCAACTATGCTTTGGCCAACAAGCTCTACGAGATTCTTCTGCTGCTTATCGGCATCTCCTTTTCCACGATATACCCGTGGCTGTGCCAAGCGACCGCCACGGAGGGAGTGGAGGCCAAGCTGTCATTACTTATGCGCCTTACCGTGCTTGGAGGCACCACGGCAGCCCTTTCGCTTCTTTTTCTGGCTCCGCCGGCACTGCGGCTCTTATTCGGCCACAAGTACATAGCCGCCGAACCGGTGGTGCGCCTGATGATGTTGGCGGCCAGCCTGATCGCCCCCTGCGCGCTCTCCTACTTCCTGCTGATAGCAAGGGGCCTGGAAGTCCAGATCGTGTCTGTTTCATTAGTCGCAATGGCCGGCCAGATCGTAACAGACCTGCTTCTCATTCCGCGCCTCGGAGCACTAGGGGCGGCCGGGGGGATGATTGCCCTGCTACTGGTGGTGGAAGCTGGCTATATGCTACTCGTGTACAGAAAGCAATTGATGTCGGCCAGTGAGGTAGTCAGGGTGCTGCTATTCACTAACCTCATGCCTGTCGTGGCTGCACTCCTTTACCTCTCTGACATACCCTCTGCCACTGGGGCAATTCTCCTCTTGGTAGGCATCCTTACCGCAGCATATCTACTGTTATTCTCAGTGCAGGAGCGACAGTGGCTGCTTGCTTGGAGAAACGAGCGCCTGAGTGCGGAGAAGGGACGTTAGGCCATGCCGGTGATCCACTCTGCAGCAACGCCGGACGAGGCCATCTGCTACGGGCACTCACCGATCAATCAGATGGAGAGGCCATGATCTACCTCATTTTGGCCTCCTTTTTCTATTCCAGCGTGATCTATCGATTCCCGGTCGGTCACTACGGATACTTGCTAGCAAGCGATGTTGCTGCCATCGCTTTCGTCGCAGCCTTTATCGTTAGACTAGCCGTGAGTAAAGAACACCGCTACTCTTCGGGAGCCTATCTTGGCAAGATATTGGCTTCATTGACCATCTTGATGACCTTGGGGCTGATTCATATTTACTTTTCTGCCGACAGACTGTTCAGCGAACTAGGTCGCGGGGTAGCCGATACCTTGCGCTTCATCGAGTTCGCCGCGCTCTACCTAGCAATAGCACACACGCCCTACAAGAAAGAAACGGTGCTGCGGGCCCTCTCCTGGGTGTTCCTCCTGGGGCTGGCTGCGACTGTCTTTGGCTTGGTCTCCGACTGCCTTCTGCACGTCCAAAGGACTTATGCCGGCATCGATGGAGACGTTCTCCGGGTGCAAGGGGAAATGAGCGCTTTCTTCACTCACAGCAGGGCTTGCACGGGTCTCTTTCTCCTGGTCTGCTTCTGCCTGGGATTGGGGCTGGTGTTGAACGAAAGGAGAACACCTGTCAAGCTGCTCCTTGCGGTAGCGGCATGTCTGATTCTCGTGGCCGTCATTCTGACCGGTTCCCGTGCCGCCATCCTGGGTACTCTGGTCGCCATCCTGACCTCACTGGTCCTCTGCCTGCGGTATGAGCACTTCAGGGCTACCGCGGCAAGCTATGTCCTTTTGCTCTTGATCGTGGCTGGTGTGGGCGGAGCCATCGCCTTTACCACAAGCTCCGTTTCAGAGCGCATCAAGGCCGCATTCCTGACGACTACCAGGTCAGAGGATGGGTCCGTGAGTCGCCACGAGATCGGATTTGGAGCAGGATACAATCCGCCACCTACGGAACAAGACCGCTCTGTTACCAGCAGGTTCGAGAACTGGCACGTTACATCCGCCCAGATATTCAAATCATGCTGGGTTTTCTTCTTCGGATTTGGCGTGCAGCAACAGATGTACCTGTCGGGAGGGTTCGGCGGAGCACATGATAACTTCCTTCAGTATCTTGTCGATCTTGGTATCGTGGGGTTGGGTCTTTTCGCGGCGATGTTGGCTTCCACCTGGAACATCTTCCGCGGGGGGATCAAATATGGGACTTACAAGGAACAGTGTCTTCATCTTGCGATGCTTTGCTGTCTGGCAGGTCTTATTGTGACTTGTATTACCCAGGAAACATTTTACATGCAGCATTCGCTCGGCAACTTTTTCGGTTTTTGGCTTGCATTGGTAGCCTTATTCCAGAATCTTCAATCCTACGAGGACGCATGAAACTCCTGTATTTCACAAATCAGTATGTTGACACCGCCCGCATGAGCATTTCAACCGAAATTGAAATGAGTAAGGCACTTCGCCAGCGCGGCGTGGAGGTTTATGAAGTATACTATTATGAGAACACTCCCGCATTGCTCGCTCACAACCCCGGGCATATATTTTTCATGAAGTCTGTCGGTGAACGCGCGGACATGCTTTTGTTAACTTACCAACGATTGTTGCTGGCTTTAAAGCTGCGGCCAGACTTTGTCCTCTCCACTAATGGCACGGTATTCTCATTGATACCGTTGGCCATAGCCAACAGGCTCTTGAACGTTGGACCTAAGGTAGTGTTAGATATACGGAGCGTTCCCGTAGGCATGGAACTGCGCAAGAAAGGTCCGAGGTACGGCTGGCGATACCACATCACGACCTGGCTTGCCGCTCGTCTGTTCTCAGGAGTAACCGCTATCTCGAAACTCCTTTCCTCCATGCTTGTCGATGAATACAAGATTGCCCCGCAGAAGGCGGATTATTGGGCAAGTGGTGCTGACATTGCAGTTTTTCGGCCGGGCTGCGAATCCAATGTGCGGAGCATGTTAGGACTGGATGGCCGTTTTGTCATCCTGTATCATGGGTCTATTTCTCCTCGTCGCAACGTGGAACATGTTATTGACGCTATCAGGATACTGAAGGACGAAATCCCTGACGTGTTCTTTATGATACTGGGCGCCGAGGTCAAGCAGCGGAAGGTCCAGGCGATGATAAGCGAAAACGGACTTGAAAAGCACGTCTGCCTGCTTCCCCCGGTTCCTCATGATGAAGTTCCAAAATATATCGCGGCATCTGATATCGGAATCATCCCTTTGCCATCAATAGAGTATTGGAATATCAGTAATCCTATCAAGTTACTGGAGTACTTGGCCATGGGCAAGGTCGTTCTCGCCACGGACATTCCCGCCCACAGAGACGTTATGGGCGACAGCCCCTGCGCGATCTACATGAGCGATTCGCAACCATCCACTATTGCGCGGGCTATTCGCCAGGCGTACGAATTGAGGGAGGAATTACCCGCGCGGGGAAGGCACGGCCGAGAGATAATTGTTTCGCAATACCAGTGGGTTCACCAAGCGGACAGGCTGATCGCGTTCTTGTCCGGTCTGGACGGAAAGAAGCAATAGCCGCTTTACTCGGGCCTCCAAGAGTATCCAGAGGGGCACGACGGCCTGGAGAATGAGCGCAACGCAGTAGATGTGCAGTTTTTTGACGGCCCGCCGGGAGATCAGAATGAAACTTCTCTGGATAAATGACGTGTATGCCGATACCAGTTTGTTCATTAACTCTCGAGTGGAGACCGTGCGCGCTCTTAGCAGGCTCGGGGTTGAAGTTGAAGTGTCTTTCCTCTATCGGCAAGAAATACCGACATATGAAGGTCTCGGTCCTGTCTACTATATTGCATTGCCCAGGTTGACTCTCGCAAACCGGCTGCGTGCCTGTCTGCAACAAGTGAATCTTGTCCGAGGGCGGCGTGATCTTGACTATGTTATCGTGGAACCATCCTCCGTGCACGCCTTCTTACCAGTGGTTGCTCTTTCGAAGAGGCGGTCCGCCCCCAAATACGTGTTGGATGTGCGCACCTTGCCGGTGGATCGCGAAGGGATAAGAGATATTATTGCCACCACGCGCTTTTGGAACGCCTTGAGTGTGGCCGCAAAGTGCTTCTCAGGGATTACCGTCATCACCGAGCCGCTCAGAGATATGGTCTCCTGCAGGTTGAGATTGCCAGTTGACAGCATAGGAGTATGGACGCCAGGCGCCAACGTCGAGCTGTTCAACCCGGAGGTTACGGAAGGCTACAGAGAGAGCCTCGGCTTGACGGATCGGTTTGTAGCCATGTACCACGGGATTCTCTCTCCGAACCGCGGCCTGCAGAGTGCGGTGAAGGCCATGGACATTGTGCGGAAGCGGCACCCCGAGGCGCTGCTTTTCATCTTGGGTACGGGGCCGGCGAGGGAATTGCTTCAGTCCCTCATTGCAGGAATGGGTCTTGAAAAACATGTTACCCTGCACCCTACCGTTGAGCATCGTGAAGTGCCGAAGTTCATCAAGGATGCCGATATCGGCATCCTGCCCTTCCCCCCCCTGAAGGGGTGGAACGTGAGCAACCCCTTGAAGCTGATGGAATACCTTGCCATGGGCAAGCCGGCTATCGTGACTGACATTCTGGCACACAGGAGAATCATCGCCGATAGCCCCTGCGGCCTATACATTCCGGATAACCGTCCCGAAACCATAGCCGAGGCCCTGTGCCAGGCGATAGAGCAAAAGGACCAACTCCCCGCTCGTGGCCAGGCAGGAGCGAAGATTATCAAAGAGGGTTATCTGTGGGAACATCAGGCACGGAAGCTCAAGCGCTACTTGGAAGGCCTCCGCTAAGGAGCCGCCGGTGATCCTTACTACCGCGAATCTTGCAAGAACGGTTGGCTTGGTGCTGGCGGCGCTGGGCGTTGCGCTTCTATGGGCGCCCCCCGCTACGGCGGTCCAAGCTGTTCCTTTCGGAGATATGACTCTCAGTATTGACGGCACCTCCGGCCTGAAAGCTGTGTATAAAGATATTGTTGTTATACAAAACCTGTGCAGCTTCGAATTCTTCCGTGAGGCTTCATCTCCCTACCGACGCTATGACCAACTCCGGGGCCTCTGGCGCGGAAATGCCAAAGTGCTGAGAGAGGTAGCCGACGGCCGCCTGCAGATTACCGCCGAGGGTCCCACGGACGGCGGCGAGCCGCACTACAGAGTGGTTATCCGCCAAGAGGACAAGGCCAGCTTTACCATAGATCTCAGCTACGAATTCAACAAGAAGGCGCCCTGCTGCATGCAGTACGACATCTGCAAACTCTCGCCGGATCTCTTTCGGGGCGCCAGCCTGTCGGTGACCAAGCGACGGGGATCGCAGCGGACGCGGTTACCTCTGCGGTTTGCACGGCGAGAGATTGTCAGTGGCGCAAAGGTGGTGCTTGTACGCTCCGCCGCCGCCGACATTGAATTCTCCGCCGTGAGTGGTGCCAGTGACATCAGGTTACTGGACTGTCGGGAAGAATCCCCCGACCAGCAAAAATCATTTCTTCTTTTGTGGGCTGGGCAACTGGCCCAGTCGGGAACGCTGAGCTACCGAGTGACCGTGCGCCCCGCCAGCCTGAAGCTGGCCGAGCAGTTTGACGGCTGCCTTGCAAGTGTTGCCTCGCCTCGACCAGGCGGTCTCTTCATCGTGCCGCAACCGAAGGAGGTCGTGCTTGGCAAAGGGTACTTCAATCTGTCGCGCGACGTGTCGCTGGTGGCAGGGGATGGAACCCTGGCGGCTGCCAGCGAACTGCAACAAGAATTGACCCGCCTGCTCGGCTACCAGCTCCCTTCGTGCCGTTCCGAACAACCGACGGCCACCGAACGGGTAGTGGCTATCGGCGAGGCGAAGCGAAATTCAGTAATAAAACAACTCTGTACACAGGACGGTCTCGATCCGGCGGCCTTGCCGGCCGAGGGCTACTATTTGACGGTGACTCCCACTCACGTGCTCATCTGTGGCGCCGACCCCAGTGGCACTTTTTGGGGAGTGCAGTCCCTCCTCCAACTGCTTGAACGCAGCCCGAACGGGCAACTACCCACGGCGCGCATAAAGGACTGGCCAAGCCTTCGCTGGAGAGGTGCCTGCATAACCGAGCCGGAGGCGCTGACAGACCTTTCAATATTGAAACGTTATCTGCGGATGCTTACCCGATACAAGGCCAACACAGTCATCCTCTGTCACGAGCCGGACAGGCTCAAATGGCGTTCACACCCCGAGGTAGGCAACCCGAAGGGACACTCGCCGGCCGACATAGCCGCCGCGACCCGTTTCGCCAGGGAGCGCTTTCTTAACGTCATTCCGGCACTCAGCGCCAAGATGGGCTCACAGGGTGAGTGCGGGTCCATCTACAAAGCCTATCCGCAAGTGGCCGCCCAAATTGGGCAGAAGGACGGCTTTTACTGCGTGAGCAATCCCGACTCATATCGTCTCCTTTTTGACTTATACGGGGAGTTGATCGATGCCTACCGCCCCTCATATTTACATATTTGTCACGACGAAATATCTTCCTTTGGAGACAGTCCCCGCTGCTGCCAAGGTTCCGCCGCCGAAACACTGGCCGAGGATGTGAACCGGCTGTGCGACTGGCTGAATACACGGGGAGTAAAGCCCATCATGTGGGCAGATATGCTCTTGGACTACAATCGTTTCCCGGCCTGTATCACCACGGGCAGTAATCGCTACCCAGGGGCCACGGACACCCACCTGGCCATCAGCCGACTGCCCAAGAACCTGATACTGGCAGATTGGCAATACGGGGCGCTCGACGATTACCCCTCACTCACCTACCTGGAGGAAAAAGGTTTCAGCGTGCTGGCCACGTCCATCGCCCGGCCTGACAACAGCTATCGCCTGGCCCGAAGCGCGGTCCGGTATGGCGCACTCGGTCTGGTGGGCGCCGACTGGGGGTTCTCCCACACCCTTAACCCTTGTCTGGTTGACTTTCTTGCCCTGGAGTACGGATGGTCAGGCGGTGCCACGCCTCCGGAGTCACTGCCCTACGACCCCATCGAAATGGCGGCCGAGGCCCTCCGCCCGCCCGTGACTGAAGTACGTGCCACCTTCCCCCTGGACATCAGCACCGCGGTCAATGAGACAACCTTGGACACCGCGGCTGGCGACGGCCACGGTTTCCTCGATCTTGGTCCCCGGTTCGACCTGCAACCGCTGGGGACGGGATCCCGCCAACTGGGAGGAGTGACGTTTGACGTAGGGGTGACGTGCATCGTGGTGGGCAGCGGCTGCTCGCCGCCCTTGCCCCGGAAGGCCCAAATCAATGTCGGGCGACAAGCGGACGGCCTGGCCCTGCTCTGGACGATGTACAGCACCGAACCCACCATCTGGCAGGTACCGGTGGGAACACTCACGGTCTTCTATCAAGACGGCTCACACGAGGCTGTATGCATCAAGGAAAGCCTGAACATTACCGACTTCCGGACCTCGGGCGGCCTGCGGAACAACCCTTGGGGGTATTTCAAAGGCTCGGAGCATCTCTACGGGGCCCACTGCGGATGGAACGGAATGGGTACCTGTGGCGACGAGCTGAACTTGCAGGTATTCGAGTGGATCAACCCGCATCCCGAGGAGAAGATTGCACGATTGGAACTGCTGGCCACGGCGGATAACCGGGTCGTGAAATTGGCACTCATTGCCGCCACGGGCTTGCAGTACCGCACAGCTCAAACACAAGCGAAGGGTTCGAATGCCCTTGGCGGTACTCCCCAGTAAAGGCCGCTAACAGCATGCGAATCCTCTTCCTCAATAACTACTACTACCTGCGAGGCGGATCCGAGCGCGTCCTCTTCCAGGAGATGGCGGCGCTGGAGGCCGTGGGCCACCAGGTGGCCGTCTTCAGCCGCCGGCACCCCGAAAACCTCCCAACGCCCCATGAGTCACTCTTCACGCCACCCATGGACACTCAGCGGGTGAGCTTTGGGCCGCGCGCCCTGGTCACGCTGCGCGAGTTGTTCTATTCTCAGGCTAACTACCAGGCCGTCCGCCGGATCGTGGCCGAGTTTAAGCCCGACGTGGCCCATGCCCACAACATCTACGGGCGGCTGAGCACCTCGGTGCTCGATGCTCTCCGCGATTGCCAGGTGCCTGCCGTCCTGACGCTTCACGACTACAAGCTCATCTGCCCCAACTACCTGCTACTGTGCGGGGGGAGGATTTGCGAGGCCTGCAAGGGAGGGAGGTTTTACCAGGCATTCCTGAACCGCTGCCATAAGGGCAGCTATGCCGCCTCGGCGGTGTACGCCCTGGAGTCTGGCTTTACCCGGCTATGGGGCAAGTACGATAGCCTGCGCGGCCTGATCGCGCCAAGTCGGTTTCTGGGTTGCAAGTTCGCCGAGTTCGGCTTCGACTCCCGCAGGATTCACTACATACCCAACTGCATTGACACCGATGAATATGTAGCAGCCGCGGGCATGGGGCGACACATCCTTTTCCTCGGCAGGCTGTCGCGGGAGAAAGGAGTGGACGTCCTCCTAGCGGCCCATGGCGCACTGCCCAACAAGCCCAGGCCGCCCCTTCTCATCGTGGGAGACGGCCCCGAGAGGCAAAAGCTACGGGAGGCGGCCGCCTCGCTGGAGGACCGCGAGTTTGCGGGCTATCTTCAAGGCTCCGCCTTAAGGGAGACGATCCGCCAGGCGCTGGCGGTGGTGGTTCCATCCGTCTGGTACGAGAACGCGCCCCTGGCGGTACTCGAGGCCATGGCCTGCGGCAAGCCCGTTATCGGAGCCAGAATAGGCGGCATATCCGAGATGATCGACGACGCGGAGACGGGCTACCTGTTCGAGCCGGGCAACGCGGCCGATCTGGTGGACAAGCTGTCGCGGTTGCTCGGCCTCCCCAGGGCGCAGCTGGCGGCAATGGGGGCGGCGGCAAGACGCAAGGCGGAGGTGCATTACAGCCCGGAGGCGCATCTTTCGGGCCTGCTCGGCCTCTACGAGCGCGTGCTTGGAGGAGAAAGGACATAAGTTGGACGGAATTCTGGGAGTCACCTATCGCTGCAACGCCCGCTGCGTCATGTGCAACACCTGGCAGCACCCCAGCGACAGGAAGGCGGAAGTCCACGCCGAAGACCTCACCACCCTGCCGAACCTGGTGCGCCTCAACGTCACGGGCGGCGAGCCCTTTCTGCGCGAGGATCTGGGGGAGATCCTGGACGTCGTGCGCCCCAAGTGTAAACGGGTGGTTATAAGCTCGAACGGCTTCCTGACCGAGCGAATCGTCAGGGTGCTGGGCGAGCGGCCCGACGTGGGAATAAGGATCAGCATTGACGGCCGGGCCGCGGTGCATGAGGAGATCCGCGGCATCAAGGGCGGCTTCGGGCGGGCGTGGACCACGGTGCGGGAGCTCAAGGACATGGGCCTCAAGGATTTGGGGATTGCCGTCACCGTAGGCGACCGTAACGCCGAGGAACTGGTGCCAGTCTATCACCTGGCTTGCGAGGAGGGGGTGGAGCTGGCCACGGGCATTCTGCACAACGCCTTCTACTTCCACAAGGAAGACAACCGCATTGATGATCCGACCCGGGTCCGGCGTGGCCTCCAGGGGCTCATCGCCGAGTACCTCAAGAGCCGCCACCCCAAGGACTGGTTTCGGGCCTATTTCACCCAGGGGCTGGTCAACCACATGAGGGGCTGCCGGCGCGAGCTGCGCTGCACCATGGGTACTGATTCCTTCTTTATCGACCCCCTCGGCGATATGCACCCCTGCAATGTGCTGGAAGCGCGCATGGGAAACATAAAAAAAGCCCCGTTCGCTGAAATCTGGCACAACCCCAAGGCCCAGGACGTGCGCCAACAGGTGGCCGCCTGCGAGCGCAACTGCTGGATGATCGGCAGCGTCGGGCACCTCATGCGCCA
>JAZDOA010000225.1:0-7277 GCA_043799175.1 Pseudomonadota bacterium | reverse complement strand
AGAAAGTGTTATTGCCGGTGATGAGCTGTCCTGTTGAGCCGTTGAACACCACGGTCTTGTTGTTGTGATTGAAAGTTCCTCCAGCCTGCAACCAGTTGCCGCTCACGTAGAGTGTGTCGGGAGCAGAAAGCGCCCCGCCGGAGAGAGTCAGATTACCGTTCACATGCACCCCACCCGAGGAGCCGACGAAGGTGCCCCCGGAGACCGTCAATCCATCGTTGAAGGTCTGAGTGCCAGTCCCTGCCTGGTAGGTGCCGCCACTGACCGCTGCCGGGCCGCTCGCCGTCATGGTATGGCCGTTAGCGTTGAAGTTACCCGCTAGGTTGAGAAACTCACCAACAGTGAGACTACCTGTAAGCTGCAGAGTCCCCGAGCCCGAGTGAACGATCTTGCCGGGGACATTACCTTTGATTTCCTGAGTGCCATCGCCGACAAGCATGATGTTGTAATTACCCGGCTGAAAGTTTCCATTGTTGATCAACTTGCCGCTGACAAAGATGTCCTCGGTGAGTTCCTTAGTCTCGCCCGGGTTAATGATCAAATCGGTAAACATATTCGATGGCGGCGGCGGCGGTGCGCCCCCTTCCTCTACCACGAACACCGTTCTTATGATGGTGCCGCCCAGTGCTTTGTTGTCCCTGACCTTCAGTAGAACATCGTACTCCCCTTCTTCCTGATAGGTATAGGTTACTATTTTCCCCTCTGCGGTCTGGTCGTCGCCAAATTCCCATGTATACCGCGTGATGCTCCCATCAGGGTCGTAGGAGGCGGAGGCATCAAAGGTTAAGGCCTGGCCAGGTTTTGGAGCTAACGGACTGTAGGTGAAGGCGGCAACGGGATTGGCCAGCATTTTGGTAGTGATCTCCCTCCCAATGACATCGTTTCTCCGGTCGGCGTCATCAGGAGCATATGCCGGGTCAATCTGGGCAGAGATAGAGAGGGTTCTTTGCTCGGGTACCGTCCAACTAAGGCTCGCTCTGCCGACCTGTCCTGGCGCCAGATATCCGGTTACGGTGGCCCTGCCAATGTATTTCCCTCCCTGGTAGAAGAGGACAGGAATGTCTCTTTCCACGGTATCACCGGCGTTCCCTACCTCTACCGTCAGGGTTACGGTATCTCCTGGCACCGGTGTGGGGTCGCTTATCCCTTCGGACTCTGTCCTGGGATTGCTCAGGAAGAGGTAGTTAGCCATCAGGTCTACGCGGTCTTCGTAAGTCATGAAGTAGAGGTCTGTTTTCTGCGGTTCCGGTATGCCTTCACCCTCCAGACCTCCCGGTGGATAGCTTATTGTTACTTTGTCATAGATCAAGACGAACCTGTTGGTATCCAGTACGGTACCCTCTATGTCCCTTTCGACCAGACCATCGGTAGTGAGCTGCTGCCGCATACCCCATCTACTGGTGGCCCTATCCCAGCGAGCGACATAGATGTCGGCGCCTTCCTCCGAGCCGTCGGCCCAGAAAAGCATGAGGCCATTAGGCCGGCTCATGGCCTTGAAGCCTACTCCGCCCCCAGAAAGGACGTCTCCTACCGCTGTGGTTGCCCTGGCGAGGTCGAGGTTTCTGGCCATAGCCACATCGTCATCCTTGAGCCAGAAGAGAACCGGAATGCCATCATCAAATAGCACCTGAGGATTGGCGTCGAGGTAGTCATTGCTGGTCAGCAGACTCTCCGCTCCCCAGCCAACCCCCCTGGTGAACTGGAGCATACGCAGCTCCCTATCGTTCAGAGTGCCAAGGTCATTGTCTTCTTCGCTTTCCCAGATCAGGTAGCCCTTGGTGCCGTCGTATCCCAGGCTGCTTTTGATGACAGGCTTGGAAACGGTTAGAATCTCACTGGGTGCACTCCAGCTACCGTTCCACAGGGCGTAGGACAGAGTATCCGGCTTATCCAAGCTGCCAAAGAGGCTGTTGGCTTTGTTCCGGGTCCAAGTGAGCAAAGCTGTTTCGTCCTGGGCGGCACTCAGTTTGGGGGAATGGTCATAATAGCCATCGCTGGTCAGGTTGGCTGCCTGCCAGGTATCCGTGGCCGTGTCATACACCCCGTAGGCCATCTCCATTCTGGGAAGCGCGTCTCCCAGTTCAGCGCCATCGCTGAGTTGGCTGTTCAGGTTCTCCCAGACTACCAGCATCCTGCCATCGGGAAGGAAGGCCGCCTGGGGGCGAAGGTCCAGCGTGCCGTCATCCCAGACCGCCCGAGGTGTGCTCCAGATCCCCTCCTCTAGCCTGGAGTAGACCAGTTTGGTGCGGTTCAGGCTTGACCGGGCCGGGTCGTCATATATCCAGAAGGCGAAGACATTCCCATCCTGGGAAACAATCGCCGGTTGAGAATAGGGATAGACGTTGGTCTGGAGGGCTTTTTCCACGCTGACGGGGTTTATGGTCTGGGGATAAAAGCGAGCATAGGGCTCTCCGCTGCTCAGGTAGTCCCGGGGGATGGGGGTAAACTCCCCAAGGTCTTCAGGAGGCACTCCTTGCTTTACCCAGTACTCTCCCGGGTTACTCTTAAGCACCCACTCATACTCCCAGAACTTGCGACTGTAACTCCAGATCACTACAACCACATTGATGCCGGCTTCAACGGGGATGCTCAGCTTTTTCATAATCGGCTCATTGGGATATTGGAGCTCCAGATGCACTCCTGCCTTGCCGTAGACCTCGACGGCCAACACGTCGGCCACACCGATGCCGGCCATTATCTTGCCATAGACGTCGAGGTCAAACTCCCCGCTCCACTCGGGATCCATGAAGGACAGGCCGCCGGAGGCGTCCAGAAAGAGCAGTGTGAGCTGGTTGTGGACGTCCATTCCGGCTCCCGCCCGGGCGTAGAAGGGGATAACAACGGGTCCCACCGCAACGAAGACATAATAAGGGGCAGTCTCCATATAGCCCGAAAGCCCGAGACCCAGAGTGCCCCCGTAGGCCCAGTTGCCGGTGGCGGGTTTATAGGAAAAGGCTACCCCTCCCGTTATCTCAAGGCTGACCTCTACCTTCGGCTTGCCGACTTTGCCTGCCTTCTTTCCCGCTTTTACCGCGGCTGCGACTCCGCCAAAGCCTGCGCTCCCTGAGTCGCCGTCACTGTCCGCCGGTTTTAACACTACCCCAATCTCCAGGGACCCGCTTCCCTCCAGGTCCAGCGAGCCCTTTACCTTAGGTGTCACATCCACGCTCCCCTTCTTCTTCTTTTCGTCTGGGGAGGCGTCTTTCTTGCTCCCAAGCATAGGGATGTTCTCGGGCACAAGCCCGCCAAACTCGTTACTAACCAGGCCAGCAACTCCCCCGGGGCCAAGGCCATACTCCAGAGCATACTTGTCCCAACTGAACATCCATAGGATGGCGTCCCGGGATACCCCCATGGGAGGGGAGGCAACTATCGGGGCATACTCCTTAAGCTTGGACTCTCTTCCACTTGCGCCTACAGCCTTTACCGTTAGTTTCCCTCCCACCCCGAACTCCTGCCCCACGTCAAGTTCCTTGCCACTCTGCTCGGTGTATCTCTTGTCGCCTTTCTGTCCTGGCACCTCGTAGGTGCCTTTAGGTGTCGTAAATACGACTTTCCCTGCCTCCTCGTCTCCCCAGTCCACCAGGAGCCTGAACTTCACCGGCACACTAATGCCATCGATGAAGACGGGATCCTCCAAGAGAGTCTCCTTATCCTGCAAAGGTGAGGGCTTCTTCAGTGTTGTGTAAAGCCTTATGTCCTTGACCCTGAGCTCTTTCTTTATCTCAGCAAGAGGAATTGTTTTGAGCAAAGCAACCCGGTTAATCACGCCCGGATAGGCTGTCAGACCGACAATGATGGCAGACTGGTCCTGCGTCACTTCGACATCAGCGGGATTGAAGATGTAGTTCCACCAATCTACAGCGTCCACCTTAATGATCTGCTCCCAGGTGCCCAGGGGTCCAATTTGGCCCTGGGCGTCGGTCTTGAGGACGTAAGTGACAACGTTACCTATTCCAGACCCCGGTACCTGTGACCATCCGACGACAATGTAGCCGCCATCCGCGGCCTGGCGGACAAAGCCGCCGCTATTGTCGACAGTCGCCTCGTCGTAATCGAAGTAATGCCTCCACTGCTCAACCCCGGCGGAGTCTAACTTGGAGAGAACGACATCCTGGTCTGTTCCTCCGCCAAATCCAGTCCCAGTGAGTATGTAGCCGCCATCGGCGGTCGGCCAGAAGCCGTGCACACTCCAGAAAGGATTGTCGTTGACGAACTTCTGCCACTGCTCGGTGAAATCGGACGTCGTCTTGATGAGCTTGCCAGCCCAGAACATGATGTAGCCGCCGTCAGCGGTCTTGTAAGCGGAGTAGAAGCCAGCATTCTCGAAAAACGTTTTCTGCCGTATAATCGTGGGCGTCCCAGGCCCCACTTTGACCTCCCACAGGGAGCCCGGATTACTCCCAACGATGACGCGGTCAGAGGAGATCTGCTGGACGGAGAAGGGGCGTGGGTACGACCCAGGCAGACCGGGGAAGTCAAACGTGTAGCTCTCGTGCGAGCGGTTACCGCCTGCCGTGTCGGTGACGGTGTGTATCATCAGAACCTTGGGCGTCATATTGGGCGTTTGATTCTCAACCTCAACGTACTTGGTACCCACACTTAAGTAGTGGCGTTCCCCCGACGGGCCATATCCCTTCAGTGGAACGACGGAATAAAACTCTGCATCTTGAAACTCGTCCCGCCACACCAGGTCTCCCGAAGCATTCGCCTTCATGAGGTAGCTCACTCCGATTTGTCCGGGCTGGTTAAAGCCTGCCTGTTGCCATATTTGCTTTACGCCGGCCACGATGTAGCCGCCATCCACGTCCTGCTCGACGCCGACGTCAGACCCAGTTGGCCCATGGTACTTCGCCCATTTCATCCACCCTGCGTCAAACCAGGGCGGGTTGCCGTCGGGCGCTGCGGGCGGTGGTGGCGCCACCGCTGGCCCGGGCGGCACTATAGTCATGGCGCTGCCAGACCCGGCGCCCTCAGCCCCTTCCTCACCGGCAATAATAAAGGGCTCACCAGCCACGTATTCTACCCACTTGGTTGGAGAAACGGAATCGCTCGATGCCGCCTGTGCCTCCCGCACTGGAACAACGCTTGCCAGGAGCAAACCCGCCAACAGTACCAAAATGGCGCTTCTGCTCGCCCGCCGTATTACCTTAGCGGGGTGTCGTATCATCATGGTCCGCCTCCGGGAGTGGTGTCGAAGCTAAAGGTAAAGGTGTAGGTGCCCAGCTTTATGTTGAAGGTGCCGCTGGAGGTCTCCGAGGCGGCGGTCAGGCACTCGTCGTTGCTGTTGTCGCTGGCCGAGAAGTCTACAAGGCCATCGCTCATGTCGCCTTCCCCAAAGACGCTGTCCCCGATGGATAGGTCCAGCTTCTCGTATATCCCATCGGAGTCATCGTCGGTGAGGACGGCATTGAAGGTATCATCGGCGGCCCCATCGCCGTCCAGGTCGGTGCCGGTAATGGTGATGATGAACCAGGTCTTGGCGGTGATGCGGGCGTCGTCGGTGTCGGCGGTGGGATTGCTGTCAAAAGCCACAGTAAAAGTATAGAATGGCCCCAGGCGCACGTCAGTGCTCCCAGTGATGCGCTCGTCGTCGTCGGGACCGGTCATCCCATTGTTCAGTAAGCCACCCAGCGTCTCTCCGAAGGTGGCATCGTCGGTGGAAATGTCCATGGTGTTGTAGGTGCCGCTCACCGCGTTGTCGGCGAGCACAAAATGCACTTCCTCCTTGACGGCGTTGGCGTCGAGGTCCACCCAGAACTTGCCGGTGTACCACGTGCCTGATCGGCTGTCGGGCGCGCCCGTCGGCCTGGTGGTGGTTGCCGTGCTATCCACCCTTTGAGCAGCGATGGAAGCAGCCCCGGAAGGCGCGCTGGTGGTAGCCGTAAGGTTGAAGATGCGGGAAGCGGTGGAACCGGCCAGGCCCGAGGGTGGGGTGGTGGTCTCGGTGGTATCGGCCGCCTGCTCCCAGCTTTGGGTGAAAGGCGCCAGCGAAGGCGTAGTCCACTTCTCGGTAATGGTTCCGGCCATTCGAGAGAAACCCACGGTCTCGGTGGTCCAGAAAGGCTCCGCCCAGGCTCTTATTGCGGATGGTGCCTCTAACTGCAGCACAGCCGTTGCGTCTGTATCGCCTTCATTAATTAGAGGGACGTCAATGGCTAGCGTCTCTCCGGTTTTGATCTCGGCGGCTGCGGTAAATGCGGTACGGTCGCGGCTTACACTGACAAACCGGCGGGCAGCATGGCTACTCAGGTCGTCAACCCCGAAATTCGCGGCGTCAATCAGCAGCGCCTGGCTCACCGCAACTGGTATCTGACCTGTAATATTGCCAAAAAGTACTGCGTCTGCTCCAGCGCCGGCGCCAGTGGCTATCAGCGCCAGTATGACTAGCCAGACGGGGATAGACCGGCGTAGGCTGGCTTGCTTTACGTCCCCATAGCTAACTTGCCTTGTCATTTTTTCCTCTAGCATTACCCCTTCAATAGAGTTACGCTATACGATTTCATGTCTACAACATCCAAGATAGTACCTCTGATTACTTCGTATGGAAAGTGACAATACGCTATGTATTTAGTCTAGAGATTTCGGCAGCTAAACTAAGGTCTCGACTACTTACGGTATGAAGAGCGGTAGTGTTACGGAGAAGCGGGACAGCCAATTGAGTACGAAAAATATGGACTGTCGCGCAGGCATACCACGTCCGTCCTCAATGCTTGACAGGCGTGGTGAAGCCAAAAGATACTAGAGATTCGTTGACCACACTAATAAACTGGGTAAGCGGACTCCTAGCAATAATTGGGGCGACTCTTCTTGCCCCGCGTTCTGCTATAAGCCCTCAAACTCTCGTCACGTTTGCGTCACGTCGATTACACATAGCATTTCGTTCAAGGTTTGGCTCGGACTTCGAGAACACCTTTCATCTTAAAGTGCAATAACGAGAATTGAGGGCACGACTCAGCCATCCAATACTTTTTTAATCTCCAACATCCGGTCGATGCGAAAGGTTCTTTCCTCATTCCGCTTCAGGCAGAACGCCCGCATACCCAGGTACTTTTTACCGCGATACTCCATTTCTCCCACGGCCTCCGGCCTGACAACCCTCGTCGTCTTCTCGTCATTGGGTTTGAGGTACACTATTTCTAGCGACGTACCGTTCTCAATGGCTTTTCTTATTACCTCGATTCTACCGTCCACCGGGCAGGACTGCTCAGCCTTCTTATATTGGTATTTAGTCAAGAAATTCATCACCTGGTAATTCGTCCAGATATGTTTCTTCA
>JAZDOA010000221.1:0-9051 GCA_043799175.1 Pseudomonadota bacterium | reverse complement strand
CGCGCCATTGTTGCAGAGAATAACCCTGACGCTCGGTATGTATACATCACGCACAAGCGAGCGAATCTCTTCTACCTTTGGTGCAAGCTTATCGTTAAGCTCAATGGGCTTATATGGATCAAACAGTGTACGTATGGTAAGTATCGCCTTCTTTACATCAGTTTCCGGAAACGCAGCCTCACCGCTTAGATCGCTTATTTTATACTTTCCTTGGAATAGGGATACAGTGAATTCTCCGTCTTTCATCTCACCTATGTGCAACCCATCTATTCCGGCGTCATTTCCACCATCAGTCAATAGTTCGGCCGCCTCTTCAATAGTAATGTCAAGAACGGTAGACATACTCAACAATACGAACGCGGCCGACTTCTTCCTGTTAATATCGCCGGCAGGAAGCAAATCGTCATGCTCTTGAAGAATGCCACTAATGCGTTGATCGACAATGCTCGCGTTGATGTTCATGCTGGTTTCCCTGTCTTCATTGAAGGTGCTGGAAGTCAGCGTTCGCGGTTCTGAACATGGCCACCGCATCGGAGTTGGCCGAGCTATCCCCTACCTGTTCACGCCCCAGCCTGTCAAGGAAGAACATTAAAGGCCTTTCCCCCGGCCGGGGTCGAAGCCGGAACCGCCTCCGCCGCAGGCATAACCGAGCAGGCGGCGGCCAGCAGCGCCTCCTCGATGGAATCCACGGGGGGGCGGAACTGAGGATACTGGGCGGCATAAGACCGAATCTGCCCACCCCGCTTGTTGTAGTCGGCGCTGGAGACGATGCTAAGGGTCTTGTTCGCGCAGTCGCAGTCGAGCAGCATTATGGTGTACTCATAGTTCCTGTATTCCTTGGCGCTCAGCTTGCGCCTCTTTATAAAGCCGGCACGCGCCTTGTCATTGGCCAGTGACCGCCGGAGGGGCACCCGGACCACGCTTCCGGCCTGCCTGGAGCAGCCCGCGGCATCGTAGTGGAAGAGATACGTCTTGGTGGCCTCGAGGGGATCCCAGTCGGCCACCAGAGCGTCACCCACCGGGGGGGCCTCACTGGCCAGGGCGCAAACCGCCGGAGCCGCCCACGCGGCCACCACCAACAACAACAGCGGCAGAGGCCGAAAACCCGCCGGGCAAGGACGGCTAAAAAAAAGCCGAAGCCAGGCGCGGGCGAGACGGACGAAAAAAATTCGCATAAGAAACATCACTCATCTGGCCGGCCCGTGGCCATTGCCGCCACGGGCCGCTGATTCTTTTCAGGGATTATCTTCAGATACTCTCTTGGGGCGCCCGGCGGGCGCGGAGCCACTTGGTAAGCCCTTCGAGCACCTCGACGGCGGCATTGGGGTTGACCAGATTGGCGGTTCCCACCTGCACGGCGGAGGCGCCGGCCAGTATGAATTCCGCGGCGTCGGCGGCGCTGACGATTCCTCCAATGCCAATCAAGGGCAGGCGCGTCTTCTGAGCACACTCATAGACCATGCGCACGGCTATGGGCCGGATGGCGGGGCCTGAAAGCCCCCCTATTCCGGTGGAGAGCCGGGGTTTGCCCGTATTGATGTCGAAGGCCATGCCCCGTATGGTGTTGATCAGGCTGGCGGCATCGGCGCCGGCGTCTTCCAGGGCCGCGCACACCGAAGGCAGGTCCGGGGCCTCTGGGCTGAGTTTTACTATGACGGGGAAGCCGTCACCCACCGCGCGCCTTACCGTCTTGGTCAGCTCATAGACGCTGCTTACGCTCAGGCCAAAGGCCAGGCCGCCCGAGGCCACATTGGGGCAGGAGACATTGACCTCCACCGCCGCGACCCCCTCGGCCTGGGAGAGCTCGGAGGCCAGCCGGGCATAGTCCTTGACCCGCCCCCCCAGAATATTGACCACCACCTTGGTGTTGAGGGTGCGCAGGTAGGGCAACTTCTCGGCCAGGAAGCGCTCCAGGCCGACGTTTTCCAACCCGATGGCATTGAGCATCCCGGCCGGGGTCTCCACGGCCCTGGGGGGCGGGTTGCCCGCGCGCGGCTCCAGGGAGATGCCTTTCACCACTATGGCCCCGAGGCGGTTGACGTCGGTATAGGCCTCGTATTCCTGCCCATAGCCGAAGGTGCCTGAGGCGGTCATTACGGGGTTGGCCAATCGTAGGCGGCCAAGGGTGACCGAAAAAGAACTCTCAGTCCTCAAGGTTGACCTCCTCGGCGTCGAACACCGGACCGTCGACGCAGGCCTTGGCGTAAGAGAGACCTCGCCCCTCCGTTTGAGCCCGTGGCACGGCGCAACCGAGGCAGGCCCCGATGCCGCAGCCCATGAAGGGGTGCAGCGACACCTGGCAGGGAACGCCGACCCCTCTGCACAGCCTGGCCACCGAGGCCAGCAGCTGTTTCGGCCCACAGGCGTAGACGGAGGCGGGAGGCGGCCCGATCCCCGCGGCCATCAGCTCAGGCAGCAGCAGGTCGGTGACCATTCCCTCGTGGCCCCGGCTGCCGTCTTCGGTGGTGATGGTCACGCTCACCCCCAGGCGGAGAAAGGCATCGACCTGGGCCAGCCCGGAGGCGCTGCGACAGCCGTAGAAGAGCCTTACCTGGGCCTTGCTCTTCTTCATGTGCTCGGCCAGCAGGAGCAGTGGGGCCACCCCGACGCCTCCCCCGACCAGAATGGGATCCCTGTCGTGGTCTATTCGGAAGCCCCGCCCCAGGGGGCCGATGGCCTCCAGCAGCTCGCCGGACCGCACCCGGGACAGAAGTTCCGTGCCCTTGCCCACCACGGCATAGAGTATGTCTATCACGCCCTTGTCGGGCTCGGCACTATGGACGGCAAAGGCCCGTTTCAGCAGCGGATCTAGCGCCGGAGCCACCCGCAGCATTATGAATTGCCCTGGCAAGGCGGTTCTGGCGCACTCCGGGGCCTCGAGGCGCATCAGCCACAGCCCCTCGGCCGCCTGCATGTTAGAGAGAACCTTAGCCCTGAACTGTACGCTCAAAGACCCCTCCTCCCGCCAGTATCAAAGGCCGTCTGGCCTTCCCTGGCGGCGGCACGATGTCATGTTACTCTCAATAGTCTCGGACTTTGCCCGCCAAACATTGACTCTTGGGGCCTCTACAGTACCCCCACCGTGGCGAAGCGGCCCGTGCGTCCTTCCCGCCGATAGCTATAGAACTCACCGCTGCAGCGGGTGCAGATGCCAGGCGTCTCTATGTTTTCGGGCGCAATCCCTGCCCGGACCAGTTGGGCGGCCGAGATGCGCCAAAAGTCGAAATGGTCCTCTGAGGCGCGAAACCCGGCGAACCAGGCGGGCAGCATGGTGCGCCAGTCGCGAAACTCCGCGCAGCAGGGGCCAAGGGAGGGGGCAATGCCGGCGTGCATCTTCTGGGGGTCGGCGCCGAACACCTCCCGCAGTCGGGCCACGGTGTGGCCCAGGATGTCAGTCACGCTTCCGCGCCAGCCGCAGTGGACGTTGGCGAGCACCCGGCGTTCGGGTTCGAATATCAGGACCGCCTGGCAGTCGGCCTGTTTGATCATCAGCCCCCGCCCCTCCGCCCCCGTGAGCAGCGCGTCGGCCTCGCCGCATTCGCCCTCGGCCGCGCCGGCGGGAATAACCACGGCCTCCCGCCCATGGACCTGCCGGGCACAGCAAAGGTCGCTCAAGCCCAGGACCGCGGCCGCCCTCGTTCGGTTTTCCCGTACCCATTCGGGATTGTCACCGACCGAATAACTCAGATTCAGGCTGTGGTAGGGTGCCTCCGAAGAAGAAACCCCGCCCAGCCGGGTGAACACGGCATGATTCAGCCCGAGAACCTCCAGGCTGGCGAAGCGATAGAATACCAGGGAATTCTGGCTGAGGCGCTTCAACTGGCACCATCCGGCCGGGCATCTATATGGAACTCGACCACGTCCCCCTCGTGGAGGACATAGTCTCGCTGGACCATCCCCCCCTGAAAGGTCCCCTTGCCCCAGACCCGGGCATACTTGAGCCTGAGCAGGAAGTCCTTGTGTATGCGGCCGGCCAGGTCCGCCAGGGTGCTGCCCTGGGGCATGACAAAGGGCGATCTCAAGTCCGGGTCCTTGCCGGGGGCCTTGGTGTAGACCCGCAACACCTCCAGTGCTCGGAATATACCCTGGCGCAGATCCTCAAGCCCCTGGCCCGACTCGGCCGAGACGGCCAGGACGGAAAACCGGCCCGGCAGCAACTCCTTGAAAAGATCCAATACCTCAGCCGCCTCCGGCGCGTCCAGCTTGTTTGCGGCCACGAGAGTGCGTTTGTCGTGCCAGCCGGGCGTGAGGTTGGTCTCGATCAGGCCGATCTTCATCTGCCGCAGAATTTTCTCCACCGCCTCCAGTTGGGCCAGAGGATCCTCAGACAGGTCAACCACGAGCAGAACGAGGTCAGCCCGGCGGATGACGTCCGGCACCCAGGGCTCCAGATAGTTTTCGGAGATGGGCGGCAGGTCTACCAACTGAATGGCGACGTTCTCGAAGGACATCATGCCGGGGGTCGGCACCCTGGTGGTGAAGGGGTATGGGGCCACCTCGGGAGAGGCCTTGGTAAACTGGCAGACCAGGCGCGACTTCCCGCAGTTGGGCGCGCCCACCAGGACAACCTGCCCCGCCCCCTCGGGGTCGACCTTATGGCCCAGGGCACGCTTCGGCCCCTTGCGCTTAGCGGCCTCCACGCGCAACTTGGCCATCTTGCGCTTGAGATCGGCCCGCATGTGGTCGGTGCCCTTGTGCTTGGGGATCACCGCCATCATCTCTTCCAGGGCGGCGATCTTGTCCTGAGGCTCCTTGGCCTCCCGGAACCTCCGCTCAGCCTCAAGATACTGCGGGGTGAGGTTGGCGGGCATAAGCTACACTCTCACGTTTTTTTGGTGGATCAGACTATTACCATGAAGGCCCGCCGCCTTCAACCTCCTATTGGCCGGACAAACCAGGCTCCTCCGCCGTGGCCGGGCCGGAGCGCGTCAGAAAGCCCCCTGATATTGTAAAAATTCGGTTGCACTTTCAGCAAGCAAATGATAAGTAGAGAAAGGGCGTAGTATTCTTGAGGGGTGCGGACAACCGCTCCGCGCCACAGTGGGTGTTGCGGCCTTTGTCGCGGTCAAGTGGGTGGCTCATGAAGCTCTTGTTTGTCGTTACCTTAGCGCTGTTGGGAGCCTTGGTCGCCAGCCCGGCGTTGGCCGGAGGCTACAATCTCGCCAAACCTGGAGCCTCCACTACCCCACCCCCGGCCAATTCATCCATAGCCACCTGGCTCTCCTTTCGCTACGACACCTGCAAGGAGGCCGAGGTCTCCCTTCCCGGCCACAAAGACTATCAGAAATGGCTGGTCGGTGGGCGCTGCCGCTGGATCCAGGGCCTGAACGTCGCGGCCGGATACGAAGTCTGGACCCCCAATCTCGACACATCCAAGGAAATCCGCACTACCCGCGGCGGTATTTGCTTCCAGCACAACAACAAGGCCGCGGAACTGAGCCTGGAGCGTAGCTCCTTTACCGACCCCACCAAGGAACCCGCCTACGGAGCCGTGGCCGCCTTCTCCATGCAGTTCTAGTGCTTGTCGGTCCGCAGGTGCAGTAGCCACTCCCGGTTTCCCTTGGGGCCGGGCAGGGGCGATTCCATCTCTCCCAGGACCTCCAGGCCGGCCCCGGCGCTAAAACCCTTTATCTTCTCCAACGCCTGGCGGCGCTTGTCCGGGTCACGGACCACGCCCTTGGGGGTGTCCGCCGGAGAAAGCTCGAACTGCGGCTTGACCAGGGCGATGATGTCCGCCCCCGGCGCCAGCAGGGATAGCACGGGCGGCATAACCAGGGTGAGGGATATAAACGAGACGTCGAAGGTGGCCACCTGGGGCGGCTCGGAAATAAGCTCAGAACGCAGGTGGCGGGCGTTCTGGCGTTCGAGGCAGACCACGCGTTCGTCGTTCCGCAGCTTCCAGTCAAGCTGGCCGTGGCCGACGTCCACCGCGAACACCCGTCTGGCCCCGTGCTGCAGAAGACAGTCGGTAAAGCCGCCGGTGGAGGCCCCGACGTCTATGGCCGCCTTGCCTGTTGCGTCTACTGGAAAGGTCTCCAGGGCCGCCTCCAGCTTCAGGCCGCCCCTGCCGACGTAGCGCGGCGGCTGGGCAACCTCGATCTCGGCCTCGGCGGGCAGAAGCATGCCCGGCTTGTTCACCCTTTGGCCCGAGGCGGTGACCACCCCGGCCAGGATGAGCACTTTGGCCCGCTCCCGGCTTTCGGCTAGGCCCCGCTCCACCAGGAGCAGGTCCGCCCGCTGCCTGTGCACGCAGCTAAGAGCCGGCCTGAACGGCCAGCCGCGACCCTTCGAGCAGACCTGCCATTACCTTGGCCAGGGATTCGCTGTCCAGCCCATATTTGCGGCGCAGCAGATCAGAGGCCCCGTGCTCCACGAAGACGTCGGGCAGCCCCACCCGGCGCAGCCTTGGGGAGATGGCGTCGTGCTCCTGGAGAAGCTCCAGCACCGCGCTGCCGAAGCCGCCATGAAGGGCGTTCTCCTCTACGGTGACCAGCGCCCTCACCCGGCCGGCCAGAGAGAGCAGGGCCTCGGCATCCAGCGGTTTGACGAAACGGGCGTCGAACACGCCGCAGGAGATTCCCTCGGCCTCCAGGCTTTCGGCCGCCGCCAGGGCCGGGGCCACGGTGGAACCCACCGCGATGAAGGCCGCGTCCTTGCCGTCCCGCAACAGCTCGCCCTTGCCCAGAGGCAGCACCCGGGGCGGCTCCAGCGAGGAAAAACCTTGCGCGAAGCCGCGCGGATAGCGCAACGCCACCGGGCCTTGATGATCAAGGGCCGTAAGCAGCAGGTGGCGCAGCTCGTTCCCGTCACGGGGGGCCATGATCACCATGTTGGGAATCGCCCGGAGGAAGGACAGGTCAAACAGCCCGTGGTGGGTGGGGCCGTCCTCGCCAACTATGCCTGCCCGGTCCAGCGCGAACACCACGTGCAGGTTCTGGAGGCAGACGTCGTGGATGACCTGGTCATAGGCCCGCTGCAGGAAGGTGGAGTAGACGGCCACCACGGGCAGAAAACCCTCGGTGGCCATGCCGGCGGCAAAGGTGACGGCGTGCTGCTCGGCTATGCCGACGTCAAAGAAGCGCGTGGGAACGCGGGAGCGAAAGTAACTGAGCCCCGTCCCTTCGGGCATGGCGGCGGTAATGCCGATGATCCTGGGGTCGTCTTCGGCCATCTGGGCCAGGCACTGGCCGAATACTTGAGTATAGGAAGGACTGCCGCCGCCGGGAAAACACTTCCCCGTCTGGGCGTCGAAGGGGCCGATTCCGTGGAAGCTGGTAGGGTCGCACTCCGCCGGCCGGTAGCCCTTGCCCTTGGTGGTCAAAACGTGGACCAGCACCGGGCCGTCCACCTGACGCAGGTTTTCGAAGGATTCTATTAAGTGCGGTATGTTGTGCCCCTGCAAGGGGCCGACGTACTTGAACTTGAGCGCCTCGAAGAGCATCCCTGGGGTGAGGAAGCCCTTGAGGGACTCCTCGCCCTTGCGGGCCAACTGCAGGACGCTGTCGCCGCCGGGAACGGACTTCAGCACGGACTCGATGTCCTTCTTCAGGCTCCTGAAGGTCTTGCCCGTCAGCTTGCGGCTCAGGAAGGATGACAGCGCCCCCACGTTGGGCGAGATCGACATCTCGTTGTCGTTGAGGACTACGATGAGGTCGCGGTCCAGGTCGCCGGCATGATTCAGGCCCTCGAAGGCCAACCCCGCCGTCATGGAGCCGTCGCCTATGACGGCCACCACCCGCGAGCGGTCGCGCTTAAGCTGCTTGGCGACGCTCATGCCCAGGGCGGCGGAAATGGAGGTGGAGCTGTGCCCGGTGCCAAAACAGTCGTACTGGCTTTCGCGGCGGGCGGGGAACCCGCACAGGCCGCCGTGGGTGCGCAGGGTGTCGAATCGCTCCCGGCGGCCGGTGAGCAGCTTGTAGGTGTAGGCCTGGTGGCCGACGTCCCAGACGATGCGGTCGGTCGGTGGCTCGAAGACATAGAGCAGGGCCAGGGTCAGCTCGACCACTCCCAGGTTGGGGGCCAGATGCCCACCCCGGCAGGCGACCGTCTTCACCAGCTCCCGGCGGATTTCCTCGGCCAGGGTGACAAGATCTTCGGGAGAGAGGCGCCGCAGGTCCTGAGGCCCCTCGATGGTATTGAGCAGTCGGGCGGACGCGCGCGGTCCGTCGGATCCGTGAGAAGACATTAATTTGTCCTTTGTACTACGTAGGCCGCGATTTCCCGTAGCGGCCGCGCCGCCGGCCCAAACGACCGCAGCGAGTCCACGGCGGCATCGAGCAGCCGCCCGGCCTGCCGGCGCGCCTCCTCGAGCCCGATCAGGCCGGGGTAGGTCAGCTTCTGCTTGCGGGCGTCGCCTCCGACGTTCTTGCCCATTTGCTCCGCCTCTCCGACGACGTCCAGGATGTCGTCCGCCACCTGAAAGACCAGCCCGACGTTGTCGGCATAGGCCGACAGCGCGGCGAGCCGCTCCGGGGCGGCACCCGCCAGCAGTGCCCCGCAACGCACCGAGGCGCGGATCAGGGCACCCGTCTTCAGCCGGTGCAGCCGCTCCAGCCCGGCGATGGTCCCCGCCTTGCCGGCGGCTTCGATGTCCACCACCTGACCGCCGATCATGCCCCTGAAGCCGGCGGCGTCACTCATCTCCCGCGTGGCATCGAGCAGCCGCTCCGGCGCCAGGCCGGGGTAGAAGGAAAGGTCCGTGGCAAGATGGAAGGCCAGGGTGAGGAGCCCGTCGCCCGCCAGGATGGCCAGGGCCTCGCCGTAGACCTTGTGGCTGGTGGGCCGACCCCGGCGCAGGTCGTCGTTGTCCATGGCCGGCAGGTCGTCATGTATCAGCGAGTAGGTGTGGATGCACTCCAGGGCGCAGGCGAAGGGCATTGCCCGCAAGCTTGCCTCCTTGGGGTCTCCCAGGACGGCCTCGGCCGCGGCCAGGCAGAGGATGGGGCGCACCCGCTTGCCCCCGGCGAAGAGGCTGTAGCGCATGGCCTCAACTACCGGCGAGTATGGTGCCGTAGGTTGAGCGGGCAAGAATGCTGATAGACCGGCCTCAAC
>JAZDOA010000217.1:0-2581 GCA_043799175.1 Pseudomonadota bacterium | reverse complement strand
GGCGCGCGGGCCCAGCCGCCGCTGCTGAGGAATTTTAGCCCCGTTTTCGGGGATGGCAAGCAACTGCGGGGAAAATGCCTAATTATATAACAGTTTCGTTGGGTGTCAAGTGAAAACGAGATCGAAAGGAAAGGCAAAGGGGTGGCGGAGCCACCCCACCACCATCACCAGGGATGGGTACCCATTATCACCTTCTTGCCGAACTTGCTCTCCAGCATGGTCTTGATCTCGTCGAGGTTGATGGGGCAGGCCGCGGTATTGACCGCCTTCAGCACGCAGGTGGCGATATGGATGACATCGTAGTCCCTTTCGAGCAATTTGGCCTGCTCGCTCACGAGCATGGTCTTGGGCAGCACCAGGCCGGGGCAACCCCCGCAATCGCTCATAAAGACGATCTCGATGTCGTCGTGCTCCTCGAACTTCCCCAGCTTTTCGCGCATGGCCTTGAAGCACTTGAGGCAGCCGATACAGTGGACGTCCTTGATCTTCTGGCAGCTGATAATACCGATTTTTGCCATCCGTGGTTTCTCCTTCCTGGGTTTCAATCCACGCCCCCGCATGAGGGGCGACGCAGGCGCGGCCACGCCTGGCCAGAGGGTGGTGTCAGGAGGTTCTTTTTTTTCGGCTACAGCTCCGTCACTACTTATGCCCTTGACAGCCGCCGGGGCCATGGGAGCCCCCGCAGACCAAGGAGTCGTCGAACTTCGGCAAGTCGCCGCGGGTGAAGGCCCGCACGGCCTCCCGGACGGTCGCGGCCCGGCTGACAAAGACCCCGATGCCCTGCCCCCGCAGCATATCGAGAGGGCGCATACCGATGCCGCCCACGATCAGGGCCTCAACCCCCACCTCGGCCAGGTGCCGCACCGGCGCGCCACAGGATTCATGTTGGCCGTTCTCGGAGATCTCCACCCCCGTGATGGCAGCATCTTCAAGGGTGATGATGGTGAAAGCCTCGCAATGGCCGAAGTGGCCCGACATCGCCGCGTCCAGGCCACCCGGCAGGCTGGATGGTACCGCTACTCGCATGCTCCCGCTCCTTCTTCATTATTTATTTCAATCCACGTCCCCGCATGGGGAGCGACTTCCCCTCGAGCCTCCAGAACCCTCCACGATGTGGCCGCCGCCCACGATTCGCACCGCGTGGCCACTGACCACGGCCCCGACCAGCTTCTTGCGCCCACTCCAGAGCAGCCGCTGCACCGTGCCCCGAGACACCCCAAGACACTCGGCGGCCTCGACCTGCTGCATCTCCTCGACGTCACACAGGCGCATGGCCTCCAGCTCGTCCAGGCCCAGGTCCACTATGGGCAGACTGTCGAGCGGAACGGCCCGTGGCTTGTAGACGGTGTCGGCGCCGAGGAATTTTTGGCAACAGCGCATGCGGTGGCGGCGCGGCAAGAAGTCCCCCTCCCCATTCAATGTGCTTATGCACAATAATAGGCCGGACGGCGGCTGTCAAGGGTGCGCGACAGAGGACTGGTGGGCGGAGGACAACCAGCAGGAGATTCAACGTCAAAACATGGCCCCGGCGGCGGCGCCTGAAGGGAGCGGCGAATGGTCAGGATGCCCGCGCCTGGCGGCCTCCATGTTCCGCTCATCGGCGTCCGGGGCGTCTTTGGGGGTCTCCATTACGGCGGGGACCTGGGCCAGGACACGATGGGTGAGTAAGGCCCTCATGCCGCTCTCCCCGATTTGCCCCTTTCCGATGCGCTCGTGGCAGTCGATCCGGGAGCCGAGGGCCGCCGTGGAGTGACCCTGAACCAAGGGTCAGGCGGGCAGGCACTCATCCGCCGGATATATTGACACGTAGTTATCTTCCCCTATCGAGCATTCCTTGCAGGCCTTGAAGTTTTCCTTCAGCGCGAAGAAATAATCCGTGGTTTCCGGAAGTGAATCGATCCGCTTGCTGTTGGCGCTCTCGAAGCGCTGGGCGCACGAGTTTCTGGATATTTTCAGGTTGCCCGGCTGCTTCGGACACGCGAGCATGTTTACTTTATTCGCCTTCAGCCACTCTTCGGGATCCACGGGACCCATACGCACCTCCTTGACAATGGCAGAAGCAAAGAGCAGGCCAGCTGGCAAAGGATGCATTAAACCTACCTATATTGTTATATTTTTTGGCTTTGACCCCGACCCCGTCTGGGCATAATGGCTCGAGGTCGGGCCCTGACCAACCGACCCGATCCTGGCCAGACTACCGCGGGGCACCCCTCCGCGACGCTCCCGCTCACCCGGAACCGTTGCCGGCGAAGGCCGGTTCATCACCTTGATGGCAACTGGTATGAAAGGCCCTTTTCGACGAACTGCCGCGAGCCGCCCGTCAGTTGGGGGAGTAGTGAAGGATTGGCCTGATGTTTTTTGGGAATGCGTCGGGGCTGTCCGGTCAGCGGACGGTGACTCAGGAGACCTTCAGGTCGAACTTCTTCAGCTTGCCGTAGAGGGTGGAGCGGCTGATGCCAAGTTGCTTGGCTGCCTGGTACTTGTTCCAATTACAGGAGGCCAGGACCCGTTGGATCAACTCCTTCTCCTGCTGAAGCAGGTTGGCCGGCGGGGGAGCCACGGCGGCCGGTGGTGTGTTGCG
>JAZDOA010000216.1:0-2502 GCA_043799175.1 Pseudomonadota bacterium | reverse complement strand
GCCGTGAACGCCTTGCGTGGGCTGAAGTAGACCCACACCCATCTGGTGAAGAAGCCGGCGTTCTCAACCTCTTCCTCGCCGATAGCGCCAGCCGGATAGTCCAATCTAGCCATTGTGTCCTCCTTGCGCGGAAGCTGTGGCGTCACTTGTGCTTACTCTTGACCAGCAGCGTACGCTAACACCGCCGGCGCCGCATGTCAAGGCGCGGCTTGGGAACCCTAATCCGTAAATAAGATCAGCAAAAAGACAGGTTGGGGGGGCAGATGGCACATGGTTGGGGGTGGGTGGGGTTTCTGAGCCGGTGGGAGCCGGCCGATCAGGCCGGCACATGGACTACCCGTGAACGACAGTCCAGCAGATGCCCGCGGTTGGGGTCACTGTCCCGGCCGAAGACCGTCGACAGCCTTCTCGAATGCGACACCACACGACCGGCCAGATGTAGCAGCTGCATCCTCAACGTATGCGGTCGGGCACGAACGTACTCCGGTAATCCCACCCTCGTAAGCACTACCTTTAGATTGAATGCCAATACGTTAAACCGATACCAAGCAGCATTGGCCCCAAACTTACCGCAGGGAAACACTCGCGCACCAAAGTCGTTCTTCAACAAATCATGCGCCCACTCCACCGTCCCGCACCGCTGCCGTTGCCAGTTCAATAACTCATCGCCTTCCATCTGCCAACGGTTCGTCACCACCGCGAAGTGTCTATAGGAACCTTCAAAAAGATCCACTTCTTTCCTCGGAATACGAATGCCTATATATCGAAACGGCCGGTCGCCTCTCTTAGGCCTTCGCTCCTCGGGCACATACGTGATCTCCGCCCATTGTTTGTCCGTCTCAATGCAATCGCCCTTGGAGGTCAGCTTCACATACGGCTTCCACTCCTTCTCATCAGTGGCTAACATCTGCCGCTTTAGTTGATTGCTCACATCCGCACTGATCGCAAACTCCACATCTTCCTTATCCAGCCACCGCAGCACTTCCTGCTCATACAGTGCGCTGTCGCCACGCACTCGTCTCACACCTGCCCCTTCAGGCAGGGCTCCCAACGCCTCCTTCACCAATCCCAGATTACCCATCCCCGCAGGCACATTGCCGTGGCGAAACTGATCCGTCAGGATCACTCCCTGCTCAGCCCAGTAGGCTATCACCGGCTGATAACCTCGTACTCCCTCATACGTCCATAAAGCCTCTCGCTTATGGCTCTCGTGCACTGAGGCATCGATGTCTACCGTCGCTTCGCTCTGGGGTACCCGCATCTGCAAATGACCTATCAGGTGACGGTTCACTTTCCCCAACCCCAACAGACCGGCACTCTCTTTAACGATCCGTGCTCGACCCTGTTTGCCCTTCGGGATCTTCGGGTCGTGAAACCGATGCAGGTAGTTGAGCAGCGAACGTGCCGATGCTTTCCCGATCAGCGGCCACACACGCCCTAAGCCTGCGTCATGCTTCAACGCTTCCACATCCTCCGCGTCTCGGCCGCCCGCCATCAACAATATCGTCACTACTTCAGCCCATTCCCAATCCGATAACCCCTTCTGCCTCTCTCTCAACTTCAGGTGCTTACGGCACGCACCGTCCATCCCAAACCCATACCACGCCTCTACAACCACCGGCAGCCCGGCGTAGGCGGTCACACCTTCATCCACTCGATCTTCGTCAATATCCCACGGCTCCAGACTGCTCTTAACCCGACCCTTCTTCATCGCCCTTGCTTCCTCCTCGGGGCCTCTCCCGCCGCTAGCTCCTCGGCCAGCAACTCCTCCAGCTCAGCCATCAGCCGCAACGCTTCATCCACACCTCTCCTAAAACGCCTTTGACCATCCCTAAACTTCCGGTAGTTGTTTGCAAGACGCGCTACCTTCTGCGCACCGGGACCCGACAAACTGCGTGTCGTACGCCGACCACCCACACTTGTGGCCAACACCAACGCTTCATGCAGCTCTCCCTTGGCACAGTGACAGGAGGCCTTGCCGCAACGGCGCCGCGAGTGGTACACGTAGCCCTTCAGCAGAGCCCGCTGCTTGACAACCCCATCCAAAGCCTCGCTAAGTTCGACCGGGATCTGCTGCAGGCGTCGACGGATCCGACTGACGCGTTGTGGTCTCTTTATCATAATATCCAATTATACATAAAGACCAAATCACGTCAACTCCTTTTTCACCCATTAGGTGTTTTTCTCATGTGGTTGTCCTGCCTGCCACAATCGTTACTGTTATTAAGGAAATCCCGTAAACTACAGGCATCGAGAGGGTCTTATTTACGGACTAGGGCCGGGCACCGTGGCCGGGCGCCACCCTGCCTTTGAACCTGAGTTGGGTTGCCAGGCTTGGACGGACCGGGCGGGCGGAGATTGGCGCAAGGCCCCCGGGCTCTCAATCCCCGCAGGAAAGTCCCCTGAGCCGGGCCCAGCGTTCCCTGATTCCGGCGTAATGGGTGCCCCGCCAGTAGAGGTGGCCGCAGCCAGGACACCTGCTAAAGGCCGGAGCGGTTTTGT
>JAZDOA010000197.1:0-7217 GCA_043799175.1 Pseudomonadota bacterium | reverse complement strand
AGGCGAGCGGTACGCTCGCGCCGCTCTTCGAGACGAAGCCTGGCGAGGTGTTGGGGCCGTTGGGCGAGGGTCCCTTCCTGGTGGTGAAAGTCACCGCCCGGCGGCCGGCCGACGAGAAGGATCTCGGACAATTCAGGGCCGGCATCGAGAAGGGCCTTCAGAAAGGGGCGGAGGAGAAGCGCAGCAATGAGTATCTGGCGGAGCTGCGGGCAAAGCATGTTCAGGTTGATGAGAAGCTCTTGGACTTACTGCCCCCGGCCGTTGAGGGTCTTTCCGGAGACCTGACCAAGGACACCCGGGTCTTGGCCCAGGTGGGCGAGGATAAGCTGACCCTGGGGGAGGTGGCCACCGCGATAGCCAATTCCGCCAAGTCCCTCGGCGAGTTGACTGTCAAGGAAGCCGCCCGGAATTGCATAGCCTCATGGGCCAACTCGAAGGTGGTCGATGCCGAGTCCCTGGCACGGCACTACGAGCTTACGGACAAAGGTACCGCGGCGGGGGTGGCGTCATTTGAACGCGACACCGTTCTTGGCATGTATAAGAGTCAGGTGGTCGGGCCGCGACTGCACATGGACAAGGCGGCGCAAGAGGCCTATTACGAGGCGCACAAAGAGGAGTACCTCAAGCCTCTGACCTTCAAACTGCGTCAGATCTCGGCTGATACCCAGGAAGACGCCGAACGGATACTGGACGAACTCAAGCAGGGCGCCGATTTTGCATGGCTGGCCCGTGCCAGGAGCACCGACGACCACGCGGAGAAGGGCGGCCAGATGGGCTGGGTCAAGGAAGACTCGCTGAATAAGGACATGGCCGGCACCGTGAAGGGCCTGGCGGTGGGAGAGACCAGCGGAGCAATCCCATCCGGAAGCAAATACCTCATTATCAAGATGGAAGCCAAGGAGGAGAAGGATTACTTCACGCTGCCGGATGTTCGCGAGAGGCTGCTCGCCGACCTCTACCGCGAGCAGGAGAAGGCGGCGAGCCGCGCGGTTGCGGACGAGCTTCGCCAGGGCGCGACCATCGAGATAAACGAGGAGAGCATCGAGGTGTTGGTGCGGCGCTACTTTCCCCCGGACAGCTCGCCAAAGTGAGTCTTGACAAACAAGTGCGATGTCTGGTAGGAAGTCTGCAACGTTTAGCCTATGACTTTCCGCGCTGAAAGAGGGCCGAATCGTGGTTATTAAACGTCAGTTGTTCATCCTAGGGGCTGTTTTTGCCGTTGTTCTTCTGGCTGTTGTGTCCTGCCGGACTGGTTCCGACCTCAAAAGCCAGGGCGCGTTCAAGCCGAAGGAATGCCAGGAGTGCCATCCCAAGGTCTTGAAAGACCTGGAGGCCGCCAAGGTGCAGCACTCCCCGGTAAAGGCCGGTAAGTGCGAGGGCTGCCACGAGAGGCACGGCCGCATAGCGGTGGCGAGCTTCAAAAAACGCGGCTCGGACCTGTGCTACATCTGCCACAAAAAAGAGGCCGTCGAGGGCAGCCGGGCCCATGTGCACGGCGCGCTGACCAAGGGAAGGTGCATCACGTGTCATAGCCCGCATTCCTCGGCCAGTCCTCATCTGTTGCGCGAGGCGGGAGATGGGCTGTGCTTCAAGTGCCATGCCCAGGATTCCTTCAGTCGCGCTTCCAAGCATCAGCCTCTTGCCGCCGGCAAGGGCTGTGTCAGTTGCCACGACGCGCACGGCTCCGCGGCGCCGGCGGGTCTGGTCAAGCCCCAAAAGCAGCTCTGCGCGGACTGCCACAAGGCGGATTCCGCCTTTGCCTCCGCCCACGGCGGCTACAACCCTTACGAGGCCAAAACCCGCGCTTGCACCGCCTGCCATGCTTCTCACTCGTCCAGCGGGGCCAAAGGGTTGCTGCGGGAGAGCGTTCATGCCCCGGTGAGGAAGGCCGAGTGTTCGGCCTGCCACGAGTCGGCCGGCAGCTTCAAGGTGAAGGGCAGTCAGCCCGCGTTGTGCGAGGGCTGCCACAAGAAGGAAATGGCTGGGTTCAGTGAAGGTCGGGTGCATCAGCCCGTGAAAGAGGGCAACTGCTCGGCCTGCCACGACCCTCACGCCAGTGATTTCAAGGCCGAAACCCCCGCCGCGGAACAGGTGTTCTGCACGGGCTGCCACAAGGATCTCGCGGGGGCATCCGCCAGGTCCGGCGTACACAACCCGCTGAAGGAGAAGGGCTGTACGGCCTGCCACAATCCGCACGGCGCCAAAGAAAAGGGCCTGCTGGACAAGACCGTGCCCGAGTTGTGCTATGGCTGCCATGCAAAGGTGAAGGAAGAGCGTACCGCGAAGGTTCAGCATGGTCCCTTCGCGGAGGCAAGCTGCCTGGACTGCCACGATGCCCATGTGTCCAGCCAGGGGAAGCTCCTGCTTCGCGAGCAGGGCGCGCTCTGTTATGGGTGTCACAAGGAAGAACAAGAATCGTTCTTCAACATATATATCCACACTCCGGTGAGTAAGCGGGAGTGTCTGGGTTGTCACCGGCCCCATTCCGGTGCCAACGCTAATCTGCTGAAGGAACCGGGGGGGCAGGTTTGTCTGTCGTGCCACGGTGGGCCTTACCAGGAGGCTTCAAAGTCCGGCGGGCACGGCCCCTACATGAAGAAGGACTGCCTTGTCTGCCACAACCCACATGCCTCCGCCTATCCCTCCCAGCAGATGGACAAGTCGGATCGGCTGTGTGCCAAGTGCCACCAGGGCGTGGTCACGGCGCAGCAGAAGGCGCGTTCGGTTCATAGCGCGGTGCGGGCTGGTCGCTGCGTTTCGTGTCATAGCCCCCACACGGTAACGAAGGACAGATTGCTCGCCGGAGATACTCAGACGGTCTGTGGCGCGTGCCACGCGGATGTCTCCGAGGGGCTGAAGGGTAAGAGATCACACGCGCCGGCGAAGCAGGGCCGGTGTTTGGAGTGTCACCGCGGTCACGTATCGGACCGCGCGCGCCTCTTGACTGGGGACGATCCAGGGTTGTGCCAGCGCTGCCACCCGGCCGATGAGGCCAGCCGCAAGGCTCATGGCGGCATCCAGTTGCGGGCGGCGTCCTGTCTGGGATGTCATCGTCCGCACTTTTCGGAGAAGCCCGGCCTGGTAAAGAGCCAACAGCATGACCCGTTCGCCAAGCGTGAGTGCAAGGCGTGTCATGAGGGAGGGGCATAACATGACTGGCTTGACTCGCAAGATACTCACGGTTGCTGGATTCCTGACGCTGGCCTTTGTGATGGCCTGGGGGCGGCCCCAGGTCGCGGTGGCGGGCGGCGCGGCCACGAAGTGCTTTCGCTGTCACGACTATCTGAAGGCGAAACTTGCCGGCAAGAAAGTGCACGCTCCGGTACGCGACGAGAACTGCGTGGCCTGCCATAATCCGCATGCCTCGGACGCGAAGGGTCTGCTGTCGGGGGCGATTGACGACGTCTGCTACGGCTGCCATAAGCAGATGAAGGTCGAAGCCCAGGGCAAGGTGGTTCATACGGCCCTGAGGCAAGGGGCCTGCACGCAGTGCCACGATCCTCACGCCTGCGGGAATGCCCTGCTGCGCCAGGACGTCAAGCCGCTCTGTCTGTCCTGCCATAAGACGGTGGAAAAGCAGCTTTTGGCGGTTCATCGGAACCCCCCGTTCTCCGATGGCAAGTGCCTGTCGTGCCACCAGGCGCACTATGCCGCGGAGCCGAACCTGCTGCGTAAGAACGTGGTGGCGCTCTGCACGGGCTGCCACGAGCCTCGTTGTAAGGCCAACGGGGTGTCTATCAGCGCCCTGACCCGGCAGATGTCATGTACCGGCTGCCACAGCCCGCACGCCTCCGCCAACCGTTCGCTGCTGGGGACTTATGGTCACAAAGACTTCCTCACGGGCAAGTGTGACGCGTGTCATGGCGCCATAGAGGGAGGGCGGTTGACCCTCAAGGCCGGCGAAACCAGCCTCTGCCTGTCCTGCCACAAGGAACGATCCGCCTGGTTCGAGCGGGCCAATCAGCACATCATCCAGAGCGAGTCGTGTACCCGCTGCCATAACCCGCACGCGGCCACCTCCAAGGAGCGGCTGGCTGGGGTGGAGAGCCGGCTGTGCTTCAGTTGTCACACCGACACGGAGCGCCGCATGACCGAGGGCGAGAAGACAGTGGTCCCCAAGTGCGAGCCGATCCTGAAGCGGCAATGTAGCGCCTGTCATGAGACGCATGCCTCCGCGCAGGGCCTCTACCTCAGATCTGGTCGGGAACATGTCTGCCAGGGTTGCCACAAGCGGCAGCACCGTATTACCCATCCCGTGGGCGAGAAGGCCGTGGATCATCGAAATCGGGAATACATGCAGTGTATCTCCTGCCACAAGATGCACGGCCCCAAGGAGGACTTCATGCTCCACCTCGACGGCAAGCGCGCCCTGTGCATCGAATGTCACAAGTATTAGGAGGCCGGACATGAACCCTCTGAAAACTTTGGGTATGGCTGTCGTGGCGGGATCTCTGGCGGGGCAGGTCTTATGCGGGCCGGCGGGGGCCGTCGAGTCCGGCCCGGTAAAGCTGCTGGTATCGCTATACGGCGAACAGGACACCGGGGTCTTTGGATTTCCCTCGGGTCTGAGCCTCGGCCAGTGTCTCACCTTGGCGGATACAAACAACGGGCGGTTGCTGTTCTTCAGCGCGGATGGCGACAAGTTCAAATATCAGGGTAAATTCGACGCTGGCGGCAAGCTCACCAATCCCTTCTGCGTGGCCGAGCTGGCGGAAGGCAAGTATCTCGTGGCCGAGCGCGGAAAGCGCACGCTTACCCTGTGCGATGTCGCCGGCCAGACGGCCACCCCGGTGGTTCTGGAAGGCATGCCGCGGGCCGACCGATTCGCGGTGGGGCGCTTCTGCAAGGGTCCAGATGACCGGGTTTACCTCATAGACGCGGCGCAGAAGCGGATAGTCGTCCTCTCGCCGGAGTTGCGCTACGAGCGGGAATTCACGGTCAGCGCGTCTGGGTTTACCGGGTTTTCGGACGTCCGGGTGGACCGGCGGGGCAACGTGTGCGCCCTGGAGACCCTGCGGGGGCTGGTCCACGTTTTTGACGGCGGCCAAAAGCTGCTGCGGAGTTTTGGGTCGAGAGGCGGGGAGTCAGCCGCTTTTGATTTCCCCGTCAGTCTGGCCATTGACCGACAAGGCAACATCTATGTTTTGGACAGTCACCGCGCCCAGGTGTCCGTCTTTGACCTGGAGGGTCACCTGATGTGGCGGATGGGGGCATACGGCTGGAAGGAGGGCAGCTTCAACGGGCCCGCCTATGTAGCCGTTGACGATGCCAACAGGGTCTTCGTGGTGGATAGGCTGAATAATCGTATAGAGGTCTTCGTGCCACAGCGGCCCATGTGATTTGAAATGGCGGAGGTAAAGCCCCGCGGGCCCGCTGGGCTGGAATTATCGCGCGCGTCCCCCCCCAGGGGGCGCGCCGTGCTTTTGATCTGGCTGGCGCATTGACTTCGGGGGCTGTAGGGTTTATTTGAGATAGCGGCCTTAGCTGTCCTGAAGCGACGGCTGGGATTGGGAGATTGTCCAACTTGTCCATAGACGCCACGAATCGCCAGAATGCCGGTCGCCAGAATAATGCCGATCGCCACGACACCGGCTTCGGGCAGAAGGTCTGGGATTTCCTTTCTTCCGTGAAACTGACGGTCGTTCTGTTCATTGCCTTGGCGGCGACCTCCATCGTGGGCACGGTGATTCCGCAGAACGACAGTCCCGCCGCCTACGTCGAGACCTATGGGCAGGCAAGGGCTGAGCTGCTGCGGTCGCTGCAACTGACCGATCTCTTCCACTCCGCCTGGTTTGTCCCGTTGTTGGCGCTGCTCATCCTCAACCTGCTGGTGTGTTCGCTGAAGCGGCTCCCAGCCAGCCTCAAGGCCATGTCCCCGCCCGACTATCGCATTGATGAGGGCTTTTTCAGCCGGCAGCATGAACATGCCAGTTTTCACACCACGCTGGCCCCGGCCGAGGTCGCCTCTCGCCTGGCGCTGGTGATTCGCGCCAGGTTTACCACCAAGGCCGCGCCGTTGTTCATGCTGGCCCTGATCGCGGGGCTGCTCGGGGTATTCATCGGACTCCTGGTCAGCGATGACGAGAGGATGGTACTGGGCGTCGTGGCGTCGTTGGTGGTCGGGGTGGTGGGTGGTGAGCTTCTCCGGCGCATGCGGGTTCCCGCGCCGCGGCTGCTGGCCCAGGGTGAGGGGGCCGCTGACGAGGCGGTGGTCCTGTATGCCGAGAAGGGCCGTGTCAGCCGTCTGGGGGTATACGTCGTACATGCCAGCATAATCCTGGTGATGGCGGGCGCCATGATCGGCCTGGCGTGGGGGGTGCGCGGGGCGGTCCGCATCCCCGAGGGCAACACCGTGGATTCCTTCTTCCTTCGAAACCCTGAACGAAAGGTCAGCCTTCCCTTCAGCATTCGCCTGGACGATTTCGCCGTCAGCTTCTATGACGCCAAGGGGAACATGCCGAAGGAATACAAATCGGTGCTGAGTGTCATCGATGGCGGCAAGGTGGTCGCCACCAGGCCGGTAGTGGTCAACTCGCCCCTGATCTACGGGGGCTACCACTTCTACCAGGCTGACTATGGGGAAGTCGCCTTGAGCGGCGTCACGCTGAAGGTGCGTTCCAGAAGCGGTGGGGCCGCCACCGTCCTAAAGATGCCGGGCCTGAATCGGGGTGTCGCGCTTCCCGGCGGCGGCTTCGTCGGCATAACCGAGTACGAGAAGGATCTGGCGAACCTCGGGCCCGCCTTCCGGCTGCGCGAGGAGTTTCCTGGCGGCAAGATAGCGGACTTCTGGGTGCTGGAGCGCCAACCCGAGTTTGACTCCGAGCGCGGGGGAGAGAACATCTACGCCACGGATAAAGTCGAGAGGCGATACTTCACCGGGCTCGAGGTGTCACGGGATCTGGGCGTATGGGTGGTCTGGGGAGGCTGCACCCTGATGGTTCTGGGCTTCCTGGTGGCATTCTTCATGTCTCATCGGCGCCTGTGGGTTCGGGCCGCCGCGGCCAAGGGCGGCAAGACTTTAGTGCAGATGGGAGGGCGGACCAACAAGAATCGGCCGGGGTTCGAGACCGAGTTCGCGGCGCTTTCGGAGACGCTCAAAGGAGTGCTGAAATGAACGCCAAACTTCTGGCGTATGTGGTGTTTATATACCTCTTCAGTGCCATACTCTATCTTTGTTACCTGGCCGGCGGCCAGAATCGGCGTGTCGGTCAGGTGGC
>JAZDOA010000179.1:0-2769 GCA_043799175.1 Pseudomonadota bacterium | reverse complement strand
TTAATGAATTAGCTGAATCTCCTCTGAAAAATGTCCCATGGCCTGTCCCGGGGCTGTCCCACTAATCCCATGGCTGGCCGCGATACAGGACCATCTGGCACGAGGGACACCGGACCTCGCCTCCCAGGGCGGTAATGATGGCGTCGCAAAAGGCCGGCAGGTCCGCGGGCCGCCGGGAGGTGATGAGATTGCCGTCCACCACCACCTCGGCATCCCGGTAGGTGGCCCCGGCGTGGACCAAGTCATCCTTGATGGCAAAGAAGCAGGTGACGTTCTTCCCGGCCACCACTTCGGCGGAGGCCAGCATCCAGGGTCCATGGCAGATGGCGGCCACGACCTTGCCATGGTGCGCCATCTCCCGCACGAACTTGACCATGGCCCCTTGGCGGCGCAGGCGATCCGGCGCATACCCCCCCGGGATGATGACCCCGTCGAACTGCGCCGCGTCCACGTCCCGGACGGCCTTATCCACGCTCACGGGGTAACCGTACTTGCCGTGGTGCTCGGCGGCCTCCCCGGGCCCCACCACCACCGTCTCGGCCCCTTCTTCCCGCAGGCGCAGCAACGGATACCATAACTCCAGGTCTTCATAGAGATCCTCGGCCAAAATCGCCACCCGCTTGCCTTTCAAACGCTTTTCCAACGGCATGGCAGTATCTCCTTCCCCATAAGAGCTTAAGAAAAAGATAGGGACCGCGGCAGGTCAGTGCAAGGGAAAGCGGAGAAATCCCCCTGTACCTCAGAATCTTGGCGGCGAATACTTCGGGATTTTCAGGATAGGTTTTACCTGGGCTCGGGCGTACGCCTAAATCTGTTTTTCATGGGTAAGTTTCGTTGACATGGCAGAATGAAGCATTATGTTTGTTGCAGTGGAGGACTGAATTCATCCTCGCCTTAACGGCGGTGGGTTCTTGATAAAAGGAGCAATCACCATTACTCAGGTCATGGCAACACTCAATCTCACCGGGAGGTGCTTATAATGAAAAAATTTGGGATCTTGCTAATCGGAGCAATGTTGGGTTTGGTGCTGGCCTGCGGCAGCGGGGAAGAGAAGAAAGCCCCCGCCAAACCGGCGGCCCCGCCGGCCAAAGCCGAGAAAGCTGCGCCCCAGACCCCGGCGGTAACCCCGGCCCCGGCAACACCTGCGCCCCCTGCCCCGGAGCCAGCGAAGCCGGAACACCCGAAGGGGGACCAACCAAAGTCGGAGCATCCGAAGTAATATCCGTGCTCTTGAACGAGGCCTAGTGGCCCAGGCAAGGAACTTCAATGAGCTGGCGAACGATAATGTCAGCGGTGGTGGTAGTTTGCCTTGTGTTTGCGGGTTGCGGGCAGCAAGAGGGGCAAGACGCGCCGGCCGCGTCTTTCCCGCCCGTGGCCAACTTGGCGCCAACCGCCGAGATCCAGGCAGGCATCGAGAGGCACATCGAGGAGCAGGTCCGCCGGGACGGAGGATATTTCAAGTTAACCTTCCGCAATAAGGAACTCCGTCTCAAGCTGGTCCGAGTCCACACCGAATACCTGTCGAAACTGGGGCCTCACCGCTATTTCGCCTGCGTGGACCTGGCGGATATCAGCGGCGACGTCTATGACGTTGATTTCTTTCTCGCCGGTGAGCCGGCGGGGATGAAGGTCACCGAAACGACCGTCCACAAGCTAAACGGCCAGCCCTTTTACGCCTGGGAGCAACAAAGTGATGGCACCTGGCATCGCATCCCCCTGAAAGAGGCTTCAGAAGGCCACCTTGGTGTCATCAGAGACCGCGACGAGTTCGAGTTTTTCTACCGGGCCACACTGCCCGAAATAACCCGTACCGCCCGTATGTGGCTTCCTCTGGCGTCCACGGACTCGTTCCAGACGGTGAAGGTGACATCCATCAATGCTCCGGGGAAGCAAAGGGTATTGCAGGAGCGTAAATACGGCGACAGAGTCCTTTTGCTCGATCTTGGTCCGGAGGACAGCGGCAAAAAGGTCGAAATCCGCTATCAGGTGCAGCGCCTGGAGAAGGCCGCCTATGCGGCGCCGACGCCCGACCAACGAAAATACCTTAACCCGGAGCATTTGGTGCCGATCAATGAGAATTTCCGCCGTATCGCCGAGCAGGTCGTCGAGGGCAAGACGGGCGACCTGGTGCGCGCCCGGGCGCTCTACGACCACGTCATCGACCGCATGCGCTACATCAAGTACGGCGACGGCTGGGGTAAAGGCGACGCGGTCTACGCCTGCGACGCCCGCACCGGCAATTGCACGGATGTCCACTCCTACTTCATTGCCCTGGCAAGGTCGGTGGGCATCCCGGCGCGCTTCGCCATCGGCGCGGCCATCCCTTCGGAGCGGCACGAGGGCGGGATAGACGGCTATCATTGCTGGGCGGAGTTCTTTGCCGAAGGCAAGTGGTGGCCTGTTGACATCAGCGAGGGCAACAAGTATACGAGTCTGGCAACCTATTACTTTGGCCGCCATCCGGCAAACCGCTTCGAACTCAGCCGCGGCCGCGATCTGGTCGTTGATCCGGGGCCCACGTCAGGCCCGATAAATTTCCTTGCCTATCCCGTGCTGGAAATAGGCGGCAAGCCGGCAAAGGCAGCGGTCGAGTTCTCTTTCAACAGAAGCGGCCCTCACCGGTAACCTGCACCGTGCCGGATTAATCGATTAATCAACGTCAACTACAACCGACCAAAGGTGGTGGCTTTAAACGGTGCCACCTCAATGCGGCTTATAATCTGCCCGTTTCTACTGCCCTTGTCAATCTATTGGGTGAGGCTAACTGCT
>JAZDOA010000176.1:0-3915 GCA_043799175.1 Pseudomonadota bacterium | reverse complement strand
TCTCCCGGCCACTCCACCCACTGGGTAAAGAACCACTTCAGGTCTTTGCCCGAAGACTCCTCGAAGGCGGCCCGCAGATCCGCCCAGGAGGCGCTGCCGTCCCGGTGGCGGCCCGCCACTATTCTCAGGCCCTCGAAGAAGGCCTCGTCCCCCAGCCATTGGCGCAGCTGGTGGAAGACCAGCGCCCCCTTGGTGTAGCCAAGGGCGTCGTTCAGCCGGTCGCCCGGCTCGGTGAAGGAGGCCAGCGACTCCTCGATGCGCCCGGCGTAGGCCGAGTAGCGCTCCAGCATGAGGCGGCGCTCGGCGCGGGCCTCGTCCGGACCCTTCCGCTCCACCAGGAGATAGTCACTGAGGTAGGCGGTAAGCCCCTCCACCCAGTTGGAGTCCTTGGGCCTGACGCTGTTGCCCCACCAGGAATGGACGAACTCGTGGGCCAGCGAGCCCTCCAGCACGAAAGGCAGCCGCACCACCTGCTTGCCCAGGAGGGTGAGGGAGGGGAAGCCATAGCCGGTGGGGAAGAAGTTTTCCACCACCGCGAACTTCTCGTAAGGATACTTACCCAACAGGCCGACATAGAAGGGCAACAACTGCTTCAGCCGGGCGGCATAGGCGGGGGCAAGCCCGGCGTCCTCCTTGTAGAGGTAGATGTAGAACCGGCCCCCCGCGGCCGAGTCCTCGTGCATCTTGAGCGGCCCGCCGATCAGGAAGGAATCGTCCGTGCCGTCCGTCTCCCAGAGACAGGCGGCGCGCCTGCCCTCCAATTGCCTGGCGGCCAGCCTCCCCGTGGACACCACTTCAAAGCCCTTTTCGGTATCCACGGACGCCGACACCCGCGCCCGCCCTCCCGGCTCCCAGGGCATGAAGCCGTAGGCATGCGGCAGGAACAGGCCCTCCGAGGAGATTATTCCGCTGGTTTCGGTGGCCAGCCCCGCCCGCTGGCCACGCCGCGGCGGGTCGTAAATCAGCCCACCATACTCCACCAGGACCTCCCTGACCCCGGCGGGCAGGCTGACAACCCAGCCGGCCGCCTCGCCCCAGGCGCCCTGCTTCGCCTTGGCCGCCGTGCCGGGGGTGACCCTGGTGATATCGAGACCCTGGTGCAGGAGCAGCAGGATCTCTCCACCGCGAGCTGGTACCGGCCTGGAGAGAATCAGCCGGTCCTGCCCCTTCAGGCTGTGGTCTTCCGGTCCTATGCTCAGCCGGAGATCATGGGCGGCGACCCGAAACCTGGCCGTTTCCTCGGCGGCCCAGGCACCGCCGCTGGCGGCCCAAAGCAACGGCAGCACGGCTGCAAGACAGAAGAGGCTTCTTGGTCGCATGGCAGTTTCCCCTTGAAATGTCTCACCCGCCGGGCAAGAGTCGTCTATACTCGAATCAGCGGGGCGCCAGAAAAAAACGCACCCTCGAAAGGAGCCCTCTTGAGAAAATCATCCGCCATGAACGGCGTTTTCCTGGCCGCCGGCCGGCTGCTGTTCGCCCTGCCCTGCGCCCTGACACTGTGTATTCCCGCCTGGGGGCAGGCCGCCGAGCAGCCCATCCCCGCTCCTCCTGCCGCCTCATCAGCCCCCGCCGCCACGGAAAGCAAGCCGGCGCTGGTGCCTGATGTCATAATCAAGATGCCCGAAGGCAAGGTGGTAAGCTTCGACGAGATGCTGCGAGACCTGCGGCATGCCCGCATTGTTTATATGGGAGAGACCCATGTCAACCTGGTCCACCACGACAACCAACTTGCCATAATAGAAGCCCTCCAGCAACGCGTACCCTCCGTGGCCGTCGGCATGGAAATGTTTCAACGCCCGGGTCAGGAGGCGCTGGACGCCTGGACCGCCGGCAAGATCGACACCAAGGAGTTGCTCAAGCAGTCCAACTGGGAGGATTCCTGGAGTCTCGACTTCAACTACTACGAGCCGATAATGGAACACGCGCGGCAGACGGGCGAGAAGATACTGGCCCTGAACGCCCCGTACGAGATAGTCCATAAGGTCGGGGGCGAGGGAATAGGCAACCTTACCACCGAGGAGCGAGGCCAGCTCCCCGGTAGAATCGACCTCGGCAAGGACGAGCACCGCCACTACAGATCACACATGTATGAAAACCAAGGGCCGATGCATCATCAAAGCAGCTTCGACAGATTCTACGAAGCTCAACGGGTCTGGGACGAGACAATGGCCCAGTCCATCACTGACTACTTCAGACAGCCCGGCGCCGCCCAGGTGCTGGCCGTCATCGTCGGCAACGGCCACGTGGATTATGGCCTGGGAATCCCCGATGACGTCTCCGGGCGAATCTGCCTTCCCTCCCGCGTCGTTGCCTTCCAGGAGGCTGACGCCGTGACCTGGGCGGACGGCCCCGGCCCTCCCGTGCCCATGTTTGACTATGGGCGCCCCCTGGGTGACTACGTCTGGCTGACCACCGGCGCCGAGGCTGGGCAGCGGCCGAAACTGGGCGTCGTTGTCGGCGAGCCGGCCGAAGGCCAGACCAAGGGCGTGCGGATAGGAAAAATCCTGCCAGGCAGCCCGGCAGCCATGGCCCTATTCCAGCCCGGAGACGTCATCCTGACCGTCAACGGCGAAGAAGTCAACTCCATCGGCGAGTTGAAGTACGCTCTCTCACACCGCAAGATTGGAGACAAGGTCGCGATTGAATTATCGCGCGGCGGGAAGAAGGAGAACAGTCTGCTCACCCTCTCCCCGATAGAAGAATGATTCATCCCGCGGGCTGACCGGCCTTGGGGGCAGTGGGGTCTCCCTGGGGTCCACTTGGCTGGTCCTTGGGGGCCTCCCGCGGCTGACCTTCAGCACCATCCTTTTTGGGCTGGCCGTCCTGGGATTCGACCGGTTGGGCTTCAGAGGGTTCGGCCGGTTGGGCGGCTGGCTCGTCCACCAGGAAAATTTCCACGTCCGCCTTCTTGACCAACTCCTTGCGGAGCCGCTCCATCTCCTGCTTCTGCAAAGAGTCCATGATATAGCCCTTGACCTCCTCGAAGGCCATCTTGTGGGCCTCCTGGATGTCGGTCAACTTGATGACGTGGTAGCCCATGGGGGTCCGCAGGGGCCCCTTGCTTACCTCGCCGGCCTTCAGCCCCGTGGCTACGCGCTCGAAAGCGGACTCCATGCGGCCGCTGATCTGCCAGCCCATGTCGCCGCCCCGCTGAGCGGTAGAGCTGTCCTGTGACTCTTTCTTGGCGATGTTCTCGAAGGATTCTCCCTTCTTCAGCCGGGCCAGAATCGCCTCCGCCTTGGCCTTGGTCTTCACCTGTATATGCCGCAACCTGAACTGCGCCGGGACGCTGAATTTATCCAGGTTTTTCTCGTAGTCCCGCCTGGCGTCCTCTTCGGAAATCTTAACATCCGCGGCCATGCGCTCATGAACGCCGCGCGCCAGAATGACCGTCCTGGCCTGTAGAAGCTGCCGCTGGACCTGGGGGTCCTTCTCCATGCCCGCCTTTTCCGCCTCGTTGGCGAGCACGAAGAGTTCCACCATCTTGTCAAGGATCTGCCGCTTCACATCCGGCGGCCTGTCCGCGGGAGATGTGCCGTCGAGGATTTCGTTAACCTGGTCCTCGGTGATGTTGACGTCTCCGACGCGCGCCAAGACCTTGGGAGCCTGTGGCTTGGCCGTGACATCATCGTTGGCGGCCGCTGGAGCGGAGACCAACAAGGCAGCCAGGAGCAACCCCGCAACGTTAGCTGTTTTCAACAAAACCTCCTTCGGAAATGAAGTAACTCCGCCTGCTTAACGCAGCCGGGATACGGAGTCAAGGGCCGCCAACACTAAGGAAGGTCTGAATAAGTCATATAGCTATCCCCGTTCGTGCTGATGTATAGAAGCACGAACAAAGAATGATTCAATGATCCCAGTCACTTAATGCTCGTCCTTCGATACCTCAGGACGAACGGTTCGAGGACCTTGGAA
>JAZDOA010000147.1:0-3930 GCA_043799175.1 Pseudomonadota bacterium | reverse complement strand
AACGGAACATACTCCGCCATCTTCTTGCTAGCGAGCACCCTGGTTATGGCCGCCGTCAACGTCGTCTTGCCGTGATCTATATGACCTATAGTCCCCACGTTGACGTGTGGCTTCGTGCGTTCGAACTTCTTCTTGGCCATCGAATCCTCCTAAAAACCTCGAGACGCCGGCCCTACCCGGCGATTGTGACCTTCTTGACGTCATCCAGGAGCGAGGAAGGCACCTGGCTGTACTTGGAAAACTGCATGGAATAGGTGGCCCGGCCGCTGGTGGTCGAGCGCAGCTCCGTGGCGTAACCGAACATCTCGGCCAGAGGCACCTCGGCCTCCACCCGCTGCGTACCCCGCCGCGGCTCTATCCCCACGATGCGCCCCCGGCGGCTGCTCAGGTCGCCGACCACCGCGCCCAGTTGCTCCTCGGGGGTGATCACCTCGACCGCCATCACGGGCTCCAGCAGTGCTACCTTGGCCCGCCGCGCCGCTTCCTTGAAGGCCATCGAGGCCGCGATGGTGAAGGCCATCTCGGAGGAATCCACCTCGTGATAGGAGCCGTCAAGCAACCTGGCCTTGATATCGACCATGGGGGAGCCAGCCAGCACGCCACGAGCCATGGCGTCACGGATCCCCTTCTCGACTGAAGGAACGTACTCCCGGGGCACAACCCCGCCCTTGGTGGCATCCTCGAACTCGAAACCCTTTCCAGGCTCGTTGGGCTCGATCTCGATCCAGACGTGGCCGTATTGACCGCGACCACCGGACTGTTTCACGTAGCGGCCCTCGGCGCGCGCCCTGGCCAGGACGGTCTCCCGATAGGCCACCTGCGGCCTGCCCACCGTGGCCCCCACGCTGAATTCCCGCAGGAGGCGGTCAACAATGATTTCGAGGTGCAGCTCACCCATGCCGGCGATGATCGTCTGGGTGGTCTCTTCGTCGGTCCGCACCCGGAAGGAGGGATCCTCCCAGGCAATCTTGTTGAGGGCCATGCGCAGCTTAGCCTGATCTGCCTTGGTCTTGGGCTCTATGGCAATGGCCAGGACCGGCTCCGGAATTTCGAGCGACTCGAACAGCACCGGATGTCCCTCCTCGCACAGGCTGTCGCCGGTGGAGGTCAGCTTGAGCCCCACCGAGGCGACGATGTCCCCGGCGAAAACCTCGTCGATCTCCTCGCGCTTGTTGGCGTGCATCTTCAACAGGCGACCGACCTTTTCCAGCTTTCCCTTGGTGGCGTTGTACACCGTGGAACCCGCCTCCAGCCTGCCGGAATAGACGCGGATGAAGGTCAGGTGCCCCACGAAGGGATCCGTGACAATCTTGAAGGCCAGCCCGCTGAACCAGGCGCCGTCCTCGGCCTGGCGCGCCTCTTTCTCCCCTCGGGGATTCAGACCCATAATGGCGGGAACGTCAAGAGGCGAGGGCAGATAGTCTATGATCGCGTCCAGCACCGGCTGCACGGCCTTATTCCTGAAGGCGGCGCCGCACAACACGGCAACGATCTGTTGCGTCAGAGTGGCCTTCCGGACCACCGCCATGATGTCGTCGGCAGGGATGTCGGCGCCGTCGAGATACTTCTCCATGAGGGCATCGTCGAAATCCGCCAGGGCGGCCAGCATGTCCTGCCGCCGCTCCTCGGCGGCCTTCCCGAACTCCGCCGGTATCTCCACCACCCGAAAGTTGTCCTGCCCGCCAGCCCCGTCGTAAAACAAGGCGCGCATGGTGATGAGGTCGATCACCCCGGTGAATTCGTCCTCGGCCCCCATGGGCATCTGCAGGGGTACGAAAATACCCTTGAGACGCCGGCGCATGGACTCCACGCAATCGTCGAAGTTCGCCCCCGTGCGGTCCATCTTGTTAACAAAGGCGAGCCTCGGCACGCGGTAGCGGTCAGCCTGACGCCATACGGTCTCCGACTGGGGCTCCACCCCACCCACCGCGCAGAATATGGCCACCACGCCATCGAGCACCCGCAGGCTGCGCTCTACCTCTATGGTGAAATCCACGTGGCCCGGCGTGTCTATGATGTTGATCCGGTGGCCCTTCCAAGAACAGGTGGTGGCTGCGGAGGTGATGGTGATCCCCCGCTCCTGCTCCTGCTCCATATAGTCCATTACGGCAGTCCCCTGGTCCACGTCACCGATCCGACGCGAAACGCCCGTATAGAACAGAATGCGCTCGGTCGTCGTCGTCTTCCCGGCATCTATGTGAGCCATGAAGCCGATATTACGATATTTTATTAAGGGAAACTGCCGTCCCACGACTTACTCCTACGTTGTTGATGCCTGCTGCATTACCACCGATAATGCGCGAACGCTTTATTGGCCTCGGCCATGCGGTGGGTATCCTCACGCTTCTTTACAGCGCCCCCACGCCCTGCGGCGGCGTCCATGAACTCCCCGGCCAGCTTGGCACCCATCCCTTTTTCAGGGCGCGAATGGGCGTGGCTGATAAGCCAGCGGATGGCCAGCGCCAACCGCCTCTCCTGGCGGACTTCAATCGGGACCTGATAGGTCGAGCCGCCTACCCTGCGGCTCTTTACCTCGATGACCGGCTTGACGTTATCCATGGCCTTCTCGAAGACCTTCAAGGGGTCATCATTCAGCTTCTGCCGGACGTTGTCCAGCGCGCTGTAGACCACTCGCTCCGCCACCGTCTTCTTGCCCCGCTTCATGATGCAATTGATGAAACGAGTGAGCAACCTGCTGTTGTACCTTTGATCGGCGGCTATTTCCCGCCGCGAAACCTCTCTACGCCTGGGCATTACTCATCCCTCGCCTTGCTTACTTTGGCCGCTTGGCGCCGTACTTGGAACGGCCCTGCTTGCGGTCTTGAACGCCGACAGCGTCAAGGATGCCACGGATGACGTGATAGCGCACGCCAGGCAGATCCTTCACGCGCCCCCCCCTGATGAGCACCACAGAGTGCTCCTGCAGGTTGTGGCCGATGCCGGGTATGTAGGTGGTAACCTCCATGCCGTTGGTCAACCGCACCCTGGCAACCTTCCTCAAGGCCGAGTTGGGTTTCTTCGGCGTCGAAGTATAGACCCTGACGCACACGCCCCGCTTCTGGGGGCTGCCTTTCAGGGCCGGGGTGGCCACCTTTCCGCGAACCTTCTTGCGCGCCTCGCGCACAAGCTGATTAATCGTCGGCATCATTCCTCCACATAGTCTCGCCTCCACATCGTCTTGCCTCTGTCTATGTCTTGAGGCATGGTCCGAGGGCAGGCATAACACTCCCAGGAATAGCGACAAAAACAACCCGCAGCCCAAAGCCTTCGCGATGGGCTGCGTGGCAGGCAATTCCACAAGGAAGCAAACTTACATAGGCTACAGGACAGTCCTTAAACTGTCAAGTCTCTTCTCTCAGGCTCAAGCTCAGGTTCGGGCAGCGCCAGGGCATCGTCATCGGAGTCGTAATCCCCGCCGCCCAGCTCGACCTTAACCCCGACCTCCCGGTAGCGTAACACCCCAGTACCCGCGGGGATAAGTCTCCCCATGATGACATTCTCCTTGAGCCCCTGAAGGGTGTCGACCCTGCCCGCAATGGCCGCCTCGGTAAGCACCTTCGTCGTCTCCTGGAAGGAGGCGGCGGAGATAAAGCTGTCGGTCGAGAGGGAGGCCTTGGTGATGCCGAGGAGCTGGGGCTCTCCGGTGGCCGGTCTGCCGCCCCGCTCCAGCGCCAGGGCGTTTTCCTGATCGAAGCGCGACTTCTCCACCTGCTCGCCCATGAGGAAGGGGGTATCGCCGGACTTCTTGACCCGCACCCGCCTTAGCATCTGGCGCACAATGACCTCTATGTGCTTGTCGTTTATCTTGACGCCCTGCAGGCGGTAGACCTCCTGGACCTCGTTCACCAGGTAGTTCTGCAGGGCCGCCACCCCCTTCACGTGCAGGATGTCGTGGGGGTTGATGGGGCCGTCCATGAGCGGGTCGCCGGC